>JBJEVK010000064.1:0-15505 GCA_051884295.1 Akkermansia sp.
GCCTAAAATGAAGTTGTTTTCGCTTTGTCGCATTTAGTCTTGCAATTCAGCCCCCGCCGGAGCGGGAGCGTTTGTCGGGAAATGTCACAGGCGGCACCGCCGAAGCCTCAGGCCTCGGCGTACGCGCGGATGGCCGCCGCGATGCGGGAGGAAACGGCCTCGGGCTCGCCCTCCTCCGTCACGGCAATCTCCACCACCTTGCCCTGCTTCGCGTAGTGCTCGATGACGGGCACGGTCAGGGTCTGGTAATCCTTCATGCGCTTGGCAAAGGCTTCGGGATTGTCGTCCGTGCGCACCACCATCTTGCCGCCGCACTTGGGGCAGATCTCCTCGCCGTTGCGGGTGGTTTCGCCGCAGGCGGGGCAGGCCTTGCGCTTGAGCATGCGCGCCTCGATGAGCTCGTAGGACACATTGAGATACACCACGATGTCCACCGCCAGGCCCATGGCCGACAGATTGGCATCCAGCGTCTCGGCCTGAGCCACGGTGCGGGGGTAGCCATCGAGCAGGCAGCCGGCCTCCTTGTTCTCACCCAGCCACTTGGCAGCGATGCCGTTCACCACGGAATCGGGCACGAACATGGCCGCGTCCATGTACTTCTTGGCCTCCAGCCCCAGCTCGGATCCGGCGGCAATCTCCGCGCGCAGCAGAGCCCCCGTCGAAAGCGGCTTGAGGTCGTAGGTGGTCGAGAGGAAGTTAGACTGCGTACCCTTGCCGGAAGCAGGGGCACCAACGAGGAGGAATCGCTTGAGCGTTTTCATAGTGTCGATATCTGTGCGCAGCGCGGAAGCCGGGCTGCCTCGCCCGCTATGATGCCACCGCATCCCCCGTTTGGCAAGCCCAAAAGCCGCATCGCGCTCCACGCTGTCCCGGCCGGAAAGGGCGCGCAGGGCTCATTCGCATTTTTTCACAAAAAAGGCTTGACTCCGCGCTCGCAAAAACATAGAATCCTGTCGTCCTCGTTGGCAAGACGAGTTCGGAACAGGGATATGGTGTAATTGGCAACACATCGGTTTCTGGCACCGCTATTTGGGGTTCGAGTCCCTATATCCCTATGTTTGAAGAGCTGCGGATAAACGTCCGCGGCTCTTTTTTTCGAGGCAACAGAGGCGAATAAAGCTTGCGGGGTTCCGTCGTTTGTGGTAACATACCCGCCCGTTTTTCGCATCGGCGGCGAGTGCTGCCGTTACTTGCTCTTTCCTGTCCATCATTATGTCTTACCACGTTTGCGCCGCTCTCGTCATCTTCCTGGTTTCCTATGCGCTCATCATTTCGGAGCGTGTGCATCGCACGGTGGTGGCGCTGTTCGGAGCCATGCTGATGGTGCTCGCGGGGGTGATTACGCAGACGCAGGCGATTGCCCATGTGGACTTTAACACGTTGGCTCTGCTTATCGGCATGATGATTCAGGTGCTCGTGCTGGGCAAGACGGGGCTGTTCCGCTTTCTGTCCGTGTGGGCGGCGCAAAAGACCAACGGCAATTCGATCGCGCTGCTCATTGCGCTTTCCCTGCTGGTGGCGGTCTGCTCGGCGCTGCTGGATAATGTGACGACGGTGCTGCTGACGGTGCCCATCACCTTCACCCTGACCCGCGACCTCAAGATTTCGCCCATGCCCTTTGTGCTGGCGCAGATTTTCTCCTCCAACATCGGCGGCACCTGCACCATGATCGGCGACCCGCCCAACATCATGATCGCCAGCGCAGTGCCGGAGTTGGATTTCATGGCTTTCCTGCGCAACCTGACGCTGCCCTGCGCCATTTCCTTTGTGTTGACCTTGGCGGTGATCCTCTTTGTGTACCGCAAGGAGTTCCGCGCGCATGCCAAGGCGAATCACAACCGCGTGATGAACATCAAAACGGAGGGGCTGATTAAGAGTCCCAAGATGCTCCTTGCCTGCGGGGTGACACTGGGGCTGACCATTGTGCTCTTCTGCTGCCACGGTCAGATTCCGGGCTGGGGCATCGAGAGCGGCACCATCGCCGTCACAGGCGCCTCGCTGCTGCTCTTTCTGGTGATGCCCGACCGCGAGAAGGCGCTGGAGCAGGTGTTTGCGCGCATCGAGTGGACCACGATTTTCTTCTTCCTCGGGCTCTTTGTGCTGGTGGGCGGGCTGGAGGTCAACGGCATTATCGAGTGGCTGGCCGCCCGCGCCATCGAGCTGACGCACGGCGACCCGACGGCCACCACGATGACCATTCTCACGCTCTCGGCGGTCATGTCGTCCTTTGTGGACAACATTCCTTTCGTGGCAACCATGATTCCGCTGGTCAAGGACATGGGGCAGATGGGTATCGCTGACCTGGAGCCGCTGTGGTGGGCGCTCTCGCTGGGCGCTTGCTTGGGCGGCAACGGCACGGTGATCGGCGCCAGCGCCAATGTGGTGGCGCTGGCCATCAGCCGCAAGCACAATTTGGTGGTATCTTTTCTGGGCTTCATGAAGCTGGCCTTCCCGCTCATGCTGCTCAGCATTGCCGTTGCGGCGATTTACCTGTGGCTGTGCTTCCTCTAAAGTAGCCGCCTAAATCGCCGCCCACAGGTTTTGCACGCCGAGGCCGATGAGGAGCAGCCCGGCGACGGTTTCGAGCCATCGCACGGGCAGGCGGTGCAGCAGACGCGCGCTGTGGAAGGCAACCAGTGCGCAGGTAAAGGTGATGCCGCCGATGAGGGCGCAGGCCGCCAGCAGCTGCGGCAGCTCCATCGCCGCCCCGCCGAAATCCCCCAGCGCCATGCAGGCGCCGACGGCCAGCGCATCAATCGCCGTGGCCAGCCCCACCCCCATGAGTGCCGCGAAGCCGAGGGGGGTGCCGGAGACCCTCTCTTCCCCGCTGCCGCACCAGGCCTGCATCAGGATATTGCCACCCAAGGCGCCGAACACCAGCAGCACGACCCACGGCGCCCAGGCAGCCACGAACCCGCGAACGACGCTGCCGCCCCAATACCCCGGCAGGGGCATGAGCATTTGGTAGAGCCCAACGGTGAGGGCGAGCTGCAGGGCGGCGCGGCGGCGCTGCTGCCGCAGCACCAAGCCGTAGGAAAAGGCGTAGAGGGTGGCATCCACGGCGAGAGCCAAGCCGATCAGACTGATTTCAAGCAGATTCATGAACGGCAACAGCATAGCACGTTGCACCTGCGGGGGCGAGTGTTATCCTTGACAAATCGGCGGCTTCCCCGCTACAATGCGGGGCATGAACGTATCTCCTCTCTCCCGGCTGTTGCCGATGTTGCTGCTGTGCGGCTGCGATGACTCCACCTCGACGCCGCCGAGCGAGGGTGCTCCCGCTGAGACGGCCGATTCCCCCGCCGAGGGGGCAGCGGAGAGCGCCGCTGCGCCGGCGGAGACGCCCGCAGACCCCGCAGCTGCCGCACCGGACGGGCAGCCCCTGCCCGCCGAGCTGCAGGAGCTCGCGCAGGCGGCGGAACAGGGCGATGCCGCGGCGCTATGCCGCTTGGGGCTGGCCTACGAGACGGGGCGCGGCACGGCGGTCGATGCTGCCAAGGCGTTCGACTGCTACCGCCGCGCGGCCGAGGGCGGCTGTCGGGAGGCACGTTTCAATTTGGCGCGTTGCTACGCGCTGGGCACGGGGGTGGAGGTCGACCCGGCGGCGTTCATCGAGCACTGCCGCAAGGCCGCTGAGGCCGACTGCGCCCCGGCGGCGTACACGCTGGGCTGCGCCTACCGCGATGGCTTGGGGGTGGAGGCGGATGCGGATCAGGCGGTGCACTGGCTGCGCCGCGCCGCCATGCAGGGCGACAACGCCGCGCAGGAGGCGCTGGAGGCGCTGCTGAAGCGCTGATTTTTCGGGAATCTCACCCGCCTGCCCTCACAGCGGCTCGGGGGGAGGTCCTGCCGCAAGTCGACTTCTGATCTTTTTTCCAAAAAACGCAAAACACACCGCCTGCTCCCCACGCTTGGGGGAACAGGCGGTGTTGCGATGCCGTTCGCGGAGCCCCTGCGGCGGCGCGCGCTCAGCGCCTGCGGCGGCGGCGGGCGGCAAGTGCCGCGAGCGCCAGCAGGCTCAGGGTGGCGGTGGCGGGCTCGGGAACAACCGCCCCGAAAGTGACATAGGTGTTGGTGCCGTCGCAGCTGAAGGCCGCGGGCTCCCACAGGCTGCGCTCGGCCGCCAGACCGAAGAGAGCATCGCCGCTCTCCCACTGCACGCCCTCCAAAACGACGCACAGCCCATCGGTCTGCGGATCGCTCATCAAGTTCTCCAACTCGCGGAAATCGAGAGTCAGCGTGCTGCCGGCGCCCAGCACCATGCCGCGCAGGCGGTCACAGCTCACCACCTTGGTGATGTCGATGTCGCCCAGCTCCGTCAGCGAGAGCACCAGATGCACATCCCCCGTGATCAGCGCGCTGCCGGTCAGCGAGGAGCTCGCATCCATCCGCACGCTCGAAAAGACCGAGGCGCTCGCCGTCACCACACTGCCTTGCGACAGATCCAGCACGGAACCGTCGTCCATGTACACACGATCGAGCGTGTAGGTGAGCGTGCTCTCGGTGCTGTCCGCGCCGCAGATGCTCAGCTCGGCCGCACTCAGGGCAGCGCCGGACAAGCCGCTCGCGCTCATGCTCATGTAGCCGCTGCTGCTCATGGCGGCTTGCCCGCTGCCGATGCTGCGCAGTTCCGCCCGCCCGACGCTCAGGGAGCCGCTGCCGCACAGCACGACATCACCCACGCCGGCGATGGAATCGGCGCTGATACTCTTCCCACCGCTCTGCAGCGTCAGGGTGTTGCGCGGAGCCAGCCCCAGGGAATTGCTCATCGTGACGCTCCCCAGGCGCGTGGCGGCCTGCGCGTGCACAGTCGCCTCCGCCCCGCTGTCGAGCGACAGCCCGCCGAGGGCAGCACCGTTTGCGCCACTCCACAGATCGGCCTTGACCTGCGCCCCGGAGCGCAGCCGCTGCAGGGCAAGGGTACCCGTGTAGCCCGTCATGGAAAGAATGCTCATGTCGCTGTGCGTGCCATGGCTCCCATCCGCAGCGCCATTGAAGGTGAATCGCGCCGAACCGGCAAGCGCATCCACCTGCAGATGGGCTTCGTACTGGGTCTTGATGGTGAAATCCGCATTCAGTTCGGTTGTGCCGCCGAAAATCAGTTTTCCGGTTCTCGTGGTGGAGCTGATGGAGAGGGTCGTCTCAATCTCTTCGTAGTCATATTCGTTCTGCGTACAAAAATTGTTGAGGTAGCCCTCCCCCTGTGCTCCATAAGTCAGGGAGGCACCCTGGCTGACCAAACAATCCAGCGAACGGAGATCCACCTGCCCCGCATTGTCCGCAGAGCTGCCCAGCTTGAGTGTCACATCGCGGTTCAGGATGACCTGACCGCGAAAAGCGGTCGCAGCGGCTGCATTCTCCAGAAGGAGCTCCTTCGGCGTTGCCGTCCCCGACTTCCCCATCCCGATGACCAGCTTGCCGCTGCCCCGCGTGCTGCGGAGGGCGGCGCCCAGGGAGAGCGTACCCGCCGTGCTCTCGGTCAGGTAGAGCGTGGCTCTGCTGCGAACGACAAAACCCGTCGCCTCGGCATAATTGGAGGCGCTGAACTCCGACGTGTTGACGTAGTAGGTCTTATCGCTGACGCTCGTCGCCTCCGTGGTGAAGGTGACATTGCCCGTGGCCGTATCCAGCGTACCCTTGCCCTCCAGCAGGCTGTCTCCGTCCGCCAGTTTCCACGTGGCAGCTCTCGCGTCGAGGCTTCCGCCCTGATTGTCCATCACCCCTTCCACAACCCAGCCGCTCTGTGTCGTCAAATAGCCGTTTTTGCCACCGCTGTAGGTGCCCGTCGCCAATGCATCGCTCTTATCCAACCGCACGGTGCCGCTGAGGGTGAGGCTGCTGCCTTGCTCAAGGACAAAACTTCCGCTGTGGAGCTTCGTTGCATGGTCGGTACGACTTTCGCTGAGGCTCACAGAACCTCCGGTGATGGTCAGCTTGCCGCTGACATCCAGGTACATGTCTTTGATGCTGATCGCGCCGCCCGTGGCATCCAGTGTGCTGTTGCTCAGGGAAAGGTTGGGGTAGATCTCCTCCGTCAGCCCATGGGTGATGGTGAACCCGTGGTCGCTGCTCAGTGTGCTGTTGCTGATGCTGACGCTGCCCGATCCGCTGAACACCGAGGCGCTCGTATCCGTCGTGGTGAAGTGCAGGCGGCTGTCGCTGATGACAGCGCTGTTCGCTTCATGCGTTCCCTCAAAGGCCAGCTTGCCGATGCGCAGCTCACCCCCTGCGGAGAGCAATTTGCCGTAGAAGGAGGTTTGATCTTTATACAAGCCCAAGCTCAGGGTGCTCGCGCTCACGCTGCCTCCGCGCTGCAGCTCCAGCGTTTGTTTGTTGGAGACCTTCAGCAGACCGGAAACATCCAGCGAGCCGCCCTCGGCCACGACCCAGGAGGAGGCGCTTTCCCATTTTTGCAGCCACATGTCACCCGCCACATTATAGTGGGCGCGGAAGGTCGGCGGAGCAACAGGCGAGTTGTTCAGTTGCAGCTTCAGATCGCCCTGCAACTGCACCGTTCCCGCGCCCGAAACGGCATTGACGAAACGCGCAAAATTTTCTGCCCGTGTTTGATCGTCGCCTCCGTACAGTGATGATTGCAGCTTCAACACCGCACCACTGCCCAGCGACAGCCCGGCGCCCTCTGTGACACTCACCCCGCCGCTGACGCTCAGCTGACTGCCCGCGCCCAAAGCGAGCCCTTGGCTGCCAATGCTGAGCGAGTTGACCGTGTTGTCTGCGCTCAGGAGCGTCAGGCGTCCCTGCGCCTCCAGACGGCTGCCCTCGACCAGTTGAGCGGCGAGCCGCAGCTCGCCCTCGCTGTTCACCCGCAGGGTGCCGTTGATTTGTTCTGCGCTGTTACCGTAGGTGATGCTGCGGGCGCGCAGGGCACCCACATCCATCCGCTCGTGCGCGGAGAGGTCGAGCTGCGAGTCCTGTTGCTGCCACAGAGCCAGTGTGCCGGTCGAACTGCTGTCCAGGGCATCGAGCAGCGTCTGCATGCTGCCGCCGAATGCCACGAAGGCATCCGCACCCACCACCCAGCGATTCGTCGTCACATCGCCCATTGCCGCCTCGCTGTTCAGCATCAGCGTGCCGCCCGTGAGCTCCTTGGTGCCCGTGTGTGCGCGGTTGTCGCCCGCCATCACCAGCACGCCCTGCGCGGCATCAATGCTCAGGCTGCCCGCGCCGCGGATACTGCCCGAGTACACATTGACGGCATCCGTCTCCCCGCTGAAGCTCACCACCATGCGGCTCTCCCCGCCCTGCAACAGCACATCGCCCTTCAGCCCGTAGAAGGCGCGGTACATGGCGGTGTGCTCCAAGCCCTCGCCACCCTCGACATACTCCAGGTTGTGCCGCACGCCTTCGTTCATGACAAAGCTGGCGCCATCGCTCACGCTGACATCGCCGGTCAGGCGCGCATGGCTGCCCAGACAAAAGCTGCCGCCGCTGATGCTGACGGGCATGCTCGCATCGGCGTAGTGCCAGTCGTCGGCGCTGCCGGCAGCTCGCAACTCCCAGACATTATCGGCAATCAACGGTCTGCCGTCGTAGGAACCCTTGCCGTGCTCGGTCAGGCTTCCGGCTAGGGTGAGGGTGCCTTGCTGCACCTCGACCCCGCTGCCGGCGTTGCTCAGGTCGGTGGCAATGCCGTTCCAAGTCCACTCGGCAGCGGCGTTGTAAACAATCTTCAGCGCTCCCGCCCCGGCTTGGTCGCGGAAGGAGCCGAGGAAGCTCTCCGCGCCCGCATCGGTGACGGTCAGGATGGTGGTGCCCTCGCCACTGTTGGTGATGATGCCCTCCTCCGTCAGGGCTTGGATGTTAAAGCCGGGGGCAGAGGCCTCGGCGCCGGCATTCCACTCCATGCTGTGCCCGGCGAAGTCGAGCGTGGCACCGCCGCTGCCCAGGGTGACGAGGCGCCCCACCTGATCCACCCCGCCGCGCAGCACCAGGGTGCTGCCGGTGTTGATGATGACGCTGTAGGCGGCCATGGCGCTGTTGCCCTCGGCATCGCGGCGATCCAGGTAGGTGGCACCGCTGCCGCCCAGATTGAGCAGGATGTGGTTGTCGCCGCCCGCGCCGTCGATGTAGAGGTCGCCCTCACCGATTTTGCGCCATTCGCGCAGGTAGTCCGCTGCGTTGGTGAATTGCAGGTGCAGCGCCACATCCTTGCCGACCACATAGCCCGCCGTCAGCAGCTGCCCCGACGTCCTGTCCGCCGATTGCAGCACAAAATCGGCCGTCTGCCCCTCAGCAGCGGCAAATTCGGTGTAGCCGATGCCGGTGTCAATCATGCGGTCGAAGCTCAGGGTGTAGGTCTCGCTGTCGGCGGCGCGCAAGCAGGTATCGCGGGTGAGGAAGAGCTCGGCGTAGCTGCGCTTGTCCGCCGGAGTTTCGGCGGCATTCGAGGCGTTGAAGTATTCGTTGCCGTAGGTGTACCAGTCGTCCTTGTCCCGCACATCGTTGAGCGCTGCCCAGGTGTAGACGGCCTGTCCGGTGGCGGTATCTGCCTTGCCGGCCAACACGCTCATGCTCAGTTCGGTGCCCTCGATCGCCACGCTGTAAGCCGTGCCGCTGTACTCGATACCCTCGACAGTGTCGGTGATGGTGTCACCCTGCGTCTCGTTGGCTGCAAAGCTCAGGCTGTGGGTGTTCCCGAGCTGCAGCGTGTCGCGGTAGCCTGTCTCCGCCTGATTCTGAGCCCAGACGGTGTCGCCGTTGACATAGGTTTCCGTGCCGGCGATGGCTTGCAAGGCGTTGAGGTACTCGTACTGCCCGGTAGCTTCGTTCCAGATGTAGGTGGGGCTTCCCGAATCGCCCCCCTGACCTTGGAAGGCCAAAGGCTCGGAGTCAGAAACCCCGGTCAGGTTAATGCATTGGCGCGAGCCGGTCTCGCCCTGCACGGAGCTGCTCGTGATGGTGGTGATACCGCCCGTGACATATTGTCCGCTGCCGTAGCTGATGGATTGCCCCTGCCCGAGAGGCCCGTAGACCATGCCTCCCGAGCCGGTCTGATAGAGCAATTGCCCCGTCAGGTCATTGCCGCCGCTCATGTACATGGGCGTGGCGATGGCATCGGTGACGAGCTTGTTGGTGCGGCTGACCTTGAAGTCCGTTCCGCTCGCCTTGTAGCAGAACACACTGCTGTATCGGTATTCGACGCAGTCGTACCGAATACCGGCAGCGGAGAATGTGGGAGTCAGCACGCCGTTGTGCGCCACGGTGGCAACGGTGCCCGGGGCAATGAGAACGCCGACTTGCTGGGTATCGCCGCTTCTGAAGTCCACCATGCCGTGTTGGAGGGTGTAGTCGGGCAGCCCGTTGGTGTAGGTGATGCGCACCCCGCCCTCTTGCTCGCGAATGGCCTGCAACAGGGCATTCACATGCCCGCCCACCGCGTAACGCCCCTTGTTTTGGCCGAAATCCGCATAGGTCGTCATCGAGATGTCACTAAGCATGACCTTGGCAGCCGCGCTGCTGCCAAGACTCAGCGCCGCCACCCAGCACACCGCGAGTGCTTTGAAGAGAATCGGAGGAAGATGAAATTTCATAAAGGTGTTCTTTCATTGTAGCGGGAGGAGACTATTTGTCAATTCAGAAGCAACGTGTCCGCGTACATCCGGCGGGTTTTCCTTGCCATGGGCGGCGGAATCGGGTAGAGTAGCGGCGTGAGTAGTACATTGCGTTTAGCCGTGTTGGGTTCCGGGTCGGGGAGCAACTGCCAGTCGATTTTCAACGCGATTGACGAGGGGCGCCTGCCTGCCGAGGTGGTCATCGTGCTGTCCGACCATGCGGATGCCTACATTTTGGAGCGCGCGCGGCAGCGCGGGGTGCGCACCGAGCTGATGGACTGCGGGGGCTACCGGAACAAGTTCCCCCTCGAGGTGCAGGAGCGCGTGGCGCAGCTGCTGCGGGAGTTGCGCGTCGATTTCGTGTGTCTGGCGGGCTTTATGCGCTTGGTGAAGGAGCCGCTGCTGGCGGCGTTCCCGAAGCGCATTCTCAACATTCACCCCGCCCTGCTGCCGGCTTTCCCGGGGGTGGAGGCCTGGAGACAGGCGCTGGAGGCGGGAGCCTCCCAAACGGGCTGCACGGTGCATTATGTGGATGCCGGCATGGACAGCGGCGAAATCCTCATGCAGGCCTTTGTACCCGTGCTGCCGGACGACACGCCCGAGTCGCTGCACGCGCGCATTCAGGTGCAGGAGCACATTCTCTACCCGGCGGCTATTCTCTCCGCCCTTTCCCGACTGTAACCACCACACCATCATGGGATTTCTACAGGATTTAGCGGCGGCCGCCATTCGCGCGCAGGTGACAGCGACCCTGCGAGTCAATTGCCCGCCCGAGCTGCGCGAAGCTCTGGAGGAGCTGCTGACCAATGCTGCGGCTCTCGCCACCATTCAACAGGCCGTCACTGCCGCACTGAGCGCGAAAACCGCGCTGACGGCGGAGGCGCTGGAGCCGCTGGGGCTGCGCCCCGAGCTCGCGGCCTTTCTGCTGCGAACGGCCAACGCCAAACTGCCGCAGCGCAGTTAAGCCTTTACAGGTGGCGCAGGAAATGGCACAATGCCGCGGCTCATGGTGAATTGGTACATCGTCACCCCCTGTTTGCAGGCGCTCCCGCGTCTGGCGGCCTGCGTGCGCTCCGTTGCGGATCAGGCGGGCGACGGGCTGTGCATCCACCACCATGTGCAGGACGGCGGCTCCGCCGACGGCAGCACCGCGTGGCTGGAGCGCTGGCAGCAGGCACACACCGCGACTCCGGGCTACCGCTTCACCTACGAGAGTGCCCCGGATCGGGGCATGTACGACGCCCTGAACAAGGCATGGGCGCAGATACCGGAAACGGCGGATTTCACCGCCCACCTCAACGCCGACGAGCAGTACCTGCCCGGAGCGCTGCGGCAGGTCTCTGCGGAGTTTGATCGCTGCCCCTCCGTCGACATCCTCGCGGCGACCCACATTGCCTGCGACCGGGAGGGCCGCTACCACTGCCACCGACGCCCCGTGCAACCGCACGCATTCAGCAGCCGCATGACGGCCGAGCTGACCACCTGCACCACCTTTTGGCGCGCATCCGCTTTCCGGCGGCTGGGGCTGCGCTTCGACCTGCGCTACCGCATCATTGCGGATCTTCCCTTTCTGCACGCCATCGTGGCCTCCGGCATCGCCATCGGCATCCGCCCCCGCCTGTTCACCTCGGCCTTTGCCATCACGGGCAGCAACTTGGAGTGGACCCCTGAGGGACTGCGCGAGCGCCGCGACTACGATGCCGCGCAGGCTCCGGTCGACCGCCTGAGCTACCCCTTCTCCAAACGCTGGGTCAACCTGCGCCGTCGGCTGGTCGACTGCATCTGCCCGCCGCCGCAGGAGCTCTGCCTCTACCACGGCGATGAAAGCACCCGCCGCTGCGAACGCATCGAGCACCCCACCTGTATTTGGAAGCTGAACTTTAACGATTGAGCCTGCCCCGTCCCCCGGTCGGGTGAACATGCTTCCCGCAGCCATGCGATCCGGGCAGGGCGGGCGCGCGTTGTCACGGTTGGCGGGCTTTGGTGCTTGAAATCGCCCCTCGCCCGGGTGTAGAATGCAGATCGCCATGCCGAAAAGCTCTCCTTCTCACCCCCGAGTACCTGCGCCGAAGCTGTGCGTGCAGGCGGTGATTTTCCTCGGTGCCGATGCCATGTCCATGATGGTGGAGGAGCGGCGGGGCGGGGAGCACCGCGTGCTGGATGTGCTGTCGCAGCCTGTAGAGCTGGCGCAGGATGTGTTCGGCGGCGGGCTGATTTCCCGCGATACGATGGATCGCTGCGTGCATGTGGCGCGCGGTTTCATGCACCTGCTGGAGGAGTACCGCCCCGCAGGCGAGCTGCAGGTGCGGCTGCTGGCCACGAACATCCTGCTGGACATCCGCAACATGGACACGCTGGTCAACCGCATGCAGATTGCCTGCGGGCTCCGCCTGCAGGTGATGGATGACGGGGAGATGACGCGCCTGCTCTACCTGCATGTGCAGCAGGTGCTCACCGAGCACCCCGAGCTGGAGAAAAAGCGGGTGGTGGTGCAGCACATCGGCCCGGGCAACACGCGCTTCATCGTGCTGGAGCGCGGGCGCATCACCTACTACGCCAACTACCGCATCGGCGCACACCGCACAGCCGTGCGCATCGGCGATTCCTCCCCGGTCGGCGCCGACAACGAGTCGACACTCATTCGCGAGCACATCCGCGGCACCATCGAGCAAATCAGCTACGATTTGGACGGCGCACTGACGGGCACCCCCGACGCCCTGCTGGTGTTCGGGCCGGATTTTCGGTGCTGCGACCCCGCCGCCGCCCCCGGCGAGCTCCTCAGCACGGAGCAGCTGGCGCAGCGCGCGGGCGAGCTGGCGCGCCTGCGCCCCGAGCGCCGCGCCGAGCTCTATCGCGAGGACGAGGCCGCCGTGGCGGCCATGCTGCCCGCCATGTTCATCGCGCTGGCGGTGGCGCGCGCGCTGGAACCGGTCGCGGTGCTGTGCCCGGCGGAGCCCTACGCCCACGAGTTCCTGCGCCACCTGATGCCCGCCGCCGGCAACGACACGGCGCTGGAGGACGAGGTGATTCACTTCTCGCAGCTGCTGGCCGCGCGCTACCGCGTCGACCGCGGGCACAGCAGCCAAATCCGCAAGCTCTGCACGGCGCTCTTCGATGCCCTGCAAGAACTGCACGGGCTGTCGCGCCACGATCGTCTGGTGCTCAAGGTGGCGGCCATCCTGCACGAAATCGGCACCTACATCAGCCCCAAAAACCACCACCGCCACGGGCAGTACATCATCCTCAACTCCGAGATTTTCGGGCTCTCGCGGCGCGATGTGGAGGTCGTGGGGCTGCTGGCGCGCTACCACCGCCACGGGGCACCAACCATGGAGGACAGCAGCTACACGGAGCTGGAGCTGGCCGATCGCCTGCGCGTGCAAAAGCTCGCCGCGCTGCTGCGCGTGGCCGAAGCCATGGAGCGGGCGCACTCCCACCGCATCAGCGAATTCAGCGTGCGCCGCAACAACCGTCGCCTCGAGCTGCTCGTCCCGGGCGTGCGCGACCTGATGCTGGAGAACCACGCGCTGCGGGACAAGGGCGCCCTCTTCACCGATATCTTCGGCTACGAGCCCGTGCTGCTGCCCGCCGAGGTGTGAGGCGCGCCGGGCTCAGCGCGTGCTGCGCCAAATGAAGAGCGCCACCAGCGCGCTGCTGAGCGCCAGCAGGGCGCACTGCCACTGCGGGCTGACCCCCAAGCTCATGAGCGCTCCTTGCAGCACCACGCTCGCGATGCCCAGCACACAGTCCACCAAATTGCCCGCCGCGATGACATCGCCGCGCTTGTCGTCGTCCGCCTCGTCCTGCAGGCGCGCATTGAGCGGCACCAAGTAGCCCGAGGCCGCGAAGCCCGAGGCAAAGAGCGCCGCAAAAAACAGGGGGTGCCCGTAGGGGATGAGCGCCAGCGCGGCACAGGCCACAGTCATGCCCACCCCGCCCGCGCGCGCCACCCACAGGCGGATGCCGCGCGCACAGATGAGCGAGGCCGTCAGCCCGCCGAGGATGGCGCCGCCGCTCAGCCAGCCGAAGAGCAGCGCCGAGTCGCGCTGCTGCCCGAGAATGTTCATGAAGTCGCCCGTGTCGGCCACGGGATTGACCTCCGCCGCCATTTGCAGCACGATAAGCATCATCGTGCCCGCGATGAACCAAAAGTAGCCGATGCCCACCTCGCTGTTGCGCAGCACGGGCTTGTCCCACAGCAGGCGCAGCTGCGTGAGATGCTGCCACAGCAGGCTGATATCAAAAGGCTTCTGCCCCTGCGGCGCGTAGCGCGGAATGCCGAAGCTGAGCAGCAACACCAGCACCGCCGCCCCCGTGGCCAGCGTGCAGGGCAGCGCCGCCGCCTCCCAACCCGCAGCGGGTCCCCAACGGCGCAGCAGGGCGTAAATGGCGCAGAGCGCGCCGATCTGCCCCACCAACAGCGCGAGCATGGAGCTGATTTCCAGAATCCCGCTGGCAAAGCCGATGTTGCGGGTACCCACCATGTCCTTCACCAAACCCTTCTTAGCCGGGGAGAAGAACATGGCCTGCACCGAGAAGATGCAGAACCCGCCCACGCTCAGGCACAGGCTGTGCCCCCACAGCCCCGCCGTCATGAGGAGCAGCGCCATCACCTGCAGGGCGACCATCGCCTGCAACAGGCGCGTCTTGCAGTAGCGATCCGCCAGCCAGCCCCCCAGCGGCGAGAAGAGCACGAAAGGCACGATGATGAGAACGGACAGCGGGTACTGCAACGCGCGCGCCATCCAAATCCCCAGCCCGATGAGCAGGAACTGCACCCCCTTCTCGTTGAGGGAGTTCATGCTCTGAATCACCACGAGAGCCCAAAAAGAGCCCCAGGGCGTGCGGGGGGAAGAGTCGGTGGCAGGCTGCATAGGCGCGGGCATTGTAGCGCAGCCGCCCGCTGCAGAAAAGCGCAAAGTGCGGCGGGCTCGTCGTTTCACGGGGCAGTCACCCGATAAATGCATACATTTCCCAGTCCGATGAACATCCTCCTCTCCAAGTGCAGGCGAAGC
Organism: Akkermansia sp.; assembly: GCA_051884295.1. Taxonomy (GTDB): domain Bacteria; phylum Verrucomicrobiota; class Verrucomicrobiia; order Verrucomicrobiales; family Akkermansiaceae; genus Akkermansia. The sequence goes on from JBJEVK010000064.1 coordinate 14,588, forward strand.
CCTGCCCCCTCCGCCAATTCATCTGCCGATGAGTGCTCCTGCACTCCTTCCGGCGGGGCTTGGGCAAGCAGATAGAGAGGTCGATCATCGCTGTGCAGCAGCGCGCAAACGGCTTCGGGGGTAGGTGTGCTGACAATCAGATCCCCAAAGGCCTCTGCCAACCATCCGTCCGGGCGAACACTCTGCATGAGATATGTCGGCTTACCCGTCCAATACGTTATAATACCGCAACCGCTGACTCCCGGAGCGCACAACCATCGGGCATCCTGATTCTGCTCCAACATCTGCACCAATTCCTTGTACGCCCCATGCCTTTTCCTTTCGCCGTCCCACTCACCATCCAGTGATCGCAAATTCACGCCCGTCAGCAAAAGAGCCAGTCCGTATGCAACGCAGCGGACGACAACACCCCGTTGCATGGAGGAAAGAGCCAGTGCCACCCCAATCCACAAACAAAACAGCGTAGGGAACATGTAGCGTGCGACAAAAATCGGACGCAGCACCCACGACAGCACACAGCCCGCAACAACAAGCAAAACCGGCAAAGCAAGAGATCTCAGGATACGTCCGCCACCGCCTCGATGAACCGCAACACTTGCAACAAATCCTAAACCCGCAATACCTGCTATCAACATCAGACGCTTCATGGAGCCTGCCGCAAAACAGCACACATCTTTCAACACCCCGAGCGTGATTTCCGGAATCCAAAAATCATTTGACACGTACTGAATCTGCTTCATCCACACCGGTAGCCACGGCACATAAAGCAGAAAACAGGCAATCGCAGAACGAAAAAGCGGCATCCGCAACTCACGGTACCGAATCGCCGCAAACAATAAATAACCATAGAGAATACCGACCGCGACTCCGGCAAAATACTGCGTGTAGGCAGCAGCGGCAGAAGTAAGCGTAAATACC
>JBJEVK010000065.1:0-3546 GCA_051884295.1 Akkermansia sp.
GTGTTACCTGTGTCCTGGTACTTTTCTGTTACCTATGTCCTGGGTTCGTACCAGCTCGCGGCAGAGTTCGGGGAGCAGTTGCAGGAGCAGTCGGGCGCATTCGCCCATGAGGCGCGGGGAGAGGCGCTCGGCGCTGTCGCGGGGGGTGTGCCACCAATCGCTGCCGCTGAAGTCAGCGATGAGGTTGAGGCTGTCGACCCCCGCTTCGAGGTAGGGCAGATGGTCGTCGAGGTAGGAGCGCTCTGTCAGGCTCCAGCGCTGCGGGGAGAGCCCCGCGGCCGCAATGGCTCGGGCGTAGCGGCGCAGCATGGCGTCGGAGCTGTCCGGCGCGGGGACGGCGATGCGGGTGTCGCGCCCGCCTACCATGTCGAGGTTGATTTGGAAGCGCGGCAGCCCGTCCTGTCCGCGCCGGGCGACATCGTAGCGCGAGCCGTAGAGCCCGTCGCGGCGGCTCATGGAGGGGGCGAACGATTCCTCGCCGTCCAAGAAGATGAGTTCGACCTGCGCGGCGAGCTCCGGCTGGTGCGCGAGCGCGCGCGCCAGCTCGAGGAGGACGCCCGCGCCGCTGGCGCCGTCATCGGCACCGATAAAACCCTCGATGCGCTTGGTGTCGATGTGGCAGGAGAGCAGGATGGGACGCGGGGCGTCATTCTCGCCCCGGCGCGCGCGCAGGTTGAGCATGCGCAGGGTCTGCGGGGCTGGGGGCGGCGGGGTGAAGCTGTCGCGCGTCACGCTCCAGCCGGCGGCGCTCAGGGTGCGCTCAATGTAGTCGGCTTGCGCGGCGTAGGCCGGGCTGCCGCTGGGGCGGGGACCCAGGGCACAGAGCGCGAGCGCGTGGCGGTAGGCGGCCTCGGCCTCAAAGGCTGCGCCTGAGGGAGCTGCCGGCGGCTGCGCCTGCGGGGGTGCGGCGGCGGGTTTTTCCTCGCGACAGGCCGTTGTCAGCACGAGAACGGCTGCTGCCGCCAGTGCGAAAGCCCTGCCTGCGCGGAACATGGTTCAAAACTGTTCGCTGATGCCGAACATTTGGAGGATGCGCACCAGCTCCTCGCGCCCGGCATAGGGGATTTCGATGATGCCGTTGCTCTTGCCCTTGAGGTTGATGTTGACGCGGGTGCCGAAGTCGTGCGAGAGCTGCTCGCAGACGCGGGCGTAGGCATCGGGCAGTTTGCGCTCGGGGGCGGGAAGGGCAGCGGGCGGCTCGGGGGAGAGTATGCTGCGCACTAGCTGCTCGGTTTGGCGCACGGTGAGGTTTTGGCGTGCCACCTTCTCAGCGGCGGTGGACTGCTGGTAATCGTCCTTGAGCTGGAGCAGCACCTTGGCGTGGCCGACGGTGATGCTTTTCTTCTCCAGAAGGTCGCGGGAGAGGGGAGCCAGGTCGAGCAGGCGTACCATGTTGGCCACGGCGGCGCGCGATTTGCCGATGTGGCGGGCGATGACCTCCTGCTTCATGCCGAAGCGGGTTTGCAGCAGGCGGTACTGCTCGGCCTCTTCCAGAGGGGTGAGGTCGGCTCGTTGCAGGTTTTCGATGAGCGTGAGCTCGGCTACCTCCTCGTCTGAAGCATCGTGCACCACCACGCGCACCTCCGTGTAGCCCAAGCTGGTGACGGCGCGCAGGCGGCGCTCACCCGCGATGAGTTCGAACTTGCCGTCGACCTTGCGCACGACGAGGGGCTGGATGAGCCCGCGTTCGCGGATGGAGGCGGCCAGCTCCTCGATCTGCTGTTCGTCAAAGTGGCGACGGGGTTGGAAAGGCGAGGCCTTGATCTCATCCACCCGCGCCAGAATGACACTCTCCCCATCCACCAAGGCTTCCACGGGGGAGGTGATTTCGGGTTTCTTGGTGAGCAGTGCGCTGAGTCCTTTTCCTAAAGCTTGTCTGGCCATAATCGCTTGAGCGGGCATTCTAGCGGATGGCGCACGGAAATGCAATCCTTTTTCCGGAGAAAGACACATTTCCCGCACCGGGGGCAGCATGGAAAAAAAGCCTGTAACCGAGTGGGTTGCAGGCTTGTGAACGGGAGGGAGATGTTGCTTCAGCGGCGGCGGCGCGAGGAGCTTTTCTCCGCCGTTTCGGCGCGGGGCGTCAGCGAGATGCGGAAGGCCTTTTCCGGGCTGTTTGCCCAGGCACCGCAGGTCATGACACCGTTCAGCTTGCCATCCTGCGTCAGGAAGAGCGCGAGCAGACCGTCGCGGGCATCATAGACCTCGGCCGTGGGCTGGTCGGGGTCGTAGCGCCCGTCGTAGATGGAGATGTCGACCTTGGCTCCTTGCTCCGTGGGGGTGAGTTCGCAGCGCCCGGCGATGTCGAGGCTGGCTTCGGGCAGTTTGGTGTCGTAGATGCTGCCGATGAATTGAATCGAGTTGTCGAATTGCTTGACTGTTTCGATGTGCAGCGTCAGCTCGCCGAATTGGTTGTCGCGGGTCCATTCGCCGGAAAAGTTCTTGCCCTGAGCCAGAGCCTTGGTGCAGAGGTTCAGCCAGGTTTGGCGGACGGCCTCGGCCTTGGCGGCTTCCTCGTTAGCGCGGTGGGCGGCTTCCTCGGCCTCGGCCTGCAGGCGGGCGAGGGTGGCGCGGGCGTTGTCCTCGCGGCTGTTGATGTAGGGTTCGGCGAGTGCGTTGAATGCGTCGAGCTTGGCGGCGATTTCGTCCTTGCGAGCCTGCTCGAACTCCGGGGTCAGCACGGGGATGCCCGCGGCCTGCACGGAAGATTCGGGTTTCAGTTCGGCGATGGCTTGCAGCGCCGAGCTGTCGATGGTGACATCGCTGAGCACCCAGGCCTCGCCCTCGTAGCGGGCGGTGGCGCGGGCAATGAGCTCGAGGGTGTCGCCCGCCGCCTTTTGCTGCACACAGACCGAGGATTCGGCCAAATTTTTGAGCTCATTGGCGAGCTTTTGCATCTCCTCGGGCAGGGGCTTGGGCGCGCGGTCGGCATCGGTGAGGATGTCGGTGGTGCCGCCCACCTGCAGCAGGTAGACGGATTCAGGCTTCACGGCGGCGTTGGCGGCATCATTCATGGCCTTGCGCTGCTCGTTGAAGCATTCGGGGGCGCTTTGCTCGGCGTAGAGATTTTCCCGAAGAGTCAGGGGAATGTGGGCGGTGATGCTCACGCTGCCGTCCTCCGCGGGCTCGGTGCATTCGCTGCTGAGGGTGCCGACCTCGGCCACATCACAGCTCGGCAGATGCTCGGCCAGCAGGGCTTGGAGTTCCTCGGCGGTGGGAGCCGTGGGCTTGGCGGGTTCGGCCGGCTGCTCGACTGCCGGTTCGGATGCTTGGGGGGCGCTCTCATCGCAGGAGGGGAGCATGACAAGCGAACCAACAAGGAGAGCGGTGCAGAAGAGGTGTTTGTTATTCATGCCGACAGAATGATACGCGCTCATTCTGCCTGCTCCGGGGGGCGGTGTCAAGTTCACAACGTGTCTGTTATCCGTTCGGGGCGGAAAACTACAGCATTAGCGATGCTGTATCAAGCATAAAATTGACAATGCTCGCGTTGTGTAAGTTGCAAAATCAAATGCGACACCGAAAAGCCGTTGCAGAACACCTTGT
>JBJEVK010000066.1:0-3542 GCA_051884295.1 Akkermansia sp.
TAACCGAGCGTGGCGTTCACATTCGTGTAATCCGCGCGCAGCTCCACCGAGGCATCGGCAAAGAGATTGCCGCCCTCGCCGCCCACGGGCACCGTCAGCCCCGCGCCGAGCTCGCAGCCAATGGCGCCTGCTTCCGAGCTCTTCACGCTGTGCGTCGGCAGCTCCGTGCCCGCCAAAGAGACCTTCGTCTCGCCCTCGCGGTCGCCCGCGTCTGCCTTGAGCAGCGCGCGCATCTCCAGGATGGACGAGCGGTTGTACACGCTCTCGCCCACCACGGCCTGCAGGCGCGCACCCAGCCCGAAGCTCACGCGCGTCAGCTCCGTGTCGTCCACCTTCAGCGCCACATCGCTGCCGCTTTCGGTGTAGCCCTTGAGCGTGCTGTGCGTCACCGCCACGTTGAACACGGGCTGCAGGCAGGTGGTCGCTTCCTCGTCCAGCGCGAACACATAGCCCACTTCGTAGAGGGCGCCCAGCATGCTGCCGTCCGAATCGCCCTTGACCTTGGCGCCGTTGACCGTGCGCTCCAGGCTCGTGTCCGCCAGACCGGCGGTCGCCACGAAGGTGTGCGTCCAGCGGTGCTTGGCGTAGCGGGCAAAGGCCGTCAGGTAATAGGTGTCCAGATCACCTGTGGCGTGGTCAGCCCCCTTGGAGTCAAAGTCGCCGTAGAGGGCGCTGAAAGCCAGGCCGCAGGTGAAGCTCGGCGTGCAGTCCATGTCGAAGCCCACGGTGCCGCCCCAGCTGCTGAGCTTGTAGCCCGGCATGCTGCCGTCGCTGTTGAGCTCGCGGTAGTCGCCCTCGGCGTTGATCCAGGCGTTGAAGTAGGGCATATCCTCGTTGACAACGCACTGGCTGACGCCCATGGTGGTGGTGCGGTTGCGGATGGACTCCAGGCGGCTCTCCACGGTGCCGGCCAGCGCCGCGCCCATGGCGGCGACCGAGGCGCCGGAGAAGGCCTCGCCCAGGCGCTCGGCGGCGGCACTGTCGCCCGTCGCCACGCAGGCATCGAGCGTGTCGAGCAGCTTGGCCAGGTCGCTGTCGGGGACGTTGGCCTGCGGGTTGCCGTAGAGCAGCACCTCGTCGGCCATGGCGATGCCCGCGGCACCGTTGCCGCTGCCCGCGATGTTATCGCTGTAGTAGGAGCGGTTGCGCTCGGCCGTCAGCTCGCCGTCGACGACGGTCGCCTTGCCGAAGTATTTACCGAGCGTCCCGAGCAGTTGTGCTGTTACATTCGTGGCGGTGCTGCCGGTTTCGCCCAGCTTGACCGTCAGCGTGGCATTCGGGTCGAGGTTGAGCGAGGTCGGGACGGAATCCGCGGTGCCGAGCACCACGGTGGTGCCGTTGAGCGCCAGGGTGCTGCCGCTCACCAAGGAGATGGGATCATCGGCCTCGATTTGGGTCTGCGTCAGTGTGGCGACCAGCGTGCCTCCCTTCATGGTCGAGGCGCCGGCCAGCTTCAGCGAGCCCTCACCCAGGGAGACAACAGTGCCGCTGCCCGTGTTCATCGTCAGCTTCAGCCCTTCGGCCGTCAGGATGCCCGTGTAATCATCCGTAGTGGTGATGGTGATGACATCCGTGGCATCGCCCTTGAGCGCCAGGGAGCCGAGCCCCTTCACCCCGTTGAGCTTGAGCCGCGTCAGCGCCGCTCCGCTGAGGTCGATCTCCTGCTCGCCGTTGACGACCACACGCTGCACGTTGTCGAGGATGTCATCGCTCAGCGCTTTGCCGTTGTTATCCAGCACGATGAGCCCGGCTTGCGTGGCGTCCTCGCCGACCACCCAGGTAGATTCCTCTTCCGTCTGCTGCCGCAGCAGCAGGTCGCGCGTTACCGTGCTCGGGGCAGACCGCAGTGCAAAGGTCGCGGCCTCGCCGGAGACAATCTTCGCCAGCCGCCCGCTCTTGAGGATATCCTGCAGCTGCGCCTCATCCAGTTGCAGCTCGGCGGCCAAATCCGCCACACGCACCAGCGCATAGTGTTCCTCCGCCAAAGCACCGGCATTGCCGAGCACATTTTGCAGCAAATCATCGCTCAGCGAGAGCGTGATGTCACTGTCCGGCGTCAGACTCTCCAGCTTGCCGCCGTTCACCAGCGCACCCTGCGTCCCATCCAGATCGGTGATGGTGATGCCGTCTGTTTTGAGTGTAGCACCATCTCCCGTCAGGATGATAGATCCACCCTGCGCGATGCTCAGGTCGCCGCTGTTGCTCAGGTCGCCCTCCACGCTCAAGCTGCCGCCCGCACCGATGCTCAGGTCGCCGCTGTTGCTGAGGTCGCCCCCCACGCTCAAGCTGCCGCCCGCACCGATGCTCAGGTCGCCGTTGTTGCTGAGGTCGCCCTCCACGCTCAGGTTGCCGCCGTTGCTGATATTCAGGTTGCCGCCGTCGGCAATGCTGCCGGACTGTTCCACCCGCGTCTCGTTCTCGATGCTCAGGCCACCGTCTTCCGTGATGGTCAGCGAACCCGAGGCATCGATGGTACCGCCTGAGAACACATAGTTCTCATCGCCGGGGCGCCCGCTGATGGTGATATCCTTGACGCTCACATCGTCGTCGTCCACGGTCACCGAGCTCGCACCCCCGCCGGCAAAGATGACATCCGTGTGATCGTTCGTTGCTGAGGAATCCCAGGTGTTGCCGCTCTCGAATGCGTCGCCGGTGCTGCCGCCCCAGACCTTGCCGTCGAGCCTACCGCTCGTCAGGACGAGTTTCGTGCCGTTTTCCTGCCACTCCAGCGTGTAGATGTAGAGCCCGTCCTTGCCGCCGCGCAGCGTGAAGCCCGTGTCTGTCGTCGTGCCGCCCGTCAGGGTGACGAGGTCGGAGGCCGTGCCCAGCGTCATCAGGGTCCAGTCGGAGATTGTACCCTCATCCCCGGCCAGCGCGCTGCCGATGTCCAGCGTCAGCGCCGTGCCACCCACCGAACCCACGTTCACGGAGGAGCCCACGCTCGCCAGCGTCAGCGAGCCGCTGAGGGAGAGCGCACCCGTGGTGCTCAGCGTGGCGGTTTCGGTGGCCGTGCCCAGCGTCAGATCCGTGCCGCTGAAAGACTTGGCGCTGCTGGCACCGCTCGTTAGTGCGGCGGCACCGCCCACGCTCAAGGCCGAAGCGGTCGTCACCGAGGAGCCCGAGAGCGCCCCCGTCACCGCGATGCTCGAGTTGGCATTGCCCAGCGCGGAGAGGTCGCCGCCCGTGCTGCTGTCCATGCGCACGGTGCCCTTCCACTCCGTGGCGTTCAGGCTCACGCCCTCGCCCAAGCTGCTGTCGCTGCCCAGGGCATAGGTGCCGCTGCCGCGCAGGTCGAGGCAATGCGTGGCATCGCCGTTCGTCACGCTCGTCTTGTTCAGGGTGACACCCTCGCCCACGTTAATCACCGAGCTTGCGGCGTCCAGCCGCACCGTGACACCCTCGGCCAAAGCTGTGTTCAGGTTCAGCCCCTTGCCGCAAAGCACCAGCTCCGTGATGCCCTGCCCCGCGCTGTTGGTGCGCCCTTTGATGGTGTCGTAGGTCACATCATTGGTGCCGATGTAGAACGCCGTTCCCTGCACCCC
>JBJEVK010000067.1:0-57528 GCA_051884295.1 Akkermansia sp.
CGCATTGAATGCATCTCATGCCCCCACGCTAGCACAAGATGTGGCAGCATCCAAGAATAAATGCTCCTTTATCTTGATTTGCGGGCAATTACGGCATGCGCGCATGCTTAACTTTTCCGAAAGGTCGTTCCCGCTGCCCGTCCCCGGGCAGCAGTTCCGGCGCATGGGCGCCCGCAGTTCATGTCTGCATCTCTGGGCATGTGCCCGGCGGCGCTTGCCGCGCGTTCCCATCCGAGGTTGCCGCATGCTTCAGCGACGCCTGCAGGAAGGCAGCATACGCCGCGCAGGTGACCGGGGCGTAAGCGATGGAGATGTTCTGCCCCGCAGCCGGTGCTTGCGTTCGGGGGCGCGTGTGCTATGATGGGGCTGTGAGCGATGCGGCGGAACAGGCAGAGCCCTCCGGGGGCGAGATGAGCCCGGAGCAGAAGCTGGCGTACCTGCGCGAGCGGGCGGCACATTGGCGCGCGGCGCAGGCCTTGGGCACGCTGCGCGGCACGATGGTGTTTGCCGTGGGCAATCCCCGCGCGCAGCTCATGTTGGTGGGCGAGGCTCCCGGCAGCGAGGAGGAGCGGCTGGGTGAGCCTTTCGTGGGGCCGGCGGGGCAGCTGCTCAACAAGATTCTCGCGGCGATGGGGTTGCGCCGCGAGGAGGTCTACATTTCCAATGTTTGCAAGTGGCGCCCCTCGATGGGGGAGCGGCAGGGTAGTGCCAACCGTCCGCCGTCGGCGGAGGAGCTGGCGGCCTCGCGCCCGCTGATTCTGGCGGAGATTCGCGCGATTCGCCCCCGCTGCCTCGTCTGCCTGGGCGCCAGCGCGGCGCGCGCGCTGTTGCAGTGCGAGTCGGGGGTGGGGGCGCTGCGCGGGCGCTGGGCGGAGTGCCAGGGGGTGCCCGTGCGGGTGACCTATCACCCGAGTTACCTGCTGCGCAACGCGGCGCTGTCGGCTCGGCGCGCGGTGTGGGAGGATATGCTGGCGGTGATGGAGTGCTGCGGCATGCCCATCAGCGAGCGGCAACGGCGTTATTTTTTGTCATGAGGTGCGCGGGCTTATTGTTGGGGGCTGTGCTGCTGCTCGGCTCGTGCCGCTGGCACTCGGCAGACTTGCTGCGGCGGGCGGCGGGCGGCGAGCCGCGCGCGCAGTACGAGTGTGGCCGCTGCCTGTTGACAGGGCAGCGCGGCTTTCCCCGCGATGCGCAGGCGGCCTTGCCCTGGTTGCAGGCAGCGGCGCAGGCGGGCTTGCCGCAGGCGCAGCGCGCGCTGGGGCTGTGCTACGAGCGCGGGCTGGGTGGTGAGGCGTCGCTCGCGGAGGCGCGGCGCTGCTATGCGGCGGCGGCCGGGCAGGGAGATGCCTTGGCGGCCATGGCCTGCGCCCTGCTGGAGCTGCGGACGGGGCACCGGGCGGCGGCGCTGCGGCGTCTGCGCCACTGGGCCGATGAGGAGGAACTGCCGCAGGCGCAGTTGCTGCTGGGGGAGCTGGGGCTGGCGGGGGACTTGGGGCGCAACAGCACGGCGGAGGGCGTGCGCTACCTGCGCTATGCGGCGATGCAGGGCAGCGGGCAGGCCTGCGTGCTGATGTCGCTGTGCTATGCACGGGGGCTTGGCGTGCCGCGCGATGAGCGATTGGCTCGGGGATGGTTGCAGAATGCGGCGGTGTCGGAGGCCGAACGGGCGGATGAGGAGCCCGCCGGTGAGCCGGGCTAATAGTTGGCTAACAGTCATGGCGCGGCTCGCGGCGGCTGTGTTATAGTGGGCAGCGCTATGGAGTTTCTTGTGTCGGCGGGCTTGTTGGCGGCGGTTCTGGGCTGGCTGTTGGGGGTGTACCGTCGGGTGGAGGAGCTGCGGCGCGGGGTGGAGAGTGCGCGGGCGCTGTGGCTGGCGGACACGCGCCGCCGCAATGACTGTTTGGGTGATTTCGAGGCGGTGTTCACTCCCTTGAGCGGGGAGGGGAATGCCGCCTTGCTGGAGTTGTTGGAGGCATCGCGCTTGGCGCTGACGGCGGAGCAGGCTCCTTTCCCGGAGGCGGCAGAGGGCGAGCCGCGCTTGCGACGCTGCCTGCGGGGAGCCTTGTCGGAGGCGGAGCACTGCGAGCACTTGCGCCGCCACGAGCGCTTGCAGATGCTGGGCGGTCACCTGCGCACGGCGATGTATCGCCAGGAGCAGAGCGAGCGTCTGCTGAGCCGCGCGGCGCGGCTGTACAACCTCGCGCTGGAGGAGCCACCGATGCGCCTGCTGCGGCATGCGCTGGGCTTTGAGCCCTGCGTTTTGCCCCTCTGGCTGCAACGCGATCGCCCGCCTCCCGACGGACGGGCAGGCGGGCGATGAAGGCGGCAGAGCCGGGCAACTCAGGCCTCGGGAATCTCGCCGTCGGGATAAATGAGCTCCTTGGGAGCAGGTGCGATGCTGCGGATGGTCATCTTGACCTGCGCCCCGCCGATCTCGATGGGCAGGCGCAGGCTGTCGCCCACGCGGTGGCCGATGAGCTTGGCACCCAGCTTGGAGCTGTAGGAGATGATGCGCTCCTCGGGCACGGAATCCCAGGCACCGAGGATGGTGTAGACGATTTCCTGCCCCTTGTCGGTGCTGAAGGTCACTCGCGTGCCCATGCCCGTGGTCTCGCAGGTCGCGCCGCTGAAGTCCGTCGGCGTGGCCGTGGCCAGCAGGCGCGAGAGCTCCTCCGAGCGGCGCATGAGCACCTGGCGTGTGGCCTTGGCATCCTGGTAGCCGCCGTTCTCGCGCAGGTCGCCCTCGGCGCGGGTGATTTCCAGATCGTGCTTGTTCTTGGGAATGCGCACGTTGACGATGTCCTCGTACTCGGCCTTGCGGGCGGCGAAGGAGCGCAGGGAGACGTAGAGATTCTGCTTCTCCTTGTGCGCGGTGCGCGCCAGCACGATTTCCTGCAGCGAGGGGTGCACCTTCATCATGAGCGCCAGCAGGGCGTTGCGGTGCAGCTCGGAGATGGCCGAGCAGTCGTAGATGGCCTTGGCAAAGGGGCGGGCTTCCTGGTCGGAAAGACCCGTGACCAAATCGGGCGCCAAATCCTTCTCCTTCTCATCGATGAGCATGTTGCGGAGCTTGAGGGCTTTGTTGGTACCGCCCTCGGTGTTCTCGGCCTCGATGGCATTGATAATGGCTGCGCCGAGCGCCATCTTGGTGCGCTCGAAGAGCTCCTGGGCCAGCCCCTTGCGCTCCTTGCAGATCCACAACAGCACCTCGGGCTTGAGATCCTGGCGCGAGATGCCGTTGGTCAGGTCGGAGAAGAGTTGCTCCTTGGCTCCCTTGGCGATGATGAAATCAGCGGCAGCCCCGGTGACCTTGGCTCCGCCGAACAGGAAGATGTTGATGACATAGGGCAGCCAGCTGTCGCCCTGCGCCTCGGGCAGCGCCTCGAAGATGCGGCGCTGGCGGGCGGCGGAGAGTTCGCCGATGAATTTCACGATGTTCTCCGAGCTGATGTTGCGCAGCTTATCGGCCAGTCCGGTCATGCTGTCGACTCCGGCTTCCGTCAGCGCGGCATCGAGCGCCTCGCGCGCCGCAGCATCGCTGCTCATGGTGTCGAGAATATCATCGCGGATGATAATGAGCTCCAGCACGCGCTCGGGCTCAAAGGAATGCTCGGGGCGCACATGCGCCTCGATGTCGGCGATGAGCTGCGCGGTGATGACGGGCTCGCTCTTGAGGATGTCGAGCTTGGCCTGATCGAGCACATGGACGCAGGATTCCAAATCCTTGGCATTGCGGCAATCATCCAGCAGAGCCTCGGCGGCGCTGCCGGCGTGGCGCAGCACGATGGGCTCGCCGCGGCGGGTCGGCAGACGGAAGCCGGGGTCATCGCGCATGGCTGCGCGCGCCTTCTCCCACCAGTTCTTCCACTCCTCGGCTTCCACGACGCGCCCGCTGAGGAATTTCTCCAAATCCTCGGGCTGCATGGGCAGCACCTCGTCCACGCCCTCGCGCAGGGACTTGTTGTTCTCGAGCACCATGCGGATGAAACCGAGCAGGGTGTCCTTGCCCGCAGCTCGGCTGCGGCAGGTCTCGGGGTCATCATAGCAGGTGATGAGGAAATGCCCCTCGGGGATGGGGGTCAGTTCGTTGTAAGCCAGCTTGAGCCCGAGAACATGCGCTTCCTTGTTTTCAAAGTCGATTTTGATTTTGCTTTTCGCCAGTGACCATGCTGCCACTTTACCTACGCCCCATTCCTGGTGCATCACATATTGTCCGGGGGCAAATTTATCAAGTCTTGCTGCAAAGTCAGTCGGAATTTTACCCGACCGTACTAATTTTTCGAGATCGGCATGCATACGTGAGTGACATAATACCATGCCTTCTGTCAAGGTCAACCCCGTATCGGGATTTTTTTTGAAAAAAAGCAAGAATTACCTAGGAAAACGCCGCTTTATCCCCGGATGAGGCGCAGCAATCGCTCCATGTCATGCGTGTCATAACGCTGGTCGAGCGGCAGGGGTAGCAGGCGGCGCGCCAGCCGGTTGGCGCTGTCGCCGGCGTCGCTGTCGGCGATGACCTCGGGCCAGTAGAGGGGCAGCGCCACGCCGGCATCCACCAAGCTGTCGCGCAGGCCGGGAATGCCCGTGACAAAGGGGTAGCATTGGGGGGCGCTCGGCGGTTCGTCCGGCAGGCGAAGGTGGTTGAGCTCGCGGAGCGCGGCGTGCAGCACGCGGTAGTTGGCGCAGCGGCGTCGCGCAGCCTCTGCCCAGTCGATGCTGCGCAGCAGGCGGCGGCTCAGGGGCGACATGCGGCGCGGTGCCCGATCCAGCCGTGCCTCGGCGCGCTCGGTGGCGGGCAGGGCGGCGGCAGCGCCGGATTCCGTGCGGAGCAGCAGGGCGCGCGCGGCGTTGCTGCTGAGGTCGCAGCGGCTCGGCAGGGCGAGCGGATAGGGCGCCACGGCCACACCGCCGTCGCACAAGCCGCCGAACTTGCGCGGGCTGTAGAAGCTGCCGGCGGCTTGGGGCAGGGGCGGGGCGTAGAGCGCCGTGGTGGCATCCGCGAGCGCTGCACCGCGGAAGTCCGCGACCGCCTGCCGCCAGGCCGCGCCCGCGAGCCCGAAGTAGTTGATGAATACGGCGGCATCGTCCTCCCCCGCCTCATCGGGTAGCAGGGGGCTCAGGTCGTCCTCGGCAATCTCGTAGCGGCAGATGGGCAGGTGCAGGCGGCGAAGCGGTTGCAGCAGCGTGTCGCAGGCAAAGCGCGGCACCCACACGCGACGCGGCCGCTGCGGCAGCGCCTGCAGCAGCAGCTGTAGCGCGGCGCGTCCGCTGTCCACATAGGCGCAGCAGGGCGATTCGGGGTGGGGAAAACAGTCGCAGAGCGGCAGCTCCAGCCCGAAGGCTCCCCCCATGAGGTCGCTGCACGCGCGCCGGTTCATGCCGTGGGGCGCTGCATGGTCTGCGGCGAGGGGTGAAACACGAGCACCCGCCGCTCCGGTAGTTGGTGTTCCGCGCCCGTGCGGGGCAACAGCAGGCGGCGCGGGCGGCGCGTCACCATCCGAAAGCTGCCGAAACCGGCGAGTCGCACCTCGCCGTCGCGGTGCAGCCCCTCGCGCAGGGCGGAGACCACGGCATCGAGCGCCATCCGGGCGGCGTAGTGCGTGGCGGTGCCGCCCAGCGCCCGGCGGATGCGCTCTTCGAGTTGCCGTTTATTCATGCGGCAGTGCCTGCCCGGCGCGTTCGAGCAGCTGGTGCAGCCGCTGCGCGCGGTCGGGGTTCATCTTGAGCAGCTGATGCACGTTGGCGTTGAGGTCGGGGTCGGCGCAAATGTGGCTCATCAGCCCGCTGACGCATTGCTCGGCGGCGCGGTGCTGCTCGGGGTCAGTCGCTTGGCTGAGGCGCTGCAGGGCGTCCTCCAGCGAGCGGAGCGTCTGCTCGGCCAGTTGTTCGGGTGTATACACTTCCTCGGGGCGGACATCACCGGGAGGCAGGGAAGAAATGTCGGCGGAGACGGGGCTGAGCAGCAGGGCGGCAACGGCGGGGATGATGATGGCGGAGTGTCGCATGGTAACAGAAGGGATGGAGGAAAGGGGTTAATCACGTCGTCCGCTGCGGCTGAGCAGCAGCAGTGCATAGTAGGCCAGCATGGCCAGCGAAGAGAGCGCGGCGGCCACGTAGGTCATGGCGGCCCAGCGCAGGGCAGTCGCCGCCTCGCCGCGCAGGGCGCGCCCCTCGCCATGGCTTTCCAGCCACGCCAGCGCGCGGCGCGAGGCATCGAACTCAACCGGCAGGGTGACGAAAGCGAACAGCGTGGTCGTGGCAAACAGCGCCAGCCCCACCCACGCCACGGTGGTGCCGCTGCCCATGGCGGCCAGAATGAGGCCGAGCATGAGCACAAACTGTCCGAGCCGCGAACCGATGTTGACCATGGGCACGAGCGAGGAGCGCAGCGAGAGCCAGGGGTAGGCCTGCGCGTGCTGCACGGCGTGGCCGCACTCGTGCGCCGCCACGGCCATGGCTGCCACGGTGGCGTTGTGGTACACATCCTCGCTGAGGTTGACGGTGCGGTCGAGAGGGTTGTAATGGTCGGTGAGACGCCCGGGGGTGCTGATGACGCGCACATCGCTCAGCCCGTGTTCCCGCAGCATGAGTTCGGCGGCTTCGGCCCCCGTGAGCGGCGCGCGTTCGGCGGAGTACTTGGCGAAACTGGCGCGCATGTTCTGCTGCACGATAAAACCGATGCCCCCCGCAATGAGGATGAGGAGCAAACCGATCATCGTGGCACCGCTGCCGAGCAGCGCCTCGCCGCCGGGGGCAGCGTAGCCGTAGTCGGAATAGCCGTACTGAGCCAAGCAGGGGAAGAAGGATATCATGTTGTTTAGATGGTGCGGCGAGCCGCTCTGTTCAACCATGGGCGGTCTGAGGGCGGCGCATGCTAACAAAAAGCCACCCTCCTGTCAATGCCGATTCGCAAAAAGTTCGGAAGATCAATCCGTTTCGTTGCCGGCTGCTGCCACACGAGCCGCATTGCGCCGCAGGTGCTCCACGCCGATGCGGCGCAGGGGGCTGCCGGCAAACAGGGCGTTGAACGCCGCCTCATCGAGTTGCTCCATCTGCTCGGTCGTCAAATCGCGCAGCGCGGCGGGCATGAGTAAGTGCGGGTCGACGGGCGGCTCCGGGCGGGGGCGGTTCCAGGGGCAGACCTCCTGGCAGATGTCGCAGCCGTAGAGGCGCTCGCCCGCAACGGCTGCCAGTTCGGGGGGCATGGTCTCGCGGCGCGCTTCGATGCTCCAGTAGGAGATGCAGCGGCGGGCATCGCACTGCCCGTCGTGCAGGGCGCGGGTGGGGCATGCCTCCTCGCAGCGTCGGCAGCTGCCGCAGCGCGCGGGCTGCGGCGTGTCGCAGGGAAGCTCCAGCGTGGTGAGGATGCTCGCCAGAAAACAGTAGCTCCCCCGCTGCGGGCGAATGAGCAGACCGTTGCGCCCGCGCCAGCCCAGCCCGGCCTCTTGGGCAAAAAATCGCTCGCTGACGGGGCCGGAATCGCTGAAGCAGCGCTGCTGCCCGCCGTAAAACGAGAGCGTTTCATCCAAATCGGCCAACTTGCCCGCCAGCAGCTTGTGGTAATCCTCGCCCTGAGCATAGCGCGCCACACGTCCCTGCGCGTGCCGTGCGTCCTCACGCGCGTACTCGTAGGTCAGCATAATGATGCACCGCACCCCCGGCAGCACTAGCTCGGGGCAGAGCCGCGCCGGCAGGTGGCGCTCCATCCAGCTCATGCCAGCATGCTCGCCGGCCGCCAACCAGTCCTGCAACTGCGTGCCCTGGTCCGCATCGGCGCGCGCCACCCCCAGCGCCGAGAAACCCAAAGCGCGGGCCGCATATTCCAGAGCCTGTCGGGCTGCGTGCATCAGCGCGGGTGCACCTTGATGGGCAGGCGCCCGCCGCGCAGCCACAGCAGCAGACGTTCCTTGGAGTGTTCATTGATGGGCAGGATCTCCACCACGCGGCGCACGGCGTTGGCCAAGCGGGTGTGCGCCGGAGTCTCCTCCGGCGCCGTGGCCGCCATGCCCTCCTTGTAAGCCAGGCGCTGCATGTTGGCGGAGGCCTGCTTGTTGCCCAGGGCGGCCGCCTTGCGGTAGAGTGAGAGCGCCACGGCCGTATCCTCCGCCACCACCATGCCGCGCTCGTAGAGGGAGCCCAAATTGTTGAGGCAGTCGGCATCGTGCTGCAGCGCCCCCATGTAGAGCAGCTTGGCTGCCTTGGCGCGGGCGTTGTGGCTGTAGCAGATGGAGGACATGTAGAAGAAGATGTGCGGGGTTTGCGGATGCGTCTGTGCCAGCTGGTGCAGGTGCTGCCAGGCGGCGCGCTCATCGCGCTTCACCCCGCGCCCCAGCATCAGCAGCCGCGCCTGCTCGGCGCGCGCCTCCGGCAGCCCCGCATCAGCCGCACGGCTGTACCATGTGTAGGCCTCGGCGGCATCGGTCGCGCAGCCGTAACCCCGCTCCGTGTAGCGCGCTAAAAGCAGCATTGCCTCCGCGCACAGCGCATTCCACAATGCGTCCTGCGGCGCCGCAACCTTGCTTTCCGCCAGCGTGCGCGCCAGCGCGCAAGCCTCGCTCGGCTTGGCCGGCAAGCCCTTGTAGCGCCCCTCGTACACGGCGAGTAGCAGTCGGGCAGCGGGGGCATAGCCGTTGCGTACACAGGCCTCCAGCATGATGGGAACCCCCTCCATGTTGAGTTGGGAGGCGTCTTCGAGGGTGGCCTTGGCCTGGGCATACATGCCCTCCACATCCCAGCGCGTGAGCGTGTGGCGCTGCTGCGCCCCCGCCTCCGCCGCCGCGACCCAGATCAGCATGGGGATGATGAGCCACCCGTTCATAAGCCTATCTATAGCATGCCGTCGAGCCCTTGTCCATGAAAAAGCAGGGCGTCGCGGGTGCGGTGCCGGGTGCCATCGGCGTCCTCGGGGAATGTACAGCATTGGCGATGCTGTATGCAAGCCTTTTTGACCCAAAAAATCTCTTCTTTGATATTCAATAGACAATGAGTAATGGTTCATCGGCTGTAGGTCCTATGTGCCGGCAAAAAGATTAACAAGTCCCTCTCTACCAGCATGCGGGAGCGTACAGCATCGCCAATGCTGTATGCTCTTCCGCGCTATGGTGGATCTCCGTATTTCGCTTCAGTTATCCCAGTTCCTGAAAGGAATGGCAGTGTTGCTGATGGTGTATTATCATTTGGCTGGGACGTATTTGCCTATCAGGGGCGCGAGCTGTGTGGCGATATTTGCGTTGGTGACGGGGTATGCTCAGGCTTTGAAATCGGAGGATAGGTGTTTTCGGGATTCGATGAAGGAAGTCGCCAAACAGTATCAACGTTTTTACCGGCGCTATCTTTTGTGCTTGCTTGTGTGTGCTCCGTTGCTTCATGTGTCATGCCGGGTTTTTCTGGAGACCTTGATTCCGCTGTTTCCCAATGCCCTCGCTGATAGTTGGTGGTATGCTTTTTGTTACACGTTTTTAGTGTTTGTGGCTTTCCCCGTGATGTGGCTGTGTCAACACCGAATTTCGGAGCGCTTTGTCGTGCCGGTTCAGTGTGGGATCGCCATTGGCTGCATGCTGATTCCCGTCGTGGCATCTCATTTGGGCTTCCCCGGTGTGTTGACCCAAGTTTGGGGCTGCGTGCCATTGCTGCGGACACTGATGTTCACACCCTACTATATTTTCGGGTTTGTCTATTGTTCTGTCTTGAGGGATCAAAAATACGAAAAAATAGCTTATCTGTTGGTAGCTCTGTGCGCGATTGTCTATTTCCCGTTTTCATGGTACGACATTGATGGTATTCGTGCCGTCAATGTCGGGAGGGCTTTTTGCCTCGTCATCGTTGTATCTCTGCTGCTCTATCGTTTCCGCCCGGCGAGAATAGGGGGCGTTTTTTTGGGAAAGCTGTCGCTGTACATCTGGCTGTTTCACATGCCGCTCCATTCCTTGCTGATGAGCAACCTGCATTATAGAGGGCTGCATTCCTCGTTGAAATTCACCGTGACTTTTGCCCTCTCCACGGTGATAGCCTATGCGATTGCGTGGGTGCTCGCTCTGCGGAAGGGAAAAAAGGTGTTGATTGGGTGACGGTAGGCGATACCCTGTTTCTGCCTCTCGCCGCATCTCCGCCGGGGATGTGGTTGTGCGCGGGAACGGCGGGCGCGGCTTGGGCGGAGCCCGTTTTGTTGCTGCTGCGCCGCGCTTTGGGCTTGAAGCGCTGCGGTGTCTGTGCTATCAATCACCTGACTGAATTTTTCCTGCTATGCCTACTTCTCTCTTTCGCCCGATTGACGGTGGGGTGACGGTTGCCCGCGGTTTTGTCGCCAATGCCCTCAGCTGCGGCATCAAGAAGCCGGAGGCCACGCGTCTGGACCTTGCCTTGGTGTACTCCGAGCTGCCGACGACCTCGGCCGGAACCTTCACGACCAACCGCGTGCGCGCCGCCTGTGTGCGCGTGAGCCAAAGCCACCTGCGCCGCGGGAATGTGCGCGCCATCGTGGCCAACAGCGGCAACGCCAACGCCTGCACGGGCGCGGCCGGGGTGGCGGTGGCGCGCAAGGAATGCGCCATCGTCGCCAAGGAACTGGGGCTGCGCGCGGGGGAGGTCGCTGTCTGCTCCACGGGAGTCATCGGGCTGCCCATGCCCATGATGCGCATCGAGCCCCGCCTGCCCGAGCTCTGCCGCCATCTTTCCGCCGCCAAGGGGCACGATGTGGCCTCCGCCATCATCACCAGCGACACGCGCGAGAAAGAAGTGGCGGTGGAGCTGGAGCTCGGCGGCAAGACGGTGCGCATCGGATCCTGCTGCAAGGGCGCGGGGATGATTTCACCCTGCATGGCCACGATGATTTGCCTCATCTGCACCGATGCGGCCGTGGCGCGTCCCGATTTGGAGCGCACCGTGCGCGAGGGCGTGGAGCACAGCTTCAACCGCATCACCATCGACGGCGACATGAGCACCAACGACACCTGCCTCGTCATGGCCAACGGCGCGTCGGGTGTCACCGTGACTCCGGGCACGCCCGAGTGGACGGCGTTTACCGCCGCGCTGCACCACGTCATGCTGGAGCAGGCCAAGCACATCGTGCGCGACGGCGAGCGCGTGACCAAGTTCGTCACCGTGCGCGTGAGCGGTGCGCCGACCGCCGCCGAGGCCAAGCGCGTGGCCGAGGGCGTGGCCAAGTCGAACCTCGTCAAGAGCTCGTGGAACGGCGGCGACCCGAACTGGGGGCGCATCATCCACGCGGTCGGCTACGCCGGCACCCGCGTGCGCGAGGAGAAGGTCGACATCGACATCGCGGGCTTGCCCGCCTGCCGCGGCGGCATGCAGACCACCACCAAGAGCGATGACCTGCGCGAGCGCGTGCAGGCGTCGGAGTTTGAAATCGCCATCAACCTCAATCTCGGCAGCGAGGGGTATGTCATCTACACGACCGACCTTTCGCCGGAGTATGTGGACTTCAACCGCTCCGAGTACGCCTACTGGAACCAGGCCAAGCAGGACGGACTGACGCATTGAGATCCCGATGGGGGGAGCTGTCTCAGTTTGCCGTTGCCCGCGGCGGGAGCCTCTGTTACAATCGGCGTGCGCTCATGAAATCCCACCTGATACGCAAGCTGTTCTTCCTGGCTCTGCCGCTGGCGGCGGCGGGCGCCGGGATTGCGCTGTGGAATGAGGTGGACGACCTGACGCAGCCGATTCTCGTGCCGACCAACGCGTCGTACCGCGGTTCCTCCGTTCTGCCCAAGAAGGCGGCGGGGCTGCGGCTGGAGCCCTTTACCTTCACGGGCTGGGACGATGCCCCGGTGCAGGCGGTCATCGCCCGTCGCGAGGGCGAGGAATCCTCGCGCCAGCTCTCGATTTTGGGCAATCTGGCGGCAGCGCCCGCCGAGCGCCTGCACGCGTTGGACTATGTGTTGGTCTGCGTGGATTGGGACCACGGCATCCGCTCGGCGCTGCCCTTGGCGGAGTCGCTGACGGCGGCGGGGCTCACCTGCGTGCTCTGGGAGCCTCGGGGGTCGGATGCGCGCCGCCCCTACTGCACGCACGGTCTGCGGGAATACCGCGATGTGCCCCTGCTGATTGACAGCCTGAGCGAGCTCTCGGAGAAGGAGGAGCCCGTGGTGGTCGCGGTCGGGCAGGGCTACGGCGCCGGGCTGCTGCTGCGCGCGGCATCGCGCGAACCCCGGCTGCGCGGGTTGGTGTCCATCGATGCCTACGCCTCGCTGCAGCAGTCGGTGCTGCGCACGCTGCCCGATTCGCTGTTGGCGCCCGTGACGCTGATGCTGATGGACATGCGCATCAAGCGCACGGTGGGGATGGAATGTTTTGATGTGGCGCCGGTGGAGTGCGCGGCGGACATTCGCCGCGGTGTGCCGGTGCTGGTGTTGCAGCTGGCGCAGCACTCCCTCGTGAGCACGCTGGCGGACGCGCTGAACATCGACGCTCAGCTGCGCACCGAGCACCACGAGGTGTGGACGCTGCGCGATGAGTCCGACCCGCCGGGGGCGGAGACGCGCATCGTGT
This sequence comes from Akkermansia sp., assembly GCA_051884295.1. Taxonomy (GTDB): domain Bacteria; phylum Verrucomicrobiota; class Verrucomicrobiia; order Verrucomicrobiales; family Akkermansiaceae; genus Akkermansia. Next base: position 12,508 of record JBJEVK010000067.1, read on the forward strand.
ATCGTCGCTTGGGGCGTGAGTCCGGGCGCGGAGACTCTGCGGGCAGGGTGCACCGCGTGCCTGTGGAGCTGCGACTCTGCCGCGACGAGGACGCCGCGCTGGCCGACGTGGTGCACTGGCTCGATCGCTGCGTGGTCGATGCCGTGCTGGCGCCCCGTGTGGAGGACCCTGACCGCCCGAAATTAGGAGCCCATCTTCATCTCTGACCGCCGTGCATCATTCCCGAGACCAGCATTCCCCGCGAGGAGCAGCGCGCATCACGCTCGCTGCGCTGCATCTCACGCGGAAACCGCTCCCCGAGCGGGTGGCATTGCCCAAGGTGAGCAACCGCCGCCGCCACGGCTACGAGCTGACCCGCCAGCGCGACATGACGCCCGTGGCCGTTGCCGCCGGGGTGATTGCCGCCGTGGTGCACCTGCTGCTGTATCTCTGGGCGCCCTCGCTGTTCCATTTGGAGCTCGACAAGCTGCTCAACCCGGAGCGCGTGCTCAACGAGGAAAAGCGCGTGTTCATCAAGCCCCGCGAGGTGGAGGTCGAGCAGGCCGAGCCCGAACCGCCCGAGACCCCGCCGGAGCCGCAGGAGATTGTGCACGAGCCGCTGGAGATTGATCTGCTCGATGTCGATGTGCCGGAGATGGACATGGCGCCCGGCAAGACGGAGCTGCCCGCGCCCCGCCCCGTGTATGAGCAGAGCGAGAGCGTCGAGGCGAGCGAGATGAAGCCCGCGCAGCTCGACGCGGATGTGTTCCACGCCGACCCGCTCGATGTGCAGGAGATGGCGGTGGCCGAGCCGGCGCCGATCAACACCAACGATGTCATTGTGCAGGGCGAGGCGCCGCCCGATGAGCTGGCGGAGGCGACCGACACGGTGGAGCAGGAGCTGCGCCGCAACGCCGCCGAGCAGGGGCGCGAGATGCCTGCCGACACGCGCAGCCTTGCGCAACTCATGGGTGAGGACAATCTGGGGTCGGGCTCGGGCGTGGCGCGCTTGGGGGCCGACCTGCTGTTCGGGTTCGACGAGTGCCAGCTGCGCAATTCGGCGCGCATCACCATGCTGCAACTCGCGGCGCTCATCCGCAAGAACCCCGAGACCTACTTCCTCATCGAGGGGCACACCGACAGCCTGGGCTCGCCGGAGTACAACGCCCTGCTGGGCTTGCAGCGCGCGGCGGCCGTGCGCGCGTGGCTGACGGAGAACAACATCCCCGTGCAGTACGTCTACATCCGCTCCTGCGGCAACAGCCAGCCGCTGGCCGAGAACACGCTGCCCAAGGAGCAGCAGGCGCTCAACCGCCGCGTGGAGATTCACATGCGCCGCGGGGGCGAGCAAATGCCCGCCGATGCGGTCGACAGCAGCTACAAGGTCGACACCAAAAAGAAGGTGTCGGAGCAGCTGGCCGCGGGGGTGCGCGCGCCGCAGAAGCAGGCCTTCGCCCTCAAGGAGATTGAGAAGAAGCAGATGCCGCGCAGCGTGGCAGCTCCTGCCGCCGCGCCGAAAGCGGCTGCTAAGCCCGCCGCCAAAGCTGCGGCCAAGCCGGCAGACAGCAGCAAGCGCAGCACGCTTCGCGGCAAGCAACCGGCAACGAAAGCCCCCGCGCCGAAGAAGAAATGAGCGTTCGGGTAGAGGAGGGTACGGTGCCGCCGGGGCGTGCTGCGGGTGGCGGCGTACCCTGCCGTTGGCTCATTGCGCTGGACTACGACGGCACCCTGCGGCGGGAGGCGGAGCCCCCCATCGACCCGTCTTTCTGGGAGCTGATGCGCGCGTGGCGCCCCTACGGCGTGCGCTGGGGCATCAACACCGGGCGCAGCCTGCCCTACCTTTGCGGCGATCTGCTGCCGGCTGCTCCCTGTTTGCCGGATTTTCTCTGCACGACCGAGCGCTACGCCTATGTGAGCGACGCGGAGGGCTGCCTGCGCCCCCTAGTCGCGCCCAATGCCGAGGCGCGCGAGGCTAACCTGTGCCTACGCACCCGACTGGCGCCGCTCCTGCAGCGCGCCATGAGCTCGCTGGCGGCGCAGCACCCCGAGCTGCACTGGGAGTTTGCCGCTCGCGATCCGCTCTCCATCGAGGCCGAGGATGCCGCGACGTTGGCTCGCATCGCCGAGTTGCTGCAGCCGCTGACGGCGACCTGGCCCGGGGTGGCCACCCAGCGTGCGGGGCGCTACATGCGCCTGTCCGATGCGCGCTTCCACAAGGGCACGGCGCTGGCGCTCGTGGCGCGCGCGTGGGCGGTGCCGGCCGCGCATCTGCTGATTGCGGGCGACGGGCACAACGATTTGGATGCGTTCCGCCATTTCCCCGAGGCCTACTGCGCCTGCCCGGCCGATGCGCACCCCGAGGTGCGGGCATGGCTGCGCGCGCACGGCGGGCATGTCTCGACCGGCGGCGGGGTTCTGGACTTGCTGCATGCCTGGTGGGCGGAGCGGGTTCAGCCCGCGCTGAGCGCCTCGGCGGCGCAGAAAATCGCTGCTCATGACATGCTAAACAGCGTTTCGGCTTGACTTTGGGGGGCGAAAAGGATTAAATACGCACCTGCGGCGCGCAAGCGCCGAACAGGTGCCTTCCCGGCACACCGTCTCCCTCCTTGGGTGGAGGAACAACAAACGACATCATCACCGATTATGGGATCGCTTAAGAAAAGACGTAAGGCCAAGATCAACAAGCACAAGCGCAGCAAGCGCATGCGCCAGAACCGCCACAAGAAGCGTTTGCGTTACAAGTCCTAAGCTGCGCGCTTAGGCCACGTCCGCAAAGCGACGCTGAGTTTTTCCTCACGGCACTGCCCCTCCGCGCGGGGCGGTGCCGTTTTGTGTCGCCGGGCGGCTGTCGGGCGGTGGCAAGCGCTCCGCGATGAGGCGCCGCGCGAGGCGGCGGGCTCAGTTCCCGAGGATGGTGACGCTGCGGCTCTCGCCCTTGCGCAGCTTCAGCGCGGGGAAGAGGATGAAGTCGTTGGTGAACACGGCATCGGGCGCGTCGCAGCCGCGGGCAGCTTCGCGCGGCAGCGAGGCAGGGAAGAGCACGGCGCAGCGCTCGCCCTGCACATCGGCGTTGGCGGTGAGGGTGAAGCGGCGCGACCCCTGCCATTCGAGGCGGAACGGCGCTCGCGCGTGGCTGTTGTCGAGCTCGGCGCGGTAGGCAGGGTCGCCGTAGAGCACCAGCACATCGCGATCATGCACCAGCCCCACGGCATCCTTGACGTTCTCCTGCGTCAGCGGCACACCCAGCTTGGCGAAGCCCTGCAACATCTCGCGCAGGTTGATGACCGGGCCGTCAAAGGAGATGTCCAGCAGCTTGGGATCAATTTGCTGCGTGTCGTAGAGCAGGAACTGGTTGTTGAGGAACACCGCCTCGGCCAGGTCGGTGCCCTCGGTGTTGCCGAAGAACATTCCCAGTGAGCCCCAGCCGCTGCGCCCGTACCAGGAGGGCACGGTGTAGCCCGCGAGCTGGCGGCATCCGTAGCTGCTCAGCGCCGTCACCGCCATGCTCTCCGCGCTCCCGGCGGCATCGCCCAGCAGGCAGTTGCCCGCCGCCAGCCACACGCGCGGCTCATCGTTCGGCGTCAGCGCGGGGTGCTGCGCCGCCAGCGCCCGCAGCGCCGTGGTGTCGCCGTCGAGAGCCTTGGGGAGCGCCGTCTCGCTGAATGCGTCCATATCCGCGCTTGGCAGCGCATGCAGCTGTCCGCCCGCGGAGAAGAGCAACCCCTTGCCGAAGGGCATTTCGAGGTTGAACTGCGTGGCGTGCGAGGAGGTGATGAGCAGCTGGGGGTGCTGCTGCTCCATCTGTTCGGTAAAGACGCGCAGGGCATCCTCCGGGCAGGGGGTGCTGACGGGTTCCTGCCGGCCGCTTTGTTCCAGCACGGGGCTGCCCTCCCAGTCGGTGATGCAGCAGCTGTGCTCAAAGCGCGCGGCATCCGCATTCGTGGTCGCCAGCAGGCGCCGGATGTGCAAGGGGGCGGCATCGGAGGCCAGTCGCTGCGCCGCCGCCGCATCCGCCCCGGTGATGATGCCCGTCAGGCAGTCGCCCCAGGGGTCATCGTCCACCGCGCGAGCGGCGCGGTTGAGCGCGGTGACGACCTCGCGCCGCAGCTCCTGCGGCTGTGCCACCAAGGCTGCCAGACGCGCGCCGCAGCGCCGCAGCGCCGCCGTGAACGCCTCCTCGCTCAGCTCGCTCAGGGGGCAGAGCTGCGCCTGCGGGTGCTTGTGCAGCAGGCTTTGCGCCACCGCCATCCACGTGGCATCGGCGGCGCAGGCCTCGCTGATGAGGACGGCGTAGGGCTGCTGCGGCTCGGCGGCGGTCGGCTGCGGTTCGTCAGTCGGCTGCGGCTCGACGGTCGGCGCGGTGTCCTCCTCCGTCTCGCTCGTGCCCTCGGGCACGGTGAAGAGGTAGACAGCGTTCTCCCGGCCGAAAATCTCGCGCGCCAGCTCGTTGATTTCCGCCAGCGTGATGCTGCGGGCATCGCTGCAGCGGTCGGCCAGCAGGGCGCGGCGCTCGGGCTCGCTCTGCAGGTCGGTCAGTCCGGCGAGCCAGAAGCCCGTGTCGCGCTCGGTCTTATCCATCGAGGCCACAAAGGGGCGCAGGGCGCAGTCCACATCATCCTGCGTGAGTTGCCCGCGCCCGATGTCGGCCAAGATGGCATCCATGGCGCTGTTGACGCGGATGCGGTTGCCGCGCACACCCGCGCTGGAGGTGGTGATGAGGGCGGCGTTGTCCAGTTCGCTGTTGGTGCTCAGCCGGGCCGTGGGGGAGTAGCTCTCGCCCAGCTCGGCGCGCAGCCCGTCGAACAACTTTTCGCGCACGATGGAGGCGAGCACGGCGAGCCGTCGATTGCGGCGGTGGTCGCGGCCGTTGCCCGCCGTGCGCACCTGGCTCACGATGGTCTTATCCAGCTCCGTGGGGTAGCGGAGGAACACCCGCTGCGCCGCAGGGGCGAAATCCACGCGCCGCTCCTGCTCCGTCAGCGGGGTGAACTCGGCGCGGCGCGGCGGCAGCGCGCCGAAGCTGCGCTCCAGAATGGGCAGCACCTCCTCCGTGCGGAAATCGCCCACCAGCGTGACCTCCACGGCGCCGTCGCGCAGCCATGGCTCCACGGCCGCGCGCACCTCGGCGGTGCTGCGCGCCTCCACCTCCTCTTGGTCGGGCATGGTCAGGCGCGGGTCGCGCCCGAAGAGCACGCGGTTGCCCTGCAGGCTCTGCACGCCCTGCGGGGTGGTGCGCAGCTTGGTGTAGGTCGCGTCGAGCTTGCGGCGCAGGCTCTGCTCGCCCTCGGGGCGGAAGCCCGGGTGCGCGATGGCGGCGGCCAGCAGCTTGCACTGCAATTCCAGGTCATCGCAGCTCGCTGTGCCGTCAAAGAGAAAACGCTCGGCCGCCAGCGAGACATTGAGCTGCACCCGATGCCCCGCCAGCAGGCGCCGCAGATCCTCCGTGCTGTGCGCCTCCAGCCCGCCCTGCGCCATGACGGCCTGCGCCATGGTCGCGAGCCCCGGGGTGAGGAGCCGCAGCTTTCCGCCGTCCACCGCCGCGCGCACCGCGACGGATCCCCGCGAAAAGTCCGTGGGCTTGAGGTTGACGCGCACACCGTTGGAGAGCCGCAGGGTGGTGACCCCCAGCTCGGGCAGCTCCTCGCGGGCAACGACCTGCCCCGGCTCTCCAATCGTCTCATAGGCAAAGGGTTTGAGCTCGTCCTCCTCGGCGGGCTGCACCTCGACTGCCTGTGCGGCGGCGAGCGCCCGGCGGAACGCTCCTTCGTCCGTCCCCTCGGGGACGGCACCGCTCATGGTGAGCTTAAAGCGCTCGCTCTGCGCCACATATTCCTCCAGTGCGCGGCGGCAGATGTCGGGCATCTGCATGACGACGGCCAGCCCCGCGCGCAGTGCCCGCCCATCCTCCGCGGGGGCGGTGGGAATCATGTGGTCGGCCAGGGCATCGACGAGCAGGTCGGCCATCTCGTCGCTGCTCACGCCGTCCCACGTGTCCTCCGACTGCTTCGAGGCGGACAGCAGACTGTCGGCAAGCTCGCGCAGCTCGGTGGCGCTGAAGCCGTAGCGGGCGGCGCGGCGCAGCTCCTGCTCCGCGGCGGCGAGAGCCTCCTGCCAGCGCTCAGGCTTGGCGGTGATGCTCAGCTCAAACACGCGGGCACACTCAAACACATCCTCGCGCCCCACCGCCGCGCTGTTGAAGGGGCAGTCGGCCTGCTTGCTCATGCGTTGCAGGCGGCGGTTGAGCATGGCGCAGGCCAGCTGCAGGGGCAGGTCGCGCACGCGCTGCTCCAAGCTGTCCTCCTCCGCCGTCCAGGGGTCGACGATGCTGAGATTCAGGCGCAGGTCGGCCTGCTCGTTGTTGGGGGTGATGAGCACGGTGCTGCCGAGCTGGCTCGGCGTGCCGATGTCGGGGCGCGGCGGGTTGCCGCGATCCTCCATGTCCGCAAAGTGCCGCCGCACGCGCTCCTCCATGGCGGCGGGCTCGAAATCGCCCGTGACGATGACGGTCATGCGCTGCGGCAGGTAGTTGTCGCGGTAGTAGCGGCGCACGACCTCGTAGGGGGCGTTGCGGATGATGTCCTCCTTGCCGATGGGCAGGTAGTCGGGCACGCGGGTGCCCGCGCAGAGCTGGCGCAGAGCGGCGATGCCCGCGCGGTAGGAGGCCGAGTCGCGCACCTTCAGCTCGCTGATGACGATGCCGCGCTCGTGGTCAATCGCTTCGTCCTCCAGCGTGGCGCCGTCCGCAAAGTCCCGCAGGATGGTAAAGGCGAAGTCGAGGGTGGGCTCGTCGAGCTTGGGCAGGTCGAGCTGGTAGACTGTGCGCAGCAGGCTGGTGTAGGCGTTGGCATCGCCGCCGAAGCCCAGCCCCAGCCGCTGCATGGCGGGGATGAGCTCGCCGCGTTTGAAGTGGCGGCTGCCGTTAAAGACCATGTGCTCAAGGAAGTGCGAGATGCCCTGATTGCTCTCGTCCTCGTTGAGCGAGCCGGTGTTGACGAAGAGCCGCAGGCTGCCGCGCCCGGCGGGTTCGTCGGTGTGGCGGATGATGTAGCTCAGCCCGTTGGGCAGGCGACCGCAGAGCAGCTCGGGGTCCTGCGCGAGCGGAGCCTCGGCTTGCTCGGGCGCGGGGGGCGGGGCGGGGGTATCCTGCGCCGGCAGCGGCGACAGCAGACCGAGCAGCAGGAGCAGGGCAAGGGTGGGGCGGGGGGCGCGCATGGCGGGAGGGGGCTCAGTCAACAATTTCCAGCCCGAGTTCGCGGAGCTTGGCGAGGTCGGTCTCCACCCCCGCCCCGGCGATGGTGAGGTAGTTGCCGGTCATGAAGGCGTTGGCTCCGGCGGCGAACATGTCGTACTGTCGCTCGCGCAGGACGCTGACGCGCCCGCCGCAGATGCGCAGGGTGGCGTCGGGGATGAGGTGGCGGAAGAGGGCGATGATGCGCAGCGCCTCCTCGGGCGCGAGCACGGGCTGCTGCGCCATGGGGGTGCCGGGGTGGGGGTAGAGGAAGTTCATCGGGATGTTGCGGATGCCCTCCTCCTTGAGTTGCAGGGCAAAGTCGATGCGGTCCTCCGTGCTTTCCCCCAGCCCGAAGAGCCCGCCCACGCAGACATCGAGCCCGTGCTCGCGCGCCTGGCGGATGGTGTCGAGGCGGTCGCGCCACCGCTGGGTGGTGCAGATGTTGGGGTAAAACTGCTCGCTGGTCTCCAGGTTATGGTGCAGGCGGGTGAGCCCGGCTTGCTTGAGCCGCTCGATGGCCCGGTGCTTGAGCCGCCCGAGACTGCCGCAGATGCGGGGGGCTTTTTTGCCGGCCTCGCGGCGGCTTTCGATGAAGCGGGCGAGTTTTTCCACGTCCTCATCGGTCAGCGCACCGCCGCTGGTGACGATGCCGCAGCGCCCGACAGGGTAGGGCTCCCAGCCCGCGACGATGCGCTCGAGCTCCTCGCTGCTCTTGAAGGGGTAGTGCTCGATTTCGGTGCTGTTGAAGCGGCTCTGGGAGCAGAAGCGGCAGTTCATGTTGCAGTCGCCGCTCTTGGCGTTGATGATGAAACAGGCTTCGACCCTGTTGCCGAAGTAGTGCTCGCGCAGGGCGGTGGCGGAGGCAAACAGTTCGCTTTCGGGCAGGTCGAGCAGGGCGCGTGCATCCTCGCGGCTCAGCCCGCCCGTTTCCAAGGCTTTTCGGGCAAATGCGTGCATCATAGATTCTGCCTGAGAGCCTACCCCGCGCCCGCCGCGATGTCAAGCTCGCGGCGCGTGTGCGCGCGAAAGCGGACGGGTGACGTATTTCCGGCTTGTCGCTCGCTCGCTTCGTGTTTTAATGGGGGATATGGCAACGATTTACCAAGAGATTACCGAGGGGATGAAGAGCGCCATGCGCGCCAAGGACACGGTGGCGCTGGGCGCGCTGCGCGGGCTGAAGGCGGCGCTGATGAACGCGCAGGTGGCCAGGGGCAATGTGCACGATGAGCTGCCGCCCAACGAGGCGCAGAACGTGGTGCGCAAGCTCATCAAGCAGCACGAGGACGCCATCGCGCTCTACGAAAAGGCCGAGCGCCCCGAATCCGTGGCGAAGGAGCGCGCCGAGATGGAGATCTTGGCGGCCTTCCTGCCCAAGGAACTGACGGAGGCCGAGATTGCGCCGATTCTCGACGCCGTGCTCGCGGAGCTGGGCGCGAGCACGAAGAAGGACATGGGGCGCGTGATGAAGGAGATGCAGAGCCGCACCGAGGGGCGCGCGCCGGGTAAGCTCCTCTCCGCCTTGGTGAGCAAGCGCCTGAGCTGAGGCTTATGTGGGCGGCGGTGATTGTGGCGGCGGGCAGCTCCCGCCGCGCCGGGTTTGACAAGTTGGCGGCGCCGCTGGCGGGGCTGCCGGTGTTGCGCCGCAGTGTCGATGCCTTTGTGCGCGCGGGGGCGGCCGCCATCGTCGTGGTGTGCCCGGAGTCCCGCTGGGTACAGACGGGGCTGGCGGGGGCGTCGTTCCCCATTCCCGTGAGCCGCGTCGACGGCGGCGCGGAGCGCTGCGATTCCGTGGCGGCGGGGCTGGCGGCGCTGCCCGAGGGGACGGAGCTGGTGGCGGTGCACGATGGCGCGCGCCCGCTGGTGACGCCGGAGGGGATTCTCGCCTGTGTGGCGGCGGCGCGGCGCTGCGGCGCGGCGGCCTGCGCGCACCCCGTGGTGGACACGCTCAAGCGCGCGGATGCGCAGGGGAAGACGCTGGCCGAGCCCGTGAGCCGCGAGCACTTGTGGGGCATGGAAACGCCGCAGGTGTTCCGCGCGGAGCTGCTGCGCGCGGCCTATGAGCGCGTGCGCGCACTCGGGCTCTGCGTGACGGATGAGGTGTCGGCGCTGGAGACGCTGGGGCACGCCACACAGCTGGTGACGGGCGGGGTGAATCTGAAGATCACGTTGCCGGGGGATTTGGCCCTGGCGGAGCTGATTTGGACGCAGCGCTCATGAGTGCGGAACCCCGGTGTTGCGCGGTGGTGGGGGTGGGCCTTCTGGGCTCGCGCCTGCTGGCGCTGCTGCCGGGCGCGCGCGGCGTGGAGTTGCGCCGTGGGGAGGATGCCGCCGACCCCGCTGTCTGGGAGGGGCATCCGCTGCCCGAGCGGATTTTCTGCTGCCAATCCACGCGCGGGGGCGATGCCGCCGCCTACCGCCGCGCCTACCTCGGGGTGCTGCGCGCGCTGCCGGGCTCGGCGCGGGTGATTTGGTGTTCCGCGCTGTCGGCGGGCTCGGCGGCGGGTGCGCGCGCTGAGGTCCTGCGCGAGGCGGAGCAGGGCGTGCTGGCGCGCGGCGGGGTGGTGGCGCGTCTGGCGGCGCTTTGGGTCGAGGGGCGCTGCGAACTCCTGCGCCGTCATTGCGCGGGGGAGCCGCGCCTGCCCGGTCCTCCGCAGCGGCGCCTGAACTATGTGCATGCGGACGATGCGGCGCGGGCGCTGCTGCTGCTGGCGGAGGCGCCGAGCGGCTGCTACGATGTCTGCGGCGAATCGCTGACGCATGCCGAGGCCTACGCCATGCTGGAGGCGCTCACGGGTATTCCGGCGGCGGCGCGGGAGAGCTCGGCCGGGCATCGCGGGCGCAGCTCGGCGCTGCCCGACACGGCAGCCCTGCGCGCGCTCGGCTGGCAGCCCCGGCATCAGCTGAAGGATCTTTGCGGGAACCATGCGCGCTGACTACTACGAGTTGCTGGATGTCGCTCCCACGGTCTCGCCGGCGGAGCTCAAGGCGGCGTACCACCGCCAGGCACGGCGCTTCCACCCCGACCTGAACCCGGGCAATGCCGCCGCCGAGGAGCGCTTCAAACTGGTGGCGGAGGCCTATCGTGTGCTCAGCGATGAGGAGCAGCGCTACCACTACGACGGCTGGCTGGAGCGCCACCGCCGCCTGTCCTGCGCGCCGGAGCTGGAGAGTATGCCGCACCGCGTGCGCGTGTCGAGCCGTCGGGGTGCCGCGCGCCGTGGGCATGCGGGCGGCGAGGGCGCGGCGGCGCGGCGGCGCATCCGCCCCTTTTTGCTGCGCACGCAGCGCTCGCCCGCCGGCTGGGTGATGGTGGCGGTGTACGCCATGGGCGCCTTTTTGGTGCTCCCGGTGCTCATCCGCTCGCTGGGGGCGGCGGCGCGCCCGCCGCGCACAGCCTTTGTGCCCAAGGGACCCACCCCCACCGCCGAGCAGGTGCGCGAGCGGCTGGCGGCGATGAACGCCGAGCTGCTGGCGCAGGCGCGCGCGGGCGATGCCGTGGCGCAAATGCGCTACGGGCTGCTGCTCTACCGTGGTGCGGGCATCGCGGAGAATCGGCAGGAGGCGCGCGCCTGGTGGCGCCGCGCCGCCGCGCAGGGCAACGACGCCGCGCAGTATTATTTGGCGCATTGCCCCGCCGAGGAGCCTGCTGCGGAGCCTGCTGAACCGCCCGTTTCCGCCCCCGAGGGCGCTGCGGACGGCGCGGAACCGTGAAAAGCGCGGGCTGTCAGCCTTTGCGCTTTACATACGCGCCGCTTTCGGGCAATCTGCCTCCCGTCATGACCTTTTCTGAGCTCGGCATTTGCCCGGAAATTTTGGAAGCCATCGATGTGCTCGGCTTTGAATCCCCCTCGCCCATTCAGGAGCAGGCCATTCCCCCGGCGCTGGCAGGGCGTGATGTCGTGGGGCTTTCCCACACCGGCTCGGGCAAGACGCTGGCCTTCTCCATCCCCGCGCTGGAGGGGATAGACCCCGAGCTGGCGGCGGTGCAGGTGCTTTGCCTGGTGCCCACGCGCGAGCTGGCGGTGCAGATTTGCCGCGAGGTGGAGAAGCTGGCGCTTTTCATGGAGGGCGTGTCGGCGGTGGCGATCTACGGCGGCGCTTCTTTCGGGCCGCAGCTGGCGGCGCTGCACCGCGGGGTGCAGTTCGTCATCGGCACGCCGGGGCGCGTCATCGACCTCATGGAGCAGGGGGAGCTGCACACGGAGCAGGTGAACACGCTGATTCTCGACGAAGCCGACGAGATGCTCGACATGGGCTTCCAGGAGGACATCGAGCGCGTGGTGGCGCAGCTGCCTGCCTCGCGCCGCACCCTCTTCTTCTCCGCCACGATGAGCGCGCCGATTCACGCGCTGATTGAGGAGCTGGCTACGGAGCCGCAGACCATCGAGATTGAGCGCCCCGTGATGACCGTGCCCACCTGCGAGCAAGTGGTGTACGATGTGATTTTCTCCTCGCGTATCGAGGTGCTCAGCCGCCTCATCGAGATGGGGCGCATGCGTCGCGGGCTGGTCTTTGCCAACACCAAGCGCGTGGTGGACGATGTGGTGGACGGCATGCTGGCGCGCGGCTACGCTGTGGATCGCCTGCACGGCGACATGCCGCAGACGCTGCGCGAGCGCGTCATGGACTCCTTCCGCCGCGGCAACCTGCATGTACTTGTCGCCACCGACATCGCCGCGCGCGGGCTCGACATCGACGATGTAGACACCGTGGTGAACTTCGAGCTGCCCCGCGACCCCGAGGACTATGTGCACCGCATCGGGCGCACGGCACGTGCGGGGCGCAAGGGGCGCGCCGTCACGTTCATCGGGCGCCGCGATTTCTCGCTGTTGGCGCGCATCGAACGCTTTGTCGGCACCCGCCTGACGCGCGAGAAAGTCATGACGGCCGAGCAGGTGGAGACCGCACGCCGCGAGACCCTGGTGGACGAGATTTTGGACAAGGCCGCCGCAGCGCACGAGCTGCCGGAGGAGTTGCGCGATTTGGAGGTCGAGCCCGAGAAGCTGCTCTGCGCGATGTTCTGCCTGCTGGTGGACAAGGGGCATCGCGAGCTGCAGCCCATCCCCGAGGATCGCCCCGGGCGCGCCGCTGCCCCCGCCAAAGCAGCGGATGCTCCGCGCGGGCAGGCGCCGCGCCTGCAGGAGGGCGTGCAGCTCTTCCTCAACGGCGGCAAGCTGCTGCACATTCGCCCCAAGGACATCGCCGGGCTGCTCTACAACGAGGGCGGCGCCCCCAAGGGCAGCGTGGGCGACATTCGCATCTTCGCCAAGCACAGCCTCATCGAGGTGTCGCCGGAGGTCGCTCCCATGCTCTGCGAGCGTCTGGCCACCTGCCGCATCTGCGGCTACGAGGTGAACCTGCGCGAGGATCGCGGCTACGTCGAGAGCCCCGAGCTGCCCGCTGAGCACCGCCGCCGCGGCTACCGCGAGAACGAGAGCACGGACTACCGCCCCCGCCGTCCGCGCGAAAAACGCAGCGGCTACCGCGAGGAGCGCTACGCCGGGCGTCGCGAGCGCGAGGAACACCCCTTCAGCCGTTTTGAGCGCCGCCGCCGCTACCGCTGAGGCCTTGCCGAAGCTGCTTGCGCATGTCGCGCGGCGGCTCAGTCGCGCGAGGCGCGCATCACATAGCCGCGCAGGAAGCGATTGAACGCGGCGTATTCCGCCGCATCGATGGCGCGCGGGTAACTCATCACCACCAGCGGCAACTCGGCCTGCCCGGCGTGGTAGGGCGGCTGCCGGTGCGCATGCTCCGTGGTGCAAAAGCCGCAGCGCTCGTAAAAAGCGCGCCGCCGCCGTGAGATGTCGTCCTGCGGGGGCTCAATCTCCAGCACGATGGGCTTGCCGAGCGCTTGCAGACAGCGCAGCGCCGCAGCGCCCCACCCGCGATTGCGCTCCTCGGGGTACACGAAAAAATGCTCCAGATAGAGGAAATCCGCATGCTCCCACCACAGGAGCGCCCCCACGTCGCGCCCCGGCGCGCGCAGCAGCCCGAAGCGGTAGGCCTCATCGCGCATCATGCGTTCCTGCGCGGAGGGCTCCCGCTGCTCGCTGTAGGGAAAACTGCGGCGGTAGACTTCCAGCGCGCGGCGCACGCGCGGGTCGTTCATATCCCTCAGGCATTCGGTCACCAGGCTGCTCATGGCACCATTATGAGCTCCCGCAGCCGCCGAGTCAACGCCCTTTGCGCTTGACACGCACGAGCCGGCTGCTACACTGAGCAGCATGAGCGTTCCCAAGCAGCTGATTTCGCCCGCATCCCTCTCCACCATCCTAGCGGCCGCCGGCTTTGCCGTTCTGGGCGCGGGGGTGTGGTTCATGTCCAACATGAGCAACGAGTTCATCCCCGCCGGTTACGCCGGCTATGTGCAGCAGCGCCCGATTTTCGGCGAGGCCGAGTTCAAGGGTATCCGCATCGGCGCTTCGTCCACGGGATGGGTGTGGCGCACGAGCGTCCAGCTGGTCAGCGTGACGCCCTATTCCAAGATTGAGCGCATCGAGGCCATTCAGGCGCGGGACAACCTGCTGGTGGATACCGAAGCCTCGCTCACCTTCTGCGTGGACAGGGACGAAGCCTCCGTGCGCCAGTTCTTCGAGCAGTACGGCGGCTGGGACAAGCGCGAGGTCGACCCCGACGAGCTGGTGCAGGATGCCTACTCCCAGTTTGTGCGCCCCCAGTTCTGCATGTACATCCGCGATGCCGTCAGCCGCTACGAAGCGCTGGAAGTGAAAAGCCATTTCCCCGACATTAAGAAGCAGGTCATGGACAACATGAACGCCTACTTCGACAAAACCCCCTTCAAGCTGACGGGTATCGCCATCCAGAGCACCACCCCGCCCAAAGAGGTGAGCGCGCAGATCACCGCCAAGGTCGCCGAGTCGCAGAAGTTCGAAAAGAAGAAAATCGAGTTGCAGACGGCCAAGGCCGAGGAAGAAGTGCAGGAGGCCATCGGCCGCGCCGAGGCGCGCAAGCAGGAGCAGTTGGCTCAGGGTGCGCTCGCCAAGGCCAAGGCCGAGGCGGACGCCGTGCGCTACCGCTCCGAGCAGGAGGCGCTGGGGTTGATGGCCATGGCCAAGGCGCGCCGCGAGCTCAACGACGCCACGGGCGACAACCTCATCCGCTACGAGCTCACCAAGCAGCTGCCCGCCATCAAATGGCCCCAAACCTATGTGGGCGAGGGCATTTTGGAGCAGCTGCGCAGCCTGGTTGCGCCCGCCCCGCGCGCGGAGTGAGTCTCGTGCAAAAAAGGCTTGATACACGGGCATTTCTTGTGTACAATGCCGCGCGTTCCGCCGGTTTAGCTCAGTGGTAGAGCTCCCGATTTGTAATCGGATGGTCGTCAGTTCGAATCTGACAACCGGCTGTTGTCAGCAAGAGCCTGCGCTTTCCTCTTTGAGGGGGCGCAGACTTCTTATTTGGGCGGCATCAGCCATGCCGGGGATCAGCATCGCCGCTCAGCAGCAGTCGGGCGGCTTCGGCGCGGGCGGGTTTGCCCGTGGCGGTGCGGGGCAGGGCATCGGTGCGGCGCAGGAGCCTCGGGCGCTGATAGCGCGGCAACTGCGCCGCCGCCGCGCGCAGGCGCGCCTCATCGGCGGGGGAACCCTCCCACAGCAGCGCCACGCACTGCCCCAGCAGCGGGTGCGGCGCGGGCACGGCGATGCAGGCAAGCCCCGTGGCCGCGCTCAGCGCTTGCTCCACCTCCTCGGCTTGAATCTTGACCCCGCCGCTGTTGATGACGGCGTCGCGACGCCCCAGAATGCGGAAGCGCCCGTCCGGCGCCAGCTCGGCCACATCGTGCGTCACCAGCTCGCCGCCGCCCAGATGCGCCGCTGCCACGGTCAGACAGCCTTGGGCATCCAGTCCCACCCGCACCCCGGGCAGGGGGTGGTACCACGCATCGGCCTCCGGGCCGTTCAGGCGGCGCAGGGCAATGTGCGACAGCGTCTCCGTCATGCCGTAGGACGCAAACAGGCGCGAGCGCAGTCCGGCGGCTTGCTCGGGCAGCTCCGCAAAACCGCCGCCCAACAGCAGGGTGTGCACGCGGTTCAGGCGCTCGAGCCCGTCGGGCTCCTGCAGGGTGCGGTAAAACTGCATCGGCACCAGCGGTGCAAAGGCGACATCCTCCTCCGCCGGCAGCAGCGAGGAGGGTTCGCGCAGCAACAGCTGCAGCCCGCCCACCAGCGCCCGCACCACCATCATCTGGCCCGCAATGTAGCGCAGCGGCAGCGCCAGCAGCACCCGCGCCTCGCGCCGCAGCCCGAAGGCTGCCAGCGTGAGCTCGGCGCTGCGGCGCATGGCCTCCTTGGGCGCTCGGATGCACTTGGGCGTCCCTGTCGAGCCGCTCGTGTGCAGTTCCATCGTGGGGGTGTCATCAAACCAGCGCGTGAGAAAATCCGCCAGCTCCGCCTCGATGCCGCTGCGCCCTCGCCGCCAGTCACTCAGGCTGTCTGACCCCACGAGCTCCCCGTTGATCCACAGCTGCTCCCCCGCGCTCATGGCAGCTCAAAACGGTGGTGAATCAGCACCTTGAAATGGTCACCCGCCCCGGGCTCGGCGATGAGGTGTGCCTCCTCCGGCTTGGCGGGGTCGGCCAGAGGGATCAGGAAATCGCGCTGCGTCATGAACTGGCGGCGGTCGCCCGGGCAGCCGTCAATCAGCTGCATCAAATCGCTGAAATTGATGTCGGTGGTGATGTCGCAGTGCCCCGCCAGCGCGGGCAGCTCCTCCGCCTGCAGGAGCTGGTGTGCCTTGTATCCGCGCAGCGAGCCCGCCGGGCGGCGGTAGTACAGGCGCTCGTTGACATCGCCGTAGTCGATGGTCACCATGCGCCCGCCGAGCCACAGCGGCTGCCACGACACCCACCAGCGGTGGTAGCTCTCGGCCACCTCGACCACCTGCCCCTCCTGCGCCCAGCGTGCAAACACGCAGCTCGCGGGCAGGGGAGTGTCGCGCGTGCTCCACACGATGCGCCCGCCCTCCACGCTGAGCCCCAGCTCGCGCCATGCCCCGCTGCGGAACACGAATTGCCGCGCCGGGAAGGCATCGGGCAGCTCGTTGCAGAAGATGAACGCCCGCCCGCCGCAGTGGCGCAGCGCCTCCTCCATCGTGGGGTAGATGCGTACAAAGTTGCCGCCCACCAGGTGTTGCAGGCGGCGCAGCGCCGCCGAGCGCTCCACTATGTAGTAGCTCGCTCGCAGCCGCCCCCAAAAGCCCAGCGCCCGCGCGACGGCGCTCACCATGTCGCCGTTGCCGCCCCCGATTTCCACAAAGGGCAGGGTGCGCCCGCAGGCGGTGCAGGCGGCGCGCCACTCGGCCACGAGCCGCCGCGCCGGCAGGTCGCTGAGCGTGGCCGAGGTCGAAAAATCCCCCCGGTAGCCGATGCCGGGGATGTGGGTGCTGTAGTAGCCCCCCTCGGGCGCGTAGAGCGCAATCTCCATGAACTGCTCGACCGAGAGCCAGTTGCCGTGCGCCAAGATGTGCGGAGCAATGTTCACGGGAGCGGCGGGAGAGGGGTAGGGCGGCGGGAGAGGCGCCTTTTATTTGGAGAGCTCGAGCATGCGCTCCAGCGGTTTGACGGCGCGCAGGCGCAGCTCCTCGGGCACGCGCACCTCGGGGGCGAGGTCGCGCAGGCAGTCGCGCAGCTTCTCCAGCGTGTTGAGCTTCATGTACTCGCACTCGGCGCAACCGCAGACCCCGACCTCCACGGGGAAAAACTCCTTGTCCGGCACCAGCTTGCGCAGGCGGTGGAGGATGCCCGTCTCGGTGACGATGATGAACTGCCGCGCCGCGCTCTCGCGGCAGTAGGCGATCATCTTTTCCGTGGAGCAGATGTGGTCGGCCAGCAGGCGAATAAGCTCTTGGCATTCGGGGTGGCACACCACCTCGGCCTCGGGGTGCGCCTGCTTGGCGGCCAGCACTTGGTCGCGCGTGAAGCGTTGGTGCACGTGGCAGGCGCCGTTCCACAGCGTCATCTCGCGCCCCGTTTTGCGCGCCGTCCACGCGCCGAGATTTTGGTCAGGCACAAAGAGGATGGGTCGGTCGGCGGGGGCGGTTTCGATGATGCGCTGCGAGTTGCCGCTGGTCACGATGACGTCCGCCAGTGCCTTGACCCCGATGGAGCAGTTGACATAGGCGACCACATAATAGTTCTTCTCGCGGTTGGCCTCCAAAAAGGCTGCCAGCTCTTCCGCCGGGCAGGAGGCCTCCAGCGAGCAGGCGGCCTGCAGATCCGGCAGCAGCACCCGCCGCGTGGGGTTGAGGATGCAGGCCGTCTCGGCCATGAAGTGCACCCCGCAAAAGACGATGACATCGCACTCCGTCTGCTGCGCCGCGCGCGCCAGCGCGAGCGAGTCGCCCACAAAATCGGCAATGTCCTGAATTTCGGCACGCTGGTAGCTGTGAGCCAGAATGACGGCATGGCGCTCCTGTTTGAGCCGCAAAATGTCGGCAACAAGATCCTCGTTGGTCATGCGCGCGAGCGTAGCATGCCGCCCCCTCCCGCGTCAAGGCGCAGCGCTGTCATTTTTGCGCGGGGAAGGGGCGGATTTGGCTTGACTAACGAGGGGGGAGCCCCTAGAGTGCATGCGATGGCCGGCTCTTCGCCATGGCAGCGCTTGCTGATGTTGCTCGTTGCGCTCATTCTCCTGCCGGGATTGAGCTGCGGTGCCCTGTCGACGGAGCGTGTGTTCTGCCCGGCGACGGGGGAGCAGCGTCTCTGTGAGCACGCCGCCTGTCCGCATGCGGGGCACCCGCACGTGCACTACCGCGTGGCAGAGGCGCAGGCGCGCCCTGAGTCTCCGGCAGCCTTGTTGCCCGCGGCATCGGCGCCGCAGCAGAGCGCGCCGGCGCCGCGCCCGCTGTCGGTGCTGCGTCCGTCGGTGCAGAGCCCCCGGAGCCGCGCGCCGGACGAGCGCTGTTGTTTGTGTCTGCCGTTGTTGTTGTGAGAAGGGGAATTGGCGGCTCCGCCGACGGAGCTGCCTGTGATCCTTCTTTTTCTCTGACCAACAACACGTTTTTTTATGCACATTTCTTCTTTTTTTCCATGGTGTGCGCTGCTGCTGAGCGCGTGCACCGTCTATCGACCCGCTCCCGTGGATTTGGCTCGCGATTCGGCCGAATGGCGGCAGCTTTCCGCCGAGCTCTGCCCGGCGGGACATCGCCTCACGCGCGCGGAGATGCAGCACATCGGCCTGCTGCTCAACCCCGCGCTCAACAAGGCGCGCCTGAGCTACGCGCAGAGCAGCTCGGTGGCCGAGTTCGCCGGGCTGTGGCAAGACCCCTCCCTCTCGGCTGAGCTGGAGCATGTCATGCGGCAGAACATGAACAACTACACCATCGCTCCCTCGCTGTCGATTCCTGTCACCGGGCTGCCGCGGCTGGCGCGGCGCGTGGCCGAGCAGTACCGCGAGAGCGATTATTGGAACATGGTCGCGACCGAGCGCGATTTCCTGCGCGATTTGGACCTGCAGCGCGCCAAGCTGCTGGTGCTGCATCGCAAGAGCGCGCTGGCGCAGGCGCAGCTGCACTCGCTGCGCGCGGATAAGCAGCGCATGGAGCAGCTGCACCGCATGGGCGAAATCAGCTTTGCGGATTATCAGGTCGCCTGCCAGCGCCTGCTGGATACGGAGCAGGAGCTGCTGGCACTCGGGCAGGAGCACGAGCAGCAGCACGCCGAGCTGGTGAGCATGCTGGGGCTGCACCCCGACGCGCGCCGGGTGGAGTCGGCGGAACAATTGTCTGAGGCCGTGCCGCCCGCTGTGCCCCTGCCGGGGGCTGAGGCGCTGGCGCAGCACCCCTCGCTCAAGGCAGCCTTGGCGACCTACGGGGCTTCCGAGACGGAGTTGCAGGCCGAAATCCGCCGTCAGTACCCCGAGCTGAGCCTCTCGCCGAGCCGGGTGCACGAGGAGGGCGAGACGCGCTTGGGCGCGGGCGTGGAGTTTTCCCTGCCGCTGTGGAACCGCAATCGCGAAGCGATCGCCAAGGCGCAGGGGAATCGCAGCATCCGCTGCCGCGAGGCCATCGACCAGTGGCGCGGCTTGCAGCAGCAGGTGGCCGCCTTGGGCGACCGGCAGCAGCTGCTCGCGGAGAACTGTCGCAGCACGGCGGCGGGGGTGGCTGAGCGCGAGCACGCCGAGCAGCACCACCAACGCCTCTACGACATGGGCGAGTGCAGTCTGCCCGAGCTGGCGCAGGCGCGCTACGAGACCTACCAACGCCGCATGACCTACCTGAATTGCCTGAACTACCTGTTGGAGGTTCAGGTGCAACTGCAATACCTTAACCCCTCTTTCTCATGAAGATTTTGTTTTGTTTATCCCTGTTGAGCCTGCTGTGCTACGGCGCCCGCGCCGAGGAAGCAGCACACGATGAGCACGAGCACGCAGAACATGCCGAGCACGCCGACCACGAAGAGCACGATGACTGCGACGGAGACCACGAGCATGACGCACATGCCGAGCACGCCGACCATGACCACGGCACGCACGATACCTGCGGCGGCGACCACGCCGACACCCACGACCACGGGGCGCCCGTGGAGCTGAAGGTCGACGAGAAAGCCCGCGCCATCCTCCGCATGCAGATCGAGGTGGTGCCGCCGAGTTCGCGTCCGCTGACGGGGTCGGTGTATGGGCGACTGACAGCACCGAATCACGAGATGGAGAGCTATTCCCTCCCCGTGGCGGGGCGCATTGCCCTGCGCGTCAAGTCGGCGCAGCAGGTGGAGGCGGGGCAGGTGCTCTTTGCCCTGCAATCGCCCGCCGTTGCTGAGCTGATGATGAGTCTGGAGAGCCTGCGCAGCAACCGCGAGCGCTGCGCGGCCGATGCCGCCGCCATGGCCGAGCGTGTCGGGCGTTTGCACGCGGCGGGCGCGCGCAACGGCGATCTGGAGGAGCAGCTGCGCTTCAAGCAGAGCGAGCTGGCGCAGGCGGAGAAGGATGTGCATGCTGCCGAGACGCGTCTGCGCCTGCTCTGCATGGGCGCGGAGCTGGTGCAGGAGGAGGGGCTGCCCACCCTGCTGGTGCGCGCCACGGCGGCGGGAACCGTCCGCAATGTGGGCGTGACGCAGGGCAGCTGGGGCGAGCAGGGCGCGGCGGTGCTGACGCTCAGCCACCCCCGATCACTGGAAATCGAGGCCGCGGTTTACGGCAGCGATGTGCCCGAGGTGGAGGAGATCCGCGCGCTGGTGCCTGACGGTCGCGAGATGCGCGCCGTCCGCGGCACTTGGCGCCTGTCGGAGCAGCTGAACCCCGAGACGCAGACCCGCAGCCTCTACTTCACCCCGGATTCCCTGCCCGCCGGGGCTCGCGCGGGGCAGCTCTGCCGCCTCGACCTCTACGGCAGCGAGGCGGGCGGGAGCATCGTCTGCATCCCCGATTCGGCCGTCGTGCGCGTGGGGACGGATGATGTCGTCTTTGTCGAGGCGCGCGAGGGGCTGTACTACATGTATAAGGTGCATGCGGGGGCGTCGCGCCGCGGGATGACCCCGGTGGACGGATTGCAGCCCGGCATGCGCATCGTGGTCAAAGGCGGCTACGAGCTCAAGTACTGCCTGCCTGCGGACGGCACGCCCAAGAAAGCGGCGGGGCACTTCCACGCCGACGGTAAGTTCCACGAGGGAGAGCACTGACCATGAATGCTTTGGTTGTTTTTTGCCTGCGCCACCGCCTCACGGTGTTGCTCGGCGCGGCGCTTCTGGCGCTGGTGAGTCTGTGGGCGGTGTCGACGCTGCCGGTGGATGTGTTCCCCGAGCTGAAGGTGCCGCGTGTCACCATCCAGACCGAGGCGGCGGGGCTCTCCGCCGAGGAGGTCGAGCAGTACATCTCCATCCCGCTGGAGTCCGCCATGAGCGGCACGGCGGGGGTGAAGCAGGTCAGCTCCTCCTCCGGCACCGGACTCTCCTTTGTCTGGGTGGATTTTGACTGGGACACGGATGTGTACCGCGCGCGCCAGATTGTCTCCGAGCGTTTGGCAGCGGTGCGCGAGTCCCTGCCGCAGGGAGTGGAGACGGAGATGGCGCCCATCGTGTCTGTCACGGGCGAAATCATGGTCGTGGCGCTGACGGGGGATGCGGGGGTAGACCCGCTGGAGCTGCGCCGCGTGGCGGAGTTCGGGCTGCGCAACCGCCTGATGTCCATCCCCGGGGTGGGGCAGATCACCGTCATCGGCGGTCGCCTGCCCGAGTATCAGGTACTCTACGACCCGAACCGCATGCAGCAGGCGGGTATCACGCTGGAGGAGCTCAAGGAAACCGTCGCCGCTGCGCAGAGCAGTGTGCCTGCCGGCTATTTGGAGGATGTCTCGGGTCAGGAGCTGCCCGTGCAGCAATACACGCGCGCCATGAGCCCCGAGCACCTGCGCCGCACACCGGTGCCGGGGCACCGCAGCGGGGTGCTGCGCTTGGAGGATGTGGCCGATGTCGTCATCGACGGGGCTCCCCGGCGCGGCAATGCGGGCTTCAACGGGCAACCGGCGGTGCTGCTCTCGGTGCAGAAGGTGCCGGGTGCCAACACGCTGGAGCTTACGGCGGCGGTCGATGCCGCCGTGCGCGAGTTTGAGGAATCGCAGCTGCCCAAGGGGATGCACCTGGCGGCGGATGCCTATCGCCAGTCGGATTTCATCACCCTGTCGCTGGAGAACGGGCGCGAGACGTTGCTCATCGCCGCGCTGGTGGTGATGCTGGTGGTGGTGCTCACGCTGCTCAACCTGCGTACGGCCGTCATCACGCTCATCACCATGCCGCTGTCGGTGCTCTTCGGGCTGGCCTGTTTCCCCCTGCTGGGGCTGGGTATCAACATCATGACGCTGGGCGGTTTGGCCGTGGCGGTGGGCGATGTGGTGGACAACGCCATCATCTTTGTGGAGGTGGCCTGGCGCAACCTGAGCCGCAATGCCGCCCTGCCGCCCGAGCAGCAGCGCAGCCGCATCGCCGTGCTCACGGAGGCTAAGGGCGAAATTGTCAGCTCCATCAGCTTCTCCTCGGCCATCATCCTGCTGCTCTTCGCGCCCGTCCTCTTCCTCAGCGGGCTGGAGGGGCAGTTCTACCGCCCGCTGGGCATTTCCTTCATGCTGGCGCTGGCCGCCTCGCTGCTCGTGGCGCTCACGCTGGTACCCGCGCTCTGCTACATCGGCTTCAAGGTCTCGCTCCGCCGCCGGGGCGACTCGGTGACGGCGCGCGCCATCTGCCGCTTCTACGAGCCGGTGCTGCGCTTCTGCATGCGCTGTCCCAAGACGATTTTCGTCAGCCTGCTGAGCCTGACGGCGGGGGCGCTGTGGCTGGCTTCGACCTACGGCACGAGCTTCCTGCCGCCCTTCAACGAGGACTGCTACACGGTCTTTGTCAACATGGTGCCGGGCACCTCGCTGCAGGAGACGGAGCGCGTCTCGCAGCAGGCGATGGAGCGCATCGGAGCCATCGAGGGCGTGCTCAGTGTGGCGCAGCGCACCGGGCGCGCGGAGAACGACCAGCACGCCGAGCCCGTCAGCGCTTCGGAGCTGCTGGTGCGCGTCGACCTGCGCCAGGACCAGCGCCGCATCCGCGAGGAGATGAACGCCGTCATCCGAGGCATCCCCGGGGTGAGCAGCATGGTGGGCTACCCGCTGGCGCACCGCATCAGCTCCGCACTCTCGGGCTCTAACTCCGAGATTGCCATCAACATCTACGGCGATGAGCTGCCGCAGCTGCGTGCCGCTGCCAAGAAGGCGGCGGGCATTCTCGCCTCGCTGCCCGAGGTGGCGGATGCGCGCGCCAACCGCGAGGTGATGGTCGATACCATCTGCATCGACTACAACCGCGAGGTGCTCGCCGCCTACGGGCTCACGATGGCGCAGGCCGCCGAGCAGGTGTCCGCTGCCCTGCGCGGGTTGCAGATGGGCGAGGTCATCCGCAATCTCGACCACTGGAACATTGTGCTGCGGCTCGCGCCGGAGCTGCGCACGAGCGAGGACGATGTGCGCAACCTGCAACTGGTGGCACCGGGGGGCAGAACCGTGCGCCTGAGCGATGTGGCGCAGGTCTACCGCGACGAGGTGACGAACCTCATCCTGCGCGACAACACGCGGCGCAAGGCGATGATTTCCTGCAACCCCTCGCCGGACTCCAACCTCGGGGATTTGGCGGCGGCTTGCCGCGAGTATCTCGACCCCGCGATGAACGCGATGGGCTGCACGGTGGACTACACGGGCACCATCAAGAGCCGCGAGGCTGCCGAGAAGCGCCTCGGGCTGCTCAGCCTCGTGGTTTGTGTGCTGGTGGTGCTGCTGCTGGCGAGCTCGCTGGGCAGCGTGCGTCGCGCGCTGCTGACGCTGCTGAACATTCCGCTGTGCCTGGTGGGCGGCATCATCGCCGTGTTCCTCAGCTCGGGGGACACGCTGCACTCGCTGGGCACGGGGCACTACATCCCGCCCATCCTCTCGGTGAGCTCCATCGTCGGCTTTGTCACCGTCATCGGCTACGCCATCCGCTCCGGGCTCATCCTGCTCAACCGCTACCGCGCCTTGGAGCAGCAGGGGATGAGCAGCGAGGAAGCCATCCGCAGCGGTTCGTTGGAGCGCGTCATTCCCATCATGATGACATCGCTGACGACGATTTTGGGGCTGCTCCCCCTCATCTGGGCGCGCGAACAGCCCGGCGGCGAGCTGCTGGCGCCGCTGGCCATCGTGCAGTTCGGCGGGCTGGTGAGCGCCACGGTGCTCAACCTGCTGGTCATCCCCGCCTCCTGCACGCTCTTCGCCCGCTGGCTTCGGCCTGCGGAGGGGGATTGAGAGTTTGGCTTGACTATCTTCTGCTCCGGGGCGTATGCTGGCGGACAGCTGCCCCCGGGGCAGGAGAAAAAATCTTCCTCCCCGGTCTTGCGTTTGGTATTCAGCCGGGGAGGGGAGAACCGAGCCCGCGGGAGATGCCGCTCCCGCGGGCTCCTTTCTGCCCCATTTTGTGCGCGCTGACGCGCGGTTGAGGGCATTCTACCTTGACGCGTGCGTTGCGTGGTGATACTTTCTTTCCATGAGTACGAAGTTCACTTGGGAGCTGCGCCCAATGAACGGAAGTGATGATTTCGGTGACGAGCTCAACCGGTGTTTGCCTCCCTTGGTGCGCCGTTTGCTATGTCAGCGGGGCATTTCCGGGGCGGAGATGGCGCACAAGTTCCTCAGACCGCGCTTGGCTGACTTGGGCGACCCTTTTGCCCTGCGGGAGATGGATGCCGCCGTTGAGCGCATCTTCCGCGCGGCAGACAACGGGGAGCACATCTGCATCTACGGGGATTACGATGTGGACGGTGTGAGCTCGGTCACGCTGCTGCATGCGATTCTGACGGCTTACGGCATCCGCACGGATTATTTTATCCCCGTGCGGACGCGCGAGGGCTACGGCCTGAGCGATGAGGGCATTCGCCGCGCGGTGCAGCTCTGCGGCGGCAAGCCCGATGTGATGATCTGCGTGGACTGCGGCACCTCCTCGGTGGACGAGGTGGCCAAGCTGCAGCAGCTCGGCATCGATGTGGTGATTCTCGACCACCACGAGGGCAGCACGCGCGGCCGCCCCAACGCCGTGGCGGTGGTCAACGCCAAGCTGGAGGAGTCGAGCCCCTTTACCTACCTGTGCAGCGCGGGGGTGGTGTTCAAGCTGGCGCATGCGTTGCTCAAGGTGCGCCGCCTGCCCGATTTCGACCTCAAGAGCTACTTGGATGTGGTGGCCATCGCCACCGTGGCGGATATTGTGCCCCTGGTGGCGGAGAATCGCTTGCTGACCCGCCACGGGTTGCAGCGCATGCAGATGGGGGGCAACATCGGCCTGCAGGCGCTCAACCGCATCACTGAGTTGCAGCACCGCCGTCCGAACGCGAGTTTTGTGTCCTTCCGCATCGGCCCCCGCCTCAACGCGGCGGGTCGCATGGACAATCCGCTGGATGCGCTGCGCCTGCTGATGGCGCACGACAGCGCGGAGGCCGATCGGCTGGCGCAGCGGCTCGAGCAGCACAACCGCGCCCGCCAGCAGGAGGAGGAGCGCATGCGCGAGGAGGCTCTGCAGATGCTGCGCGAGCATTTTGACCCCGAGCGCGACCATGTGATTGTGCTCGGTTCGCGGAGCTGGCACCCCGGGGTGGTCGGTATTGTGGCCTCGCTGCTCATGCGGCGCTACCACAAGCCGACCTTCATCATTTCGTTCGACGAGACCGGTCTGGGCAAGGGCTCGGGGCGCTCGGTGCCGGGGGTGTCGCTGGTGGATGCCATCCGCCACTGCGCGTCGACGCTGGTTTCCGGCGGCGGTCACGAGATGGCGGCGGGGCTGGTGATTCGCGAGGAGCGGCTGGATGATTTTCGCCGCGCGTTCGAGCGCTATGTGTGCGAGACGACGACGGCGGAGCAGCTCAAGCCCGTGCTGCAGGTGGATGCCGAGGTGTCCTTCCGCGAACTGACGCTGGATTTGCTCGACAGCTACGAGCTGCTGGAGCCCTTCGGTAACTCGAACCCGCAGCCGGTGTTCATGAGCCGCTCGGTGATGCTGACGGATGCGCCGCGCCGCTTGCAGGGCAATCACCTGCGCCTCTGCCTGCGGCAGGGGGTCTGCGAATGCGATGCCATGTACTTCAACGCCGGCAATCTGCGCCTGCCCGACCCTCCCTGGGATATCGCCTTCACCATCGACCGCAATGTGTGGCGCGGGCGCTCATCGCTTTCCGTGTCGATTCAGGATATTCGCCCTGCTCAGGCTTAGTGTCTCATGCCCCGCCGCTCTCCATCGCTGTTTCCGAAATCGCCGCGCAGGCATACGAGCGGGGAGCACGGGGATTGGCGCGTGCCGCTGGAGCATCCCGAGGAGGTCGAGCACTACTATAACCCTTCGCTGAGCACCTGGCGCCGCCTGCACCTGCAGGTGGAGTATTTGCAGCAGGCGGACACGCAGCAGTGGCTGCGCGCCGCCGAGGAGGGAGGCTACGGGGAGTCCGGCGAGCTGTGGCGGAGGATTCTGCATCGGGTGATTGCCTTTGCCCTGCTGCTGCCGCTGTCCGTGGTGATGGTGTTTGCGCTGCTGGTGCAGTTGTATCACGATGCGCCCATGCTGGGGGAGCGCTCGTTTTGGCTCAGCGAGCCGGTGTGGTTTTCCGTGATGGGGGCGCTGCTGTGGGTCGTTCTGCGCGCGTCGCTGCTGATGGACGGCCTGCTGGTCTATGTGTATGTACTGGGGCACGAGCTGACGCATGCGCTCTCGGCGCTGTTGTGCGGCGGGCGTTTGCACGGCATGCGGGTCGGCATGAACGGCGGGTACCTGGAGACGGATGCGGACAACTGGTTCATCGCGCTGTCGCCGTATTTTGTGCCGCTGTGGATGCTGTGTTGGCTGGGGGTGTTGTGGGTGGTGAATGCCGTCCTGCCCTTTGAGGCCTACGCTCCGTGGTTCTACGCGGGCTTCGGTTTCTGGTGGGCCTTCCACTTGTACTGGACGGTGTGGATTATCCCGCGCGAGCAGCCGGATATGCTTTCCTACGGTTTGGTGCTGTCCATGCTGGTGATTTTGCTGGCCAACATCGCCGTGTTGCTGGTGGTGTTGCGCTGTTTCGGCGCCTTGTCGCTGCGGGGCTATTGGGCGGATTTCTGCACCTGCGCACGAGAGATTGCCGCGATGCTGGCCGATGTGGGCTTGTGGCTGTGGCAGGTCTGCGTTGCCCTGATGTGAGGGCGCGCGGGGCGGTGCGCTGAGGGACAGCCCGGGCAAGGGCGCGGGGCGGAGGCAGGGGGCGCTTTCTGCGTGTTTCGCTAGGCTAGGGGTGCAGCGCCCTACGAAAAACCCCTTGCCCAACGGGACAAGGGGGAGGGGAAAAAGCTGTTAGGGTTCTCAGCTTTGAGCGGCCATGGCGCTGTCGATGAGCGCCTTGATTTCGTCCGCCTTCTGCTGCAGCTCGCGCAGCTCCTTGAAAGCATCAGGCAGCTTGCGGATGGCAGCGAATTGGCGCGCGGCATCCTTGGCATCGCAGGCGGGGGCTCCCCAGTATTTCTTGCCGCCCTCCAAGTCGCTCATGACGCCTGAGCGGGCACCGATCTGCGCCTGCGGACCCACGGTGAGGTGCCCGGCCAGCCCGACCTGCGCCGCACAGACCACGTAGTCGCTCAGGTGGGTGCTGCCCGCCGCACCGCTTTGGGCGCAGATGACCACGTTCTTGCCCAGGGTGCAGTTGTGGCCGATTTGGACGAGGTTGTCGATCTTGCTGCCGTCGCCGATGACGGTGCGGCCGAAGCGCGCGCGGTCGATGGTGGTGTTGGCGCCGATGTCGACATGGTTGCCGATGACGACGATGCCCACTTGGTCAATCGTGTCGTAGGTACCTGTTTGCGGGTTAAGCAGGAAGCCGAAGCCGTCGCCGCCGATGACGGCCCCCGGCTGGATGACTACATGGTGCCCGATGATGCAGCGCTCGCGGATGACGACCTTGGCGTGGAACTTGCAGTGCTCGCCGATGCTGACCCCGGCACCGATGACGCAGCCCGCGCCGATGTCGCAGCCATCGCCGATGACGGCTCCGGCCTCGACCACGGTGCCCGCGCCGATGCGCACCTTGTCCGGGTTCAGCCGGGCGCTCGGGTCAATGATGGCGGTGGGGTGCACCCCCGGCTCGAAGTGCTTGGCGACCTTCATGAAGGCATCCACCAGGGCGTTGAACGCCAGGGAGGGATTCTCGACCTCGACGTAGACGCGCCCCTCGGGGTATTGCGGCAGGGCGGGGGGCACGAGGATGACCCCGGCGCGGGAGTTCAGGTAGTCCTGGAAGTATTTTTCGTTGCCGAGGAAAGCGACCTCATCGGGGCAGGCCTCGGACAAGGTCGCGACACCGGAAATCGCGATTTCCGGTGTCGTTTCCTGCAGAAGCTTGCCTCCTGTGAGCGAGAGAATGTCGGAGAGAGACAGTTCCATGGCGCGCGACAGGGGAAAGAATCCTTTATTGAGCGGCGGGAGCTTCGGGCTCCTGCTGCTGGGGCTGGCTGTAGAGGCGCTTCAGCTCCGCTTCGGGATCAAAGCCCTTGGGGGCATCGGCGTTGAGCTTCTTGAGCACCTCGGGGGTGATGTCGAAAGCCTTCTTGATGTAGGGGAAGGTGCTGGTGGCGATGCCGATGTCCTGCTGGACGGAGACGGCGGCGGCATCGATGATGATGTCGGCTCCGGCAGCCTCGGCCGAGCTGTTGATGCTGTTCTGCACATCCTCCAGCAGGATGCGCATCTCGCGGTTGCGCAGCTCGCGGAAGGCCACGGAGCGGCGCTGCACAAAGTCCTTGAGCTCCTGATCGGCAGCCTTGATTTCGTTCAGCTTGGCGTTGTACTCATCGCGGAGCTTGGCCACGGCGGACTCGGAGAGGCTGGTGTCGTGCTTGTCGCGGATCTTCTTGGCATCCTCCTGCAACGCGCGGAGCTTGTCCTCGCGAACCTTGACGTCTGCCTTGATGTTGGCCAGCTGCTTCTGGAGCACGTTCTCCGTGTCAAAGCGCTTGTAGTACATGGTGTAGAGCTCGCGGACATTGACGGAGGCAACCTTCAGCTCGGCCTGCGCGGTGGCAGCCAGAGCCGCCAGAGAAACCAGGGCGGTGGTGATGATGGGGAACTTCATGACGGATGTGTTTCGTTACGATAGGATTGTACACCGAGGCCGCAGGCGGAGTCAAGCGTCCTGTGCGCCGCGCTCAGCAATATGACATGCCTGGCGCGGGATGACGGTTATTCTAACTCCTTGAGACCATCGGCGGGCAAGGGGTATGATGCCGTTCTATGAGCATTCGTTCAGAATTATGTCGCCGTGAATGCGATTTTTTGTTGTTGCCCTGGTCGCACCGCCTGTTGTGGCTGCCGAGCCGCGTGGTGATGTCGCCGGGCTGTGTGGCACCCTCGGGGGAGGCGGCGGCGCTTTGCGCCCGCGCGGCGGCTCAGGGGGTGGGGCTGGTGCTGGCTGAGGGTGTGTTTTCTCTCGGGCGCGAGGGAGAGGCGCGCCCGCTGGGCGGGCGCGTGCTGCGGGCGTGGAAGCAGCTGCTGCGCGCGGTGCATCGCACACCCTGCCGCGTGGCCGCCGGCATTGAGTTGGTGCTGCCGCCGGGGGCGAACCGCGCCGCCGTGCAGCGGGTGGCGGAGCTCGCCGCCGCCGCCGCGGCGGATGCGGGGCGCTTGGGCTTCGACGCGGTGGAGCTGCTGCCGCAGGGCGGGGAGGCGCTGAGCCCCGATGCCGCCCGCGTGCTCAGCCGTGTGCTGCATGCGCTGCGCCGCGCGGTCGGTCGTCGCTTCCCCCTGCTGCTGCGCCTGCCTCGCGATGGTCGGGACGCGCCGGAGCTCCTGCCGACGGAGGTGGATATGGTGGAATGCGCGGTGGGCACATCACCCGACGATGCGGCGACCTTGCGGAGCCTGACGGGGCGGGCGGTGATGCTCGGCAGCGGTCGGGGCGCCCTGCCGTGGCTGAAGCATCACCTGCGCGGCGGCGGGGTCGACCTCGTGGTCGTGCGGGACGTGGAGGAGCTGCAGAGCCTGCTGCGCTGAGCGGCGCTCAGAACTCACGCAGCTCCTCGAGCTTGCTGCGCAGGGCCTCGAGCATGGGGTGCGCCATCATGCGGCTGAAGGAGCTCATGGGCACCGGATGGCGCAGCACGCAGACATGCAGCGGCTGCGGGAGTTTTTCCACATGGGCGGTTTCGCCGGGGCAGATGACCCCCGCGAAATCGCCGTCGAGCTGGTAGGGCAGCGTGGCCTCGGTCGTGATGTCGCAGCTCTCCACGCAGCGCAACTTGGTGAAATCGGTGGTGTTGCGCATGGTGGCGCCCCGGTGCAGCATGTAGGTGATGACCTCGTACAAAATCCCGATGCTCTCCAGCTGGATGACGGCGGCATCGAGCAGCCCGTCGCTGTAGCTGGCATCGGCAAAGAGATGGGCGGCGCCGCCGTAGCGCTTGCCGTTGCCGAGGATGAGCTGCGTGGCGTGCAGCACCTCGCCGTTCGGTAGGCTCAGCTCCATGAGGGGGTGGTGCTCCACGGCCACACGGATGGCGGTGATGATGTGCGCCGCTGCGCCGAGCCGCCGCTTGAGCTTGGGGGTAATCAGCTGGATGATGCGCGCATCGGGGCCGAAGCCGGCCATTTGGAGAAAGGGGCGCCCGTTGACGGTGAAGATGTCGACCGACTGCCGAACGTTGTCGCGGATGGCCTCCAGCGCCAGGTCGAAGCGGCGCGAGCCGATGCCCATCTCGCGCGCAAAGACGTTCATGGTGCCGCAGGGGATGATGCCCAGCGCGCTCGGCGTGCCGATGAGCCCCTGCGCCGCATTCATCAGGGTGCCGTCGCCGCCCGCCACCGCGACCACGGGCTCGCCGCTCTCGGCCAGCGCGCGAGCCTGTGCCGTCAAATCCTCCGCGCTCTTGGTGCCGATGATGCGGAAGTCGGCGCGGTGTTCATCGAGCCAGGCCTTGAGCCCCGAGCGGAACAGGCTGCCCGCTTTGGGGTTAATCAGCAGAGGAATGGGACGCACCATGGGGTCAGAGGAACAGGCTGCAGAAGAACAGGCTGATGAGCGGGGAAACAGCGCAGGTAAAGGCAATGGTGAAAGCCGGGGAGTCGATGAGGTCGAAGATGCCGCCGATGCCCGGCAGCAGTGAGCCGCTGTCCTTAACCGCCACACCGCGCTTGATGAGCGAGCCCGCCAAATCTCCGGCGACGGAGAGGATAAAGAGCAGGGTGCCGAACACCCAGAACGAGAACAGACCCGCGGGACCTGAGGGCAGCGACAGCATCAGCTTGGCGAGGAAGTAGCCCGCCGTCAGGGTGATGATGTAGGAGCCGATGATGCCCTCCCACGATTTCTTGGGCGAGACGGCGGGGCTGAAGGGTCGCTTGATGAAGCGCCGCCCGAACAGCACGCCGCAGCAGTAGGCCCAGATGTCGCTCATCTTGGTGAAGAGAATCAGCCAGAGCAGCTGGGAAATTTCGTTGATGAGCAGGGCTTTGAAGGCAAAGCAAAAGAGCCAGCCGGGGTAGAGGAAGCTCAGCAGGGTGAGCCCCATGGATTGGAGCGCCACGGCGCCGCTGCGATCGCGATAATCCATGCGGAACAGTTCGCAGAGGAAAGCGATGAGCGTGTAGGCAACGAGCAGCCCTACGGCCAAGGTCAGGCACCATGTGAACCCGGTTCGCCGCATCAGGACGGCGCTGAGCATGATCCATGGGTAGGCTATGCCGCCGATGAGGACAAGCGCGCGGTTGGCACCGCTGCCCTTGAGCATGCGGAACCACTCCCAAGTGGTGAGGTTGCAGAAGAGGGCAATCAGGACAGCATAGCCGATGGGGCTGTTCCACCAAACTGCACCGCCCAGCAGAGCGAGCAGGATGATGGTGCTGAACAGGCGTTGACAGAAGGTTTGCAGTTTGGGGCTCATGGGGAGGGGATCCGGAGGAAGTGGCGCCCGCCCCACGGGGGTG
Source organism: Akkermansia sp. (assembly GCA_051884295.1). Classification (GTDB taxonomy): domain Bacteria; phylum Verrucomicrobiota; class Verrucomicrobiia; order Verrucomicrobiales; family Akkermansiaceae; genus Akkermansia. Next base: position 44,157 of record JBJEVK010000067.1, read on the forward strand.
GGGCGGGCAGAGGGGGCTTAGTGTGCGCAGGCGCCGCAGCTCCAGTGCGCGCGGATATCGGCAAAGAAGTCGTTGCCCTTGTCATCCACCAGGATGTAGGCGGGGAAGTCCTTGACGGTGATCTTCCAGATAGCTTCCATGCCCAGCTCGGGGTATTCCACGCATTCGATGCTCGTGATGCAGTTCTTGGCCAGGTCGGCCGCTACGCCGCCGATGGAGCCGAGGTAGAAGCCGCCGAACTTTTGGCAGGCATCCGTGACGCACTGCGCGCGGTTGCCCTTGGCGATCATGATCATGCTGCCGCCGTGGCTCTGGAAGAGCTCTACATAGGAATCCATGCGCCCGGCGGTAGTGGGACCGAAGGAGCCGCTGGGGTAGCCCTCGGGGGTCTTGGCGGGGCCGGCGTAGTAGATGGGGTGGTCTTTGATGTACTGCGGCAGATCCTTGCCCGCATCCAGCAACTCCTTGAGCTTGGCATGGGCAATGTCGCGCCCCACAATAATGGTGCCCGTGAGCGAGAGCCGCGTCTTGACGGGGTACTTCGAGAGCTCGGCCAGCACCTCGCTCATGGGGCGGTCAAGGTCGATGGGCACGCCCGCTGTCTTGGTCTCGCGCAGCTCGGCGGGGATATACTTGCCCGGGTCGTACTCCAGCTCCTCGATGAAGATACCCTCGGGGGTGATTTTGGCCTTGCAGTTGCGGTCGGCGGAGCAGGAGACCCCCAGCGCCACGGGGCAGGAGGCACCATGGCGCGGCAGGCGCACCACGCGCACATCCAGCGCGAACCACTTGCCGCCGAACTGAGCGCCCAGCCCCAGCTTCTCGGCCTCCTTCTTCAGCTCGGCCTCCAGCTCGAGGTCGCGGAAAGCGCGCCCGTGCTCGTTGCCGCTGGTGGGCAGGCTGTCGTAGTACTTGGTGGAGGCGAGCTTGACCGTCTTGAGGCAGAGCTCGGCGCTCGTGCCGCCCACGACGAAGGCCACATGATAGGGCGGGCAGGCCGCCGTGCCCAGCGTGCTCATCTTCTGCACCATGAACTTCTTGAGCGACTCGGGGTTGAGCAGGGCCTTCGTCTCCTGGTACAGGTAGGTCTTGTTGGCCGAGCCGCCGCCCTTCGCAATGAAGAGGAAGCTGTACTCCATGCCGTGATCGGTGGCAAAGAGGTCGATTTGGGCGGGCAGGTTGGTGCGCGTGTTGATTTCCTTGTACATGTCCAGCGCTACGTTCTGGCTGTAGCGCAGGTTGTTCTTGGTGTAGCAGTCGTAGGCGCCCCGGGAAATTTGCTCGGCGTCGTCACAGCCCGTCCAGACCTGCTGCCCCTTCTTGCCCACGCAGATGGCGGTGCCCGTGTCCTGGCACAGGGGCAGAACGCCCATGGCGGCCACCTCGGCGTTGCGCAGCAGGGTGAGCGCCACGCTCTTGTCGTTCTCCGAGGCCTCGGGGTCGGAGAGGATGCCCTGCACCTGCTTCAGGTGCTCCGGGCGCAGATAGAAAGCCACATCGTGCCACGCCGTCTCAGCCAGCAGGCGCAGCCCCTCGGGCGCAACCTTGAGCATGGGTTTGCCCTCAAACTCACCGAGACTCACATAGTCCTTGGTGAGCAGACGGTACTGGGTCGAATCTTCCCCCATGGGGAACATTTCCTGATACACAAAGGGAGGTGTTGCCATAACGCAGCCGTTTTAACACAGACCCGCGCGCATAGCGAGCAAAAAACACGCGCCGCCAAGCTCGCCGCTATGCCGCAGCGGGGCTTTTTTTGTCATGAAGCAGTATACCCTTGCCTTTTTCAGGCTTTCCTATACAATAGTGCCGCTTTTTTTACCGTCTTCTAAACTTCACAGTCAGAATATCATGGAAATTACCATCAACAAGACGAGCGATTGCCAGGCCACTCTTCAGGCAACGGCTACCCCGGCCGAGGTGAGCGCGGTCAAGGACTCCGTCATCGCCGCCTATGCCTCCGGCGCCCGCATCCCGGGATTCCGCCCCGGCAAGGCTCCCAAGAGTGTGATTATCAAGCGCTACGCCGAGGCTATCAAGGACGAGCTCGACCTTCGGATGCAGAACGACATTCAGGAGAAAGCTCTGGAGGAGAATCCCGAGCTCAAGGTGCTCGATTTCGGCAAGCCCGAGTGCGGCGAACAGGCCGATGGTTCCTACAGCCTGAGCAGCACGCTGACGATTGTGCCCTCCTTTGAGCTGCCGGAGTACATGGGCATTGAGGTGACGGTTCCCTCGACCGAGGTGAGCGACGCCGAGGTGGAGGAGACGATGAAGCGCTACGCTGAGGCCTCGGCCAAGCACGAGGTGGTCGAGCGCGCCGCCGCGATGGGCGACATCGCCGTCATTGATTTCAAGACCACGGTGGAGGGTAAGCCCGCTGCCGAGTTCTGCGGCAAGCCCCTGGGCTTCATGGAGGGGCGCGAGGGTCATTGGCAGGCCGTGGAGGCAGACTCGTTCATGCCGGGATTGGGTGAGGGGCTTGTCGGGCTCTCCGCCGGCGACAGCAAGAGCATTGCCGTGACGATGAAGGAGGATTTCCCCATCGCCGAGCTCGCCGGCAAGACGGTTGATTTTGCCGTGACGGTCAAGGAAGTGCGCGAGAAGGTTGTTCCCGAGATCTCGACCGAGCTCTTTGCCGAGTCCATGCCCGGCAAGACGCTGGAGGAGATTAAGGAGCTTGTCCGCGAGAACATGAAGAGCAGCAAGGAGCGCGCCAACGAGGAATCCAAGGCCGACCAGATTTCCGAGAAGCTCGCCGAGCAGCTGAGCTTCGCGTTGCCCGCCGATTTGGTGGAGCGGGAGAACGAGAACACCGTGCAGCGCAAGGTCTACGCCGCCATCCAGTCCGGCAACTACGACATCGCCAAGGACATGGACAAGCTGCGCGAGGAGTCCAAGGCCGAGACCGAGCGCAACCTGCGCGTCTACTTTGCCCTGCAGGAGATTGCCTCCAAGGAGCACATCATGGCGACCGATCAGGAAGTGCTGGGCACCCTGATGGACATGGCCGAGAAAGCCAAGGAGAAGAACCTTAAGGCATTTATCCGCAAGATGCAGCGCGAAAATCGCATCACGGGTGTTCGCCTGTCGATTGTCACCTCCAAGGTGCTCGACCTGCTGGCGCGCAACGCCAAGGTCAGTGCTCCCGAGGCCTGATGCGGTCGCTTGTCGTCCGTGTATCCGCTTGATGCAAAACACCCCGCTGTGGCGGGGTGTTTTTTTAGGCGGGTGCGGCGTGCTCAGCAGCTCAGCGCCAGCAGGAAGAGCAGGGAGTGCAGCGAGGAGAGCCCCAGCAGCACATTCATGCGCTTGTCCGCCGGGGTCTTGGAGAGCTTGAGTAGAATGAAGCCGCCTACGGCGATGGCGGCGAGCCAAACGAGATTCCACTGAAAGCCCGGGAGGAAAAAAGCCGTTTGCTTGAGCGTGGCGTAGGGCGCTACGAGAAAAGCCATGGCCAGCCCGCGGGCGCGGCGCTCGCCCAGCCGCACAGCCAGCGTGCGCTTGCCGGTTTGGGCGTCCTCCTTGCGGTCGCGGATGTTGTTGACCTCGATGAGCACGCAGGAGAGCAGGCCGCACTGGATACCCAGCACAAAGGCCGCGGCGTAGACCTCCGCGTAGCCCGGCTGCCAAGCGATCTGCATGAACACCGTGCCCATGACCGCCACCAGCCCGAAGAAGAGCAGCACGAACAGCTCACCGAAGCCGTGGTAGGACAGGGGGTAGGGTCCCCCCGTGTAGGCGTAGGCGCAGAGCATGCAGGGCAGGCCGATGGCGATGACCGCCCAGCCGCGCGCCGCCAGCAGCGGCAGCGCCGCCAGCGCCGCCAGCCCCAGGAAACAGACACCGAGCGCCAGCACTGTGCGCGGGCGCAGCGCCCCGGAGGCGGTGAGGCGCCGGGGACCCTGCCGCTGCGCGGTGTCGGCGTGCCGGAGGCTGTCGAGCGCATCGTTGAACACGTTGCTGGCGATTTGCAGGCAGAGGCAGCTCAGCAGGGTGCAGAGCGCCAGCGTCCAATCGAGTTGAATGCCGAGCTCGGGCAGGTGCAGCTGGAACTTCCGAACAATGAGGCAGCCCGCCCACACGGGCACCAGCCCGGCGGCCAGTGTCTTGGGGCGCGTGATGGAGAGGAGGGTGAGCAGACGGGACATAAGCGTGAACAAGGGGAACAATCAGCGGCGGGGATAGCGGCGACGCCCGCCTGCTGCCGCGCGGAAGGGCTCGAAGAGGCGGTCAAGCCCCGCATTTTTGATGAGCAGGCACTGCTCCATCAGGTAGCCGAGCTTGCCCTTGGGGAAGCTCCGCTGCCAAAACCAATCGAGGTATTCCGTGGGCAGATCCATCAGCGGGCAGCCATCGGGCGGGAAGGTCTGCGGACCGTACATGCCGTAGGGCATGTGCGCGGCGGCGATGTCGGCCAGCAACGCGCGCAAATCCTCCGCCGTGGGTGTGGGGGCATCCTCCATGCGGGACTCAGCGCTTGATACTCCAGCCGATGCTCTCGCCCGCCGCCATCGGCACCACGCGCTGCCCGAAGCCTTGGTAGAGAGCCGGCACCTGCATGGGCGTGTCGCACAGCGTGATGCGGCGCGGCTGGGGTTGCAGACCGTAGTAGCGGCAGGCGTTGTCGGAGACAAAGCCTTGCAGCTTGTCCGCCGCGCCGTGCGAGGCGAAGAGCTCCGCGAGCTTCGGCAGCGCCAGCGGGGCGGTGAATACCCCCGCCGCGCAGCCGCAGCACTCTTTCTTGTGGCGGGGGTGCGGGGCGGAATCGCTGCCGAAGAACAGGCGCGGGTGTCCGCCGAGCGCCGCTGCCAGCAGCGCCTCGCGATCCTCGGGGCGCTTGGCCAGCGGCTTGCAGAAGAGGTGCGGGTTCAGCGCGCCGCCCGCCACATCATCCAGCGTGATGAGCAGGTGTTGGAGCGTGACCGTGGCGCAGAGCGAGGGGTACTCATCCAGCAACTGCAGCGCCGCCGCCGTGGTGATGTGCTCCATGCAGAGCCGGAGCTTGGGGAAGCGCTCCGCCAGCGTGCGGTACACCGTCAGGAACTCCGCCTCGCGGTCGAGCACAAAGCCGTGGCTCTCGCCATGCACCAGCAGGGGAATGCCCAGCTCTTCCATCAGGCGCAGGGTGGGCTCGGCCTGCGCCATATCGGCCAGTCCGCCCTCGCTGTTGGTGGTGATGCCCGCGGGGTAGAGCTTGTAGGCAAAAAACTCGGGAGTCGCTCGCGCGGCCAGCAGTTGCGCCTCGCTCTGCGGGGCAAAGAACAGCGTCATCAGCCGCGTGAAGGGGATTCCGTCCATCGCCGCATCGATGCGCGCGGCGTAGGCGCGCAGCTGCTCGGGCGTGCGGACGGGCGGCACGAGGTTCGGCATGATGACCGCCCCCGCAAAATTCGCCGACAGGGGAGCCGTCAGGCGCAGCATGTCCCCGTCGCGCAGATGCAGGTGCATGTCCAGTGGTGCCGTGAGGGTGATTTCCATACCCCGATGCTAGCACAGCTCCGCCTCGCATTCAAGCTGAACTGCCGGGGAGGTGTTGCTCGGCGGCGGGGCGTGTTGCGAAAATCATGGCGATTTTTCTCAGGGTAAGCGCATTGGTGATTGCGTCATACAAAATCCATCAAATGTATCTTATTTGCTGATTATAAATTTCTTAAAACGCTTTATATAAACAAGGGATTTTAATATAATATATTAGTATTGTATACAATGCTTATATATATTATAATACACGCATGGGAAAACTCATGTGCTGTGGATGTTGAATACATGAAAAAGATTTTTGAAGCCGTATTTTCTGTACGACGCGTCGCCCAATGCGTTTGCCCTGCGATTTTTCTTGTCACAGAGGCGCGTGTGTGATGTTATGGAGAAGATGCTTCGGATATCTCCCCGCTTGCAACGCAAGATGCTTGTTGGCTTGGTCGTGCTGCTGTCGGCGGTGGCGGCGTGGCGGGGCTTGGTTTCGATGAGCGCCCGAACAGCAGCCATCGGTGTGGCGGGGCAGCCGACCGAGCAGGGGCTGCTCGTGTTGCGGGTGGCGCGCATGGGGCCGGCAGAGCTCGCGGGGGTGCGCCCGGCAGATGTGTTGCTGACGCTGGACGGGAAGCCCGTGACATCCCCGGAGGCGCTGGCGGCGTTGCTGCAACAATATCGGCCGGGGCGGGAGTTGGCGCTGACGCTGCGCCGCGATGGGCAGGAGCATCAGTTGCGCGTGTGTCTGGCCGCTGCGGAGGAGATGCGGCGCCCGCGCCCGCGGGCGGTGTCGCCCGTGACGCCGGAGGATTTGGCCGCGCTGGATACCTTGCAGCGCTCGGTGGCATGTCTGCTGGCTCAGGAGCCGCCCAAGCTCCGGGAATTGCAGGGGGTGGTGCAGGCGATGGAGCAGCGAATGACGACTCGGGACGAGGGGGAGCCGCTGGTCGTGGTGTTTGCGGATGAGGCCGGGATGTGGGAGCTGGAGGCGTGGCGCGGCACGCTGTGGGTGCACTGCGAAGGAACTTCCTATCAAGTGGGTGTGCAGCCGCTGCCTCCCCTGTTGCGCCGTCGTTTTGAGCAATTTTCCCGAACTGTGCCATGAAATACGTTTGCCTCTTGTGTTGGTGTCTTTGTTGTCAGCTGGGGGCTCAGGAGTTGAAGCCTGAGCTGCGCTCGTGCTTGGAGTCGTATTTGGGCTTGCGCCTGGCGGAGGAGGTGCAGGATTATCGCCGAGAGCTGGGCAAGGCCTTCGATGCCGAGTTGTTCCTGGGCTCTTTTGCCGCCCGGGTGCAGCGCGGCGTGGAGTCGGACAGTGTGGAGGGCGCGGATTGTCCGGCGGCGGCGCGGGAGGCCGATCGCTATCTGCGCCGCTATCGGGGCGATGCTGATGCCGAGGCTGTTGTCGCCCGGGCTCGGCAGTATGTGGAGCGCCGCTTGTTTGACGACAGGGCCGCCGCCGCACGCGAGTGGCGCACGCTGGCGCAGCGCTTGCATCGCGAGTATTTGCCTGTTTGTCGGGCGCGTGAGCAGAAGAAGGAGGCCGAGCTGCTGCAGGCTTTGGCGGCGCAGCCCGGTGCGCTGAGCTTCCCCAACGGCATGGTGTGCGAGGTGCAGCCGGGGGAGGACGATGTGCACGACATCAACCGTGGCACACGCGAGACGGGTATTGATTTCTTCACGCGTGTGACGGATGACATGCGCTTTGCGGACTTGCCCGAGCTGATTCGCGCCTTGGCGCCACAGCTCCCGAAAGCGTCGTGCTGGACCTTTTATATTCCTCATCGTGCGGTGCGCGAGGCGGCCGAGTCGGCGCGTCGCGAGGCCGAGGCGAAGCGCGAGAAGCGTGTGGGGCAGCTGAATGCACTGCTGGGGCGCAAGCCTGCCAAGGCGGCGGAGAAGCCGCGGGAGGAGGCAGAGCCGTATGCCCCGCTGATGAAGATACGCGTGTGGCGGGATGACCCCTTGCACCCCTTGGAGGTGCTGCCCGATTGCACGGAGCCGATGCTTTGATAGGAAACGTTCCTTTTGACCCCTCTCTCCCGATGAAACGTGCTTTGTTATGCTTGATGCTTGTGGCGATGCCGGCTCCGGCGTTGACGGTGGTTCAGGGTGTCGCGACGCCGCGCTCCTGCAGTGTGTTGACGGGGCGCCCGCTGCGCTCGGCTGACCGTTGGTTTGCGTTTGGCAAGTTGAGTTTGCTGGGCGGGGACCATTTGCCGCCCGCGACGGCGGAGCGCCTGGCAGAGCTGGGCAAGCTGAGCTCGGGGCAGGAGGCTACGGAGATGGTGCACGCTTGGCAGCAGGAGTTGCTGGCGAGCGAGCGACCGGAGCCGGTGGCCTGTGTCTGTGCTGCGGTGGTGCCGGGGCTGTGGTTTGCCCACGAGTGCGATCGCGAGCCGGAGCTGCTGCTGGCGCAGCTGGGGCGCTATCTGACGGCGGGGGGCACGGTGCCGGAGCTGCAGCCTGCGCTGGCGCGGCTGTCTGCGTGGCATCCCAAGGCGCTGGCGGCCTTGTCGGATCTTCTGTTCCGCGACCGCGCCACGGATGGCTCGCGCGAGGCCTACGCCCTGCTGAGCGACCCGGAGGGTGCTGCCGAGGAGCTTTTGCGGGGACCGCATGCCGCGCAGATGGCGCCCTTGGTTCGGCGGGCGCTGCACCGTGCGGAGGAGCTGCCGGAGATGTTCGTGCGCCGAGGCTTGCGCCACTGGCAATATGAGTTCGGCCATGCGCTGCCCCCGGCGGTGCGGCGGACGATGGAGATGCTGGCGGCGCGGCGCGGGGGAGCTGCGCCCGACACGAGCGAGGTGTTGAAGCTGGCAGACAAATTGCCGCCGGAGTTGCAGGGGGTGTTGCCGCGCTGCCTGCTGGCGTTGGATCCTGCGTGCAGCCCGTGGCGTCCCCTGGATGATGCGAAGGCTTCGCTCTTCCTCATGCCCGATGTGTCGGCGGTGCGTCTGCCGCAGTGGAGCGATGCACTTTTCGGCAAGACCGATCAGCCCGGCAAGGGGCTGTGGGCATCTGTCAAGTCATGGTTCGGCGCCGCTCCGGAGCCTGTGGAGGAGGACGTGGCGGCTCTGCGCCGCCTGACCGAGGGGGCACGCTTGGGCGCTGTGACGGCTTTTGCCCTCAAGGAGGCCGAGATGGTGCTGCCGGAGGGTTACCGCCGCGCGCTCATGGGTGTGGAGGGTTACGACAGCTTTACCTCGTACATCCGCGTTGAGCTGTTGCGGGATGGTATCGACATTGTGAACACGCCGCAGGGACCGCGTTTCTCGATGGATGATGAGGGGCTGCGGCGCGAGGCGCGTGCGCTGCAGCTGGCGCTGCACCGCGTGGTGCTGCGCATGGCTTGTCTGGAGCGCGACGGCAGGACGGAGGCGCTGCAGCAGGCTGCTCGCGCGCTGGCAGGGGTGTTGAACGAGAAGCATCTGTGGCCGATGCTCATCAACCAGTATGAGTTGCGCGGGGTCAGCCCGGCGGCGCTGCATGCGTTGCTGACGCATTTTCGCGGTGCGGCACAGCTGCAGCGGGCGCTGGCGGTGACGCTGCTGGGCGAGCGGCAGATGCGCGCGCTGGTGGCGGTGCAGGCCGAGACGCAGTTGGCGGCTCCCCTGTTCCTGAAGTTGCTGGATCCGGCGGTGTCGGCGGCTGAGAAGGAGAAGCTGCGTGCTCATGTGCGCCGCGAGTTTGCTGAGGAAATCGGCTGTGCGGAGCAGTTGCCGGAGTTGCCCGAGGGGGCGGCGCCGGAGCTGCAGTGGTGGTTCGGAGCGCTGCTGGCGCAGCATGAGCCGGCGGCTTGGCTCCGCTTGGTGCAGATGGCGCCTGCGACCACGGTGGAGCGCTTGAACCTGCTTTGCGGCGATGCGATGCCGGCCGAGGCTCGGCGTGCGCTGATGGAGAAATTGGCGAGCGAGGGGAATACCACGGCGGCGGCTTATCTGGCCGAGGAGTGGCTCTACCGCGCCTGCATCTGCTCGACCCCCGGGCGCGAGACAGGGAGCCATGCGGACATCGTGCGCCTGCGGCAGCAGGCAGATGCGTGGTGGCAGGCCACGCCGAAGGAGCAGCCGACGGCGGCGCGTGAGCCCGAGAGTCCCTACCCGCCCGTGGAGCTCGGGGATTATGAGTGGCATCTGGCGGGGCAGGATGGCCGGATTCACGTTTTTCGAGCAGGTATTGCGGCGCTGGGCTCTTCGATGCCGATGCGCGATACGCGCCGCGAGCCTCTGCTGCTGCGCAAGAGCGATGGTCAGGAGGTGCAGGTGCGCCTGGGTCAGCTGGGCGAGGAGGATGTGGCGCATGTACAGGATTGGATGGAGCGCAATAATATACGCCCGATTCCGCACCTCAATTATGTGGTCAACGGAGTGCCCATGGTGTACATGGCGCGACCGCTGGAGCGGATTTTCTTCTGCAATTCGTTGAGCTCGGTGGTGAGCTTCGGGCTGCGGCAGCGTCAGGAGGCGCTGCGGCTGCGCACGGCGGCGGGCAAGTTGCTCACGCTGCGGCAGACGGAAACGGAACCCGAGGTGTGGGCTGCCATCGCTGCTGAGCTGCCGCCGCCGGAGGGGGCGGACGAGCTGCGTACCTTTGAGAATTGGGGGGCGGCGCGCCGCTTTGCTTCGGTGCATGACCGCGCGGCGGTGGCGGTGCTGCTGGGCGCTCGCGGTGGTGCCACGGAGCAGGCGTGGCAGCGCATGACGCAGGATGAATCCGTGCGCGCCGCCATGAACCAAAACGGGGCACCTGTCTTGTGCTACACCGATGCCGAGGGGCGGTGGGATGCCAATGCCTTGGCGGCGGCGGCCGAGGTCGGGCAGCCTGCGCGGGAGGGCTATATGCTCGAGCTTAGCCGGGGAATGCGGGCTGCCGGCTGTTTCTTCCGCGCGCCGGATGCCACGGAGACCGACAAGCTGCGCTCGGCGTTCATGAAGGCGCTGCACGCAAAACGCTTTGACGAGGCCGCCGCCATGCTGGAGGGGCATCCCGAGCTGGCTCAGGCACGCGGGCTCAATGGTGAGTCGGCGCTGTGGGTGGCGCTGTATGCGGAGAATGCGGAGATGGTGAAGCGCTTGCTGGAGGCCGGGGCTGACCCGCTGGCCTGTTCCGGGCAGGGGAGTATGCGCATGCCGCCCCCGCTCTATGAGGCGATTCGCCGCAGCCGTGCCATGACGGAGCTGATGCTGGCGCACGGAGCCGACCTGCGCCGGATGGAGGCGCTGGGTTGGCCCGCCTGCGCGGCGGTGGAGAACGCCGGACCGACGCGCAAGCCGGAGGAAAATCGCGCCATGTTGGAGCTGGTGCTGAGCCACGGGGCATCGATTGATGCGGAGGATGCGGACGGCAAAACGGCGTTGGCGTTAGCGGTGCGTGACGGACGCGTGCCCATGCTGCGCCTGCTGATGCGCTGCGGTGCCGACAGCTCGCGGCTGACGCTGCGCGAGAATAATGTGGATATTCCCATCGCGTTGAGTCGTCTGGAGGACACGCCGCCGGCCTCGGTGCGCATGGCGCTCATCGAGGAGGGTTACGACCCCGCCACCGCCTCGCCGCTGACACCGGAGACGCTGTTGAGCTATGCCGTGCGCCGGGGAGACAAGAAGATGGCGCGGGCCTTGTTAGAGCGCGGGGTTTCCCCCGAAACCCGCTACAAGGATGAGCCGATGCTGGCGTACTGCGGTCGGCTGACCGGGGGCGAAGAGCAGGCCAAGCGCAGCCCCGAGGAGCAGGCGAAGGTCTTGCAGCAGCAGATGGAGATGGCCGAGCTGCTCATCGAGTTCGGAGCCGATATCAACGCCCGAGCGTCGGCTCATCGCAGCCTGCTGGGGCATGCTGACTGCTACTACTACAATGAGCAGGGCGAGAAGCGCCTCGTGGCCGCCCGCGAGTGGGTGGCGTTCCTGCGGCAGCTGGGGGCGGTGATGCTCGACGAGGAAATCCCCGGTCACTCCTGAGCTGCGGGCATCGGCAGCGCCTCGAGCAGGAGGCGGTGGAGCTCGGTGTTGTCCCAAATGCCGCTGAAGCGGGAGGCTCCGGCACCGGCGGCGTAGAGCGGCACCGCCACGCCGCTGTGCGAGCCGGTGCTGAAATGAGCGTCCACACGCCCGTCCCGGATCGAGCCGCCCAGGATGCTGAGCCCGCCCGTCTGGTGGTCGGCGGTGATGAGCAACAGGGTGTCGGGGTGCTGCTGCATCCAACGCAGCACCTCGCCGACGGCGCGGTCGAAGTCCAGCACCTCGCGCACCGTTTCGGCCAGGTCGTTGCGGTGGGCGGCCACATCAATCTGCGAGCCCTCAATCATCAGGAAAAAGCCTCGGGGGTTGCGGCTGAGGCGCTCCAGCGCTTCGCGGGTGGCCCTGGCGAGCACATCGCCGCGCTGTCCTGCGGGCGGCATGTCCCCGTCGCAGAGCAGCTCGATATCCATGCCGCGCGCGCGCATCTCTTGCAGCTGCTCCTCGCGGAAATGCCTGCTCCCGCCGCCGCGCACGAAATCAATGCCGCTGTCGGGCAGTTGGGCGGCGATGAGCGCCTTTTGGCGGCGGTCATCGGCGTGGGCGTAGAAGCAGGCGGGGGTGGCATCCGTGATGTCCTTGGTGGCGATGAGTCCCGTGCTCAGCCCCGCGCGCTGCGCCTGAACCACGAGCGATTCCGCCGCCCGCCCCTCGCTGTCCTGAGCGATGTGCCCGTTGACGGCCTTGACGCCGCAGGCCGGGGCGGTGGCTCCCGCCGCCGAGTCCGTGATGGCGTGCGAGGCCGAGGGGGTGCGCGAGAAGCCGATGACAGGCAACTGCGTGATGTTGAGTTTACCGCGATTGACCATCCACGCCGCCCAGACATGCTCGGAGCCCATGCCGTCGCCAATCATGAAGATGATGTGGCGCGGCGCGGCATCCGCCGGGAGGGCAGGCAGGGCTGTGGGTTCGTGCCCCGGGGCATCGGCGGCGGTGCAGCTGTCGGCGGCGGCGGGCAAAAGCGGCAGGGACAACAAAAGGAGGAGAAGGAATGTTTGCATGTGGTGTCGAGGGGAAGCGGTGTCAGAGTTCGTCCCATGCGGCGCCTCGGCAGCAGCCGTAGAGCGGGTGGCTCCACAGCCGCTTGGCCATGCTACCCGGCGAGGAGAGCCCCAGCAGAAAGCGGCGGCGCTGCGCCGCGCGGGCAAAGGCGGGCAGTTCCCGGTCCGTCGGGGGAAGCGGGGCGCAGCTCTGCCGCTCGGGGGGCGGCAGGGTGGGGGCGGCGGTCGGCTCGGCGCCGTCGACAAAGTAAGCGCGCAGCTGGGTCCCGAGCTGTTCGGGGCAGCGCAGCAGGCGCAACAAGAGGTCGAGGCGGTGCTCATCGGCCGCGAGGCGGCGGGCAAAACTCTCCGAAAGGGCGGCAGCCTCGGTGCGGACATCGGTCTGCGGGCGCAGGGTGTGCAACTCCAAGGCGCGGCGCCGCAGCGTGAGGCGCCACTCACCCGCCGCCTCGCAGTCGCTCAGGAGCTGCCCCGCCTCGGCGTAGGAGCAGCCCCAGGCGAGAGCCGCTTCCTCCACCTCGCCCTCACGGTGGGCATCCAGCCAGCGCAGGCGCGCCGCCTCCTCGGCGTCGCGCCCGGCGAGAATCGTGCTCAGGGGGAAGAGCGGGCGCACCTTGTAGCATTGGTAGCCGCGCGCCTCGATGGCGAGCACCCCTGCGGCCGTCAGGCGGTGCAGGGCGCGGGTGATCACATCTTCGGGCACGTCGCAGCAGGTGGTGATTTCCCAGGGCGAGACCACGCGGCGCCCCGGCGGCAGCAGTCGGCGCAGGGCGCTGAGCACCCCCTCGGCATCCGGTTCGGCGGCGCGGATGCGGTTGCGGGCGTCGGTCACATCATCGCCCTGCAAGAGCACGAGACTGAGAGCCGGGGCGCCGTCCCGCC
>JBJEVK010000068.1:0-15331 GCA_051884295.1 Akkermansia sp.
GCACATGACCTCTTTTAGTCTTGCCTAATGAGAGCGAAAAATCCATACTCTTGCGAGAGGGTATGAGCGCAGATCAGGCAGCGGCAACTCAAAATACGGCGTCCCGCATGGTGCGCCGCGCGGGGGTGCGCATGACCCGCCAGCGGCGCGCTGTTCTGGAGGCTATACTCGCATCTGACGACCACCCCACCGCCGCGCAGATTTTTGAGCGAGCCTCGGCGCGCATCAGCGGGCTGTCGCTGGCCACGGTCTACAACTGCTTGGAAACCATGAGCGCTGCGGGCATCATCAACAAGCTGCATTTTCACAACGGCACCTCGCGCTACTGTCCGAACCTCTTCCCCCATGCCCATTTTACGGATGTCAACAGCAACTGTGTCTACGACATCCACCTCAAACCCGGGCGGAGCCTACAGGATGTTTTTGAGTTGCCCGAGGGGGCGGCCATCACGGGAATAACCGTCTGTCTGCGCGGCAGTCTCCCGACCACGAGTCACGAAACGGAAAAGAAATGAGCCTGATTATCCGAGATTTACACGCCCGCGTCCGAGACGGCGCGACCATTCTCAACGGTATCAATCTGGAAATCCCCAAGGGGGAGGTGCACGCCGTCATGGGTCCCAACGGATCGGGCAAATCAACCCTCTCCAAAGTACTCTGCGGCCACCCCGACTACGAGGTAACCGGCGGCAGCGCCGAGCTGGACGGGCAGGATCTCTTCTCACTCAGCGTCGATGAACGCAGCCGCGCGGGGCTTTTTCTGGCTTTCCAGTACCCCGTAGAAGTGCCGGGGGTGAGCAACGCCAATTTCATACGGGCGGCCTTGCAGGCGCGCCTGCCCAAGGGCGAGGAGCTCGACACCGTCTCTTTCTACAAGCAGCTGCGCGGCAACATGAAAAAACTGGGCATGGATCCCAAATTCACCGCCCGAGCCGTCAACGAAGGCTTCTCCGGCGGCGAAAAGAAGCGCAACGACATCCTGCAAATGATGATGCTGCAACCCTCCTACGCCATTTTGGATGAAACGGACAGCGGGCTGGATGTCGATGCCCTGCGCATCGTCTCCGACGGCGTGAACGCCATGCGCGCGCCCTTCCGCAGCTTCCTCGTCATCACGCACTACAAGCGGCTGCTGGACTATATCCGCCCCGATGTGGTGCATGTGCTCTACCAAGGGCGCATTGTCCGCACCGCAGGAGCCGAGCTGGTCGACTACATCGAGGAGCACGGTTTCGACTTTGTCAAGAACGGGGAGGAGGATTGAGCGCGATGGACGACACCCCGTTCCGCATGGACACCCGCGGTGCCTTTGCCATGCCCGAGCAGCACCGCTACGACGCAGGCTACGGGCTGACAGAGGCGACCATCGACTACATCTGCGATGCCAAGGGCGAGCCCGACTGGCTGCGGCAATTCCGCAAGGATGCCCTGCGCCGTTTCCGCGAGATGCCCATGCCCACCCACTGGGCTCCCGAAGGCATCCGCGGGGTCGATTTCGACAAAATTCGCTACTACCTGGCGCACGGCACCGCGCCGCGCAAGAGCTGGGACGAGGTACCCGAGGATGTCAAGCGCACCTTCGAGCGCTTGGGTGTCCCCGAGCAGGAGCGAGCCTTTTTGGCCGGGGTGGATGCCCAATACGACTCCGAAACCGCCTACAACAACATGCGCAGCGAGCTCTCCAAGCAGGGGGTCATCTTCGTGAACTCCACCGAAGGTCTGCGCGACCACGAGGCCATCTTCCGCCCCTGGTTCGGCAAGGTCATCCCCGTGGGCGACAACAAATTCTCCGCGCTCAACCACGCGGCCTTTTCCGGCGGTTCCTTCATCTATGTGCCCAAGGGCGTCAAGCTGCGCCAGCCGCTGCAAGCCTACTTCCGCATCAACTCTGAGGCCATGGGGCAGTTCGAGCGCACCCTCATCATCGCCGATGAAGGCGCGGAGCTCATGTACATGGAGGGCTGCACCGCCCCGAAATACGACAGCGCCACCCTGCACAGCGGTGTCGTGGAGCTCGTGGCTCTCAAAGGCGCCAAAATCCAATATGTCACCGTGCAGAACTGGGCGACCAACGTCTACAACCTCGTCATCCAACGCGGGCTGGCGATGGAGGATGCCGAAATCCGCTGGATTGACTGCAATCTGGGCTCCGCCCTCACCATGAAATACCCGGCCGTCGTGCTGCAGGGGCGCCGCGCCCGCGGCGAGGTCGTCAGCATCTCGCTGGCGCACGACGGGCAGGACCAGGACACCGGCGCGCGCATGATTCACGCCGCGCCCGACACCACGAGCAACATCGTGGCTAAGTCCATCTCCATCGGTCAGGGGCGGGCGAGCTATCGGGGAGAAGTGAGCGTCCTCAAGGGCATGCAGGGCTGCAAAAACAACACCGAGTGCGACGCCCTGCTCATCAATGCCGCCAGCCGCACCGACACCTACCCCGCCATCACCGTCAACGGCAAGGCCTCCGCCGTGCAGCACGAAGCCTCCGTCTCGCAGGTCGACGAGGAGATGCTCTTCTACATGCAGCAGCGCGGGCTGACCCGGGCGCAGGCCATGAGCCTGGCCGTCAACGGCTTCATCAACGACCTGGTCAACGAGTTCCCCATGGAATACTCCGTGGAGCTGCGCCGCCTCATCGACCTGGAAATGGAAGATTCCATCGGCTAATCCCCCCTGCACGATTATGGATTTCCCCGACGACAACAATCTCCGCCTTACCCTCGAAATAGCGGAGGCGCGCGCCCGATTCGCGGCCGCTGCCCTGCCCGACCGACTCTGCGAGGACTGGCGCTTCGGCAAACCCCACCGCCACGCCGCAGAACTGGCTGAGCTCCTGGACAGCGGCTCCAATGTCGGCTGCATCCGCCTGCAGGCCCCGGGCGATTGTGCCGCGGCGCCGAGCCCCGAGGAGGCCGACAGCGAGCTGCTCATGCGCAGCATCGGCAGCGACTACCTGCTGGCGCGCCACCACGCGCGCTTCGGGCAGGGTGTCTCCCTGCTGCTGGACGGTTGCTACGATGAGCCCATCGTCATCACCTACGAAACCGACGGCGTTTTCCTGCCGAGCACCCTCATCATGGCCGCCCCCGGCACCAAGGCACACATTATCGAGCGCCACATCACCCGCGGCAGCGGCTGCACCTTCTGCGCCCGCTGCATCCACGCCTGCGAGGGAGCCGAGCTCTCCGTCGAGCTGCAGGAAGAAGGCAGCGGCAGCTCCCGCGCCCTGAACATCACCAACATCACGGCTATCAGCGCGCGCGTGCGCCATCTCAGCACCCACAGCGGGCACCGCTGGGCGCGTGAGGAAACCCTGGCCGAGCTGCTCAGCGCCCCGGCGGGGAGCCCGTCCGACGTGGGACTTTACTCCGCCAACCGATTGAGCGGCGAGCAGGTGCTCGACCAGCACACGCGCCAGATCCACACCAACGGCGGCGCCGCCAGCGACCTGCTCTACAAAAACGTCATCGACGACAAGGCCACCGCCGTCTTTGCCGGCAACATCTACGTTGCCCCCGGAGCACACGCCACCGATGCCTACCAAGCCAACCGCAACATGCTGCTCAGCGAGCGCGCCACCGTGCACTCGCTGCCGGGGCTGGAGATTCTGGCCGACCGCGTGCGCTGCTCGCACGGCAGCGCCAGCGCCCCCATGGACAGCGAGCAGCTCCACTACCTGCTCTCGCGCGGCATCCCCCAACACGAAGCGCAGATGCTCGTGGCCGAGGGCTTTCTGGCGGATGTCCTCACCCGCTTCCGCAGCGTCGAACAAGCATGAACCGCCGCCGAACCGTCCTACTGCTCGGCTTCCTGCTACTTGCGGGCGCCGCAGCCATCCTGCTGCCGCGCTGGCTGCGCGACCCCAAAAAACTGGTGTTGGGCGAGTGGCGCGACAGCGAAAAGATTCTTCTCGTCACCATCGGTGAGGAAGAAGCCCACTGGCAGGGCAAGCACCGGGGCAAGCTGCGCTACCGCTGGCTGCAGGCCGAGCACAGCCCCTACGAGGTCGAGCTGCTCTACCGCCGCAAACGCATCACCGCCGAGCTGCAATTTGAGGATGACGATGTTTTTCTGCTGTCGCCCCGCATCATGGACAGATTACCGGAATCGGCGCGTGAGCTTCTGCGCGCCAAGAACCGCGCCAAAGGTCGCCCGGAGGATGAGTTCATCATCCGTTTTTGCCGCGAGGCAACGCCGCGAAAGCAAAAATAACGCCACTGTGTTCCTTTTTTCTTGATAACAACAAAGCTTTGCGTTAGAAAGAGACTCGGACAAAAGTCGACCACATTGTTCACCCACCACTGTCTCACCCCCATGCAAACGACTCTCAAACTCCACGGATTAGTCGCCGCCACGCACACCCCCATGAATGCCGACGGCACCTGCAACCCCAACGCTGTCGAGGCTCAAGCGGCTTTCTTGGCCTCCCAGGGCATCAGCAAGGTATTCATCACCGGCTCGACGGGTGAATCGGCACACATGCAGCTCACCGAGCGCAAGGAAAACATGGCTGCCTGGGGCGAAGCCGCCCGCAAGCACGGCATCGAATTCGTGGTGCACACCGGCGGCAACAGCGTGTACGACGGTCGCGAGCTCGCCGCTTACGCCGCGCAGTGCGGCGCCGCCGGCACCGCCAGCAACAGCCCCTGCTACTTCAAACCCGGCAGCGTGGAAGCGCTGGCCGACTGCGCTGCGTTCGAAGCCTCCGGCGCCCCCGAGCTTCCCTACTACTTCTACGACATCCCCGTGCTGACGCATGTGGCGTTCAACCCCTGCAAGATCATCGACGCCATGGCCGCCCGCATCCCCAACTTCTGCGGCATCAAGTTCACCAACCCCGATCTCGCGCTCTACATGGACGCCCTCACCAAGGACGACGGCAAGTGGGACATCCCCTGGGGCGTGGATGAGTGGTTCCTCGGCGCGCTCGCCACGGGAGCCAAGGGTGGTGTGGGCTCCTCGTTCAACTACGCGCCCAAGCTCTACCAGGATCTCATCGCCGCCTTCAATGCGGGCGACATCGCCACGGCGCGCCACCTGCAAAAACTCTCGGTGACCATGATCAACATCATCGCCTCGCACGGCTACATGGGCTGCTGCAAACAAATCATGGGCTGGTGGGGCGTCGACCTCGGTCCCGCGCGCCTCCCCATGGGCACCCCCGATGCCGCCACCGTCAAGCAGCTGCGCGATGAGCTGAGCGCCATCGGCTTCTTCGACTGGGCCATCAACAAATAACCCCCTGCGCACCATGGACACCCAAGCACTGGGGCAGTTCTACAAAGAGCAGCTGCTCAACGATGTAGAGCCATTCTGGTTCCCGCGCGCCATCGACCGCGAACACGGTGGTTTCTACCACTGCTTCGATGCCGACGGCACGCTGGTGGACAGCGACAAGAACGTCTGGGCACAGGGGCGCATGGCGTGGATGCTGCTCACCTGCTACAACAGCATCGAGCAGCGCCCCTACTGGAAAGAAGCCGCCGAAAGCGCCCTCAAATTCCTGGAGGAAAAATGCGTTGACCCGAGCGACGGGCGCATGTACTTCCACGTCACCGCCGACGGCACCCCCATCCGCAAGCGCCGCTACGCCTACAGCGAGTGCTTTGCCGCCATCGCCTGGGCTGCCCACTACGGCGCCACCGGCGACCCGCACAGCGCCGAGCGCGCCCGCCACTGGCTCGATGTCTACACCGACATCTTCTTCACCCCCGGCAAGATGCAGCCCAAGACCACGGGCAAGCGTCCGAGCGAGAATCTCGGCTGCCGCATGATCATGATCGTCACCTGCCAGGAAATTCGCCGCTATCTGGGCGATCCCGACGGCAGTCTGACGGCGTGGATCGACCGCTGCATCCGCGACCTGCAAACCCTCTTCATCCACGATGAACTGCACGCCGTGGCCGAGAACGTCGCGCCGGACGGCAGCATCATCGACCATTTCGACGAGCGCACGCAGAATCCCGGGCACGCCATCGAGGGTGCGTGGTTCATCCTGGCCGAGGCGCGCGAACGCGGCGGCGACCAGAGCGAGCTCATCGCCACCGCCCGCAAGATGATCGACTGGTCGCTCGAGCGCGGCTGGGACAAGCAATACGGCGGCCTGCTCTACTACACCGACATCTACGGCAAACCCGTGCAGGAATACTGGCACAACATGAAGTTCTGGTGGCCGCACGACGAAGCGCTCATCGGCACCTGCCTTGCCTACGTCATGACGGGGGATGAGCACTACGCCGAGTGGCACGAGCGCATCCGCGACTGGTCCTTCGCCCACTTCCACGACAAGGAACACGGGGACTGGTACGGCTATCTGGAGCGCGACGGCAGCCCCGCCAACGGGCTGAAGGGCACCATGTGGAAATCCTTCTTCCACCACCCCCGCGCCCTCTGGTTCTGCGCCCACTTCCTCGGCGCCATTCCCGCCCCCAAAACACAACACTCCTGATTTCCACCTAACCACTCCGAATCCATGATTATCGGCATTCTCAACTCCGGCGGCGACTGTCCGGGCATCAATGCGGTCATCGAGGGCTACGTCTCTGCGGCCTATCGCCGCGGCTGGCGCGTCATCGGCTTCCATGACGGCTTTGAAGGGCTGTTGCCCGTGGCCGGCGGTCGACGCTACGAAACCCTCACGCCCGACAAGACCCACCAAATTCGCTCCTACGGCGGCACCATCCTCGGCACCACCAGCACGGGCAATTTCAAGATCCACATCAACAAGCTCGGGCGTGCGTCCATCGACACGGACATGCTGGCCAAAGCCAAGAAGACCATCACGGCCTTGGGGCTGGAAGCCCTCGCCGTGGTGGGTGGTTCCGGCTCGGCCCGCACCGCCAGCCTGCTGGCCGACGAAGGCCTGCCCGTCATCTCCATCCCCAAGACCATCAACAACGACCTCTGCGAAGCTTCCGACTACACCTTCGGCTTCCAAAGCGCCGTCACCACGGTCACGGAATCCATCGACCGCATCCGCACCACGGCCAACTCCCACCAGCGTATGATGGTGGTTGAGGTCATGGGCGACCAATCCGGCTGGATTGCCCTGCACAGCGGCATCTCCACCGCGGCGGATGTCGTGCTCATCCCTGAGATTCCCTTCGACCTGCAGAATGTGGTCGAGTGCATCAACGCCCGCAAAGCGACAGGGCAGCGCGAAATCATCGTCGTGGTCTGCGAGGGTGCCCGCCTCAACGGCGAACTCATCACCATCCGCAACAAGGACAAGGGCGAGGAGCGCCTCGGCGGCATCGGCAATCGCCTCTCGCGCATGCTGCAAGAGCTCACCGGCATCGAAACACGCTACTGCGTGCTGGGTCACACCCAGCGCGGCGGCTCGCCCTGCGCCTTCGACCGCATCACCGCCCTGCGCTTCGGGGTGGAGGCCGTCAAGCTCATCGAGCGCCGCGAATACGGCAAGACCCTCGTCCTCAACGGGCCGAATGTCAACACCGTCTCCATCGAAGAAGCCGTACGCTCGCTGCGCCTCGTCCACCCCGACAGCCAGCTGGTGCGCACGGCACGCGATCTCGGCATCATCTTCGGCGATCGCACCCCCGACCAACTCATGAGTGAGCGCGCTATGGAAACCGCCGCCAAGGCCGCCAAGAAGTGCAGCAAAAAGGCCTGTAAGACTAAGAGCGCATGAAATCCCCCCTGACCATCTTCGGTGCCTGCTTCGGGCTGCTGGCTGCCCTGCTCGGCAGTTCCTGCTCCTCGACGGAGGGAGTTCTCCCCGAGGAGACGACCCCGAGCTACGTCTGCGTGGAAACCAACAGCGGGCGCATCCTCTACGCGCAAAATGCGACGGAGAAGCGTCCCATCGGCATGCTGACCAACCTCGCCACCGCCTGCGTGGTCATGGATTGGATCAAGGCTGCCGGCGTGGAGCTGGATCGGCAGATTCCCGTGCCGGCTGCCGCTGCGCAGTGGCCCAAGACCAACCTGCTCAAGCTGAAGCCGGGGGACACGATGACCGTTCGCGATGCGCTGTACTCCACCCTCATGTGGGATGACAGCGCCAGCGCCATGACCCTCGCCTATGCCTGCGGTGCCAGCATCAGCCCCAATGATCCGGCGGCAGCATTCGTCAACCAGATGAACCGTCTCGCGGCGCGTCTGCTGATGAGCTCCACCTACTTCAAGGGGACCAGCGGTGCGGTTGTCTCGCAGTCCACGGCGCGCGATCTCGCCCTGCTCGGCATGTATGCCATCGGCAATCCCGACCTGTTGGCCATCACCAACCAGCCGGGAACCACCGTCACCATCAACAGCGCCACCGGGAGCCGCACGCAGCTTGTGCGCAACAACAACCGCCTGCTCGCCCTCTCGGAAATGGTCGACGGACTCAAGGCGGGGCAATCGCGCAGCGCCGGAGCCTGCCTCATGGCCACGGCACGCCGCGTTTCCGTCAAGCGCACCAACCCCGCAACCGGCAAGCAAGCCACCTATGGTCAGCGACTGCTCGTGGTCATACTCGGCATGCCCAATTCCAAGACACGCTACACCACCGCCGCTCACTTCCTGCGCGACGGCTGGGATGTTTGGGAAAAATGGCTGCCCACCAACGACTACCAAGACAAAACTAAATTCATCATTCTCCCTAACTAACAACTCTTTCTCCCATGAACATCGGTATTTTGAACGCCGGCGGCGATTGTCCCGGATTGAATGCGGTGATTGAAGGCGCCGTCTGTGCAGCCTCCGCCCGCGGATGGATTGTCTACGGCTTTTACGATGGCTTCGAGGGGCTGCTCTCGACTCCCGAGAACGAGCGCTGGCGCATCCTCACCCCCGAGAACTGCCACAACATCCGCTCCGAGGGCGGCACCATTCTCGGCACGGTCAACAAGGGAAACTTCACCGTCAAGAGCGGTGTCGGCGGCCGCATGCAGATTGCGCAGGAGGTTCTCGACCGCAGCAAAGCCACCGTCGAACGCCTGCAACTGGAGGCGCTCATCGTCGTGGGCGGCGACGGCTCGCAGACCATCGGGCTCGAGCTGCGCCAGATCGGCCTGCCCATCGTGGGCGTGCCCAAGACCATCGACAATGACCTGGGCGCCACCGACTACACCTTCGGTTTCTGGACCGCCGTTTCCATCGTCTCCCAAAACCTCGACCGCCTGCGCACCACGGCCTACTCGCACCAGCGCATGATGGTCGTGGAAGTCATGGGGCGCCACGCGGGCTGGATTGCGCTTTACGGCGGCATGGCCGGCGGCGCAGATGTCATTCTGCTGCCGGAAATCGAGTTCACCCTCGAAGATGTGGTGCGCAAGGTCGAGCTGCTCAAAGCGCTCGGTCAGCGCGAAATCCTCGTGGTCGTCAGCGAAGGCGCCAAGATTTCCGGCAAACTGCTCACGCTGGATGAGGAGACCAAGGGCGAGGTACGCCTCGGCGGCATCGCCAACTTCCTCTCCACCAAGCTGGAGACCATCACCGGCATCGAAACCCGTTATTGCGTGCTGGGCCACACCCAGCGCGGCGGCGCGCCCATCCCCTTCGACCGCGTCCTTGGTGTGCGCTGCGGCGCCAAAGCCATCGACCTCATCGAGGAGGGCAAATTCGGTGAAACCGTGGCTCTGAGCGGTATCGACATGGTCTCCATGCCCATCGAGGAGGCCGTGCGCACCCTGCATCTGGTTGACAGCAAGAGCCAAATCGTCGAATCGGCCAAGGAAATCGGCATCTCCTTCGGCGACTCCGAAAGCTGAGCGTACGCACGCGCTGTGTTCCTTCCCCACCCCCATGCGCGCCGTGCGCATGGGGGTTTTGCGCGCTCGGGCGAGGGCAAAGCGGCGCCCTCTCTTGCAGCTCTCCGGGACACCAAAAACCCCCGCCGTCCGAAAGCGGACGGCGGGGGCGGGCAGTTGAGCCGAGGACTCGGCAGAATCAGAACTCGTAGTGCAAGCCGACATTGCCGGTGACACTGCCGCGCTTGGCACCGACGCGGCCATAGCCACCCGCCACAAGATCCAGCTGCTCGGAGAGCGGGATGGTGACATTCAGCCCGAACTGACCATAGAAGCAGTCACGCTTCGAGGATTCGACACTGAACGGAAGCCCATCTGCACCCGCAAAGCGGTTGACCGCATCGGGGCTGCGATCGCTGAGCTCGAACACCGCCGCGGCCGAGGCCGTCAGCGTGCCGCGCTCGCGCTGCGGCAAGCCGCGGAACTGCATGGTGTAGCGCGTACCGAGCCCGAGCTGCACGAGATTGAGGTTATCGTACTGAGTGTTGAGGCTCGCCTCGCCCGCGCCGTGCTCGCGCAGGTTGTTGATGTCGATGTAGGCGTAGTTGACATCAAGGAAGGGCGTTGCCACGGCGTTCTGGGATTCGATCACGAAATCCCGGCTCAGCTCGTAGCCCACATTGATGGAGTGGGCCGTCATGCTGCCCTGCGCTGTCGCGGCAAAATCATGCCCCGGAGCGCTGACGGTGATGCCGCGGCGCGTGTCGAAATCGAAGATACCGACACCGACCGACAGCTTGTGGTCATACGAACCCGTACGCACAGCGCTGTAGAGGTCGATGAAGTAGGTATCCGTATCGAACTTCGTCTCCGGAGCGCGGGCAATGGAGTTCTCATAGCCGAAGGCCAGCCCGAGGGTCGCATGGCAGCAAAGCTGGCGATCCACGCCCAGCAACAGCCCATTCCAAGTGCGAGAGTACTTGCCCATGGCCGACTGGCTGCTGATGCTGTCGTAACCGCCCGTGTAAACCATCCACACATCGTTGCGGCGCACGGGCATCTCCCAACCGCCCTTACCCATCGTGCAGGGCGTGGGGGCGGTGATGCGCGAACGCAGGGTATCCAAGTGGTGGCTGGTGGAATCGAGCACCGCATGCTGGGCGATGGTGTTGCTCACGCCCGACGCACTTTGCAGGCCGGCGGCGGCAGCGCCACTGCTGCGGGTGTAGTCAAAGGCATCCAACAAGCGATCCAGCTGATTAGTCGAAGCCGCCAGCGTACCCTCCGTGTGGCTCACCTCGCCCGCCAGAGATTGCAGCACCGACGAAACCGCGCGCTGATTGGACGTATGCCCCGCGATGCGATAGTTATCGCTGAACACGAGCGACGCCCCCTGCCCCGGCACTGTGGCCACATACACGTTGTGATCGGTGAGCAAACGCTGGTAGGTACCGTTCGCGACCGGCGCCACATCGTACAGAGCATCGGGGTTGAACCCGCTCTGCACCGTACCGTTGACAATCGGCACCGTGGTGCCGTCGACCAGCATAGCCTCGTTCGTCAGCGGACCGACCGTCGCCGCCGCGGGATTGAAGGTCACAAAAACGCGGGCACCGTCGGCATCGAGCGTGCCCGAGAGATTGAGCACATCCGCCGACACAGCGCCATCCGCGCCGATGGACACATCCTCCCACAGCATCGTGTAGGGCGAGAGCGCCAGGCTGTTGCCCTGCGTCACCGTCCCGGCCACGGCGTGGTCAAAGCTCAGGATACTGCCGATATTGCGGTAGCCCGCGCGCGTGTTGTCATCGTAGGTGTAGGAGCCGTTCACCAGGAAGCGGTTGAGCACGGTATTCGCCGCGCGTGTACCCTCGTCCTCCGTGGTGTCGATCGAGCCGATCTGCACCGGGCCGGCGGTGTAAGACGCCGCCGTAGTGGTGAAGTTCGAGTCCCGGAGCACCGTCACGGCATCCTCATGCAGCCCCGTACCGTTGAGCTGGACCTCGGATCCGGCGTCATCCATGGCCACAATTGTGCCCTGATACCCCGTGGCGTCCAAGCTCAGGCTCAGCATACTTCCCGACAGCACGTTGATGACGCTCTTCGTGTCCTGCGACGCGATGGGCGCATTC
Source organism: Akkermansia sp. (assembly GCA_051884295.1). GTDB lineage: Bacteria > Verrucomicrobiota > Verrucomicrobiia > Verrucomicrobiales > Akkermansiaceae > Akkermansia. The sequence goes on from JBJEVK010000068.1 coordinate 11,831, forward strand.
AGCACCCCACCCGCATACAGATCCAACTCGCTGTCCGTATCGAACATAATGACCGGCTGTGTGCCGCCGGCAGCCGCCACAGTGCTCAGCACCGCGTTGGTCAGCTTCACCTCGTTCTGCAGCACGATGTCACCGCCCGTGGCCTGAATATCCGTGGTTCCCGTCAGATTCTCCACCTGCACGTTGTTCAGCACAATGCCGGCCGCCACCGTCGCGCCCGAACCCAGCACCACGTCGGTCATGCCGTTCGAGGTGACGGTCGAATTGCCCGTGACCGTAGCCAGCTTGCCGGTCAGCCCGGCAATCGTCACCGACTTGCCCGAGTTCACCGTGCTGTTGCTGATGAGGGTGTAGGCGCCGGGGTCAAGGCTGTTGTCCGTGCTCAGGACAATGGCCTCCTCCGCCGCCTGCAAGGTGGCGCCGATGAGGATGTTGCTCCCGCTCAGCGTCAGAGTGCCCTGCTCGGCAACCACAGCGGCGGAAATCGTGTTAGTGCCCGTCAATTCCAAATTGCCTGCGGTCGCCACCAGCTTGCCCGTCACGCTGTTCGTGCCGCTGATGGTCGTCGACTGCGCGGCAACGCTCGTTTGGGTATCGGCCTCGAAGGAATTGTCGCCGGTGATTTGGATGGTGCCCTGCGTCGCGCTCAGCGAAACATCCTCGAAGGTGTTATCGGCCGTCGCGCCGGAGGAGCTGATGCGGATGCTGCCCTGCTGCGCCGTCAGCGTCGCGCCGTCGTTGAGGGTGTTGTCGCCGGTCAGCACCAGATCGCCGGTGGTCGTCGTCAGCGCCGAATCGGTGCCGCCCACTGTGGTGGCATTGCCGTTGTTGGCAAAACTCGTGGTCGTGACACTGCCGTTGATGGTCACGGCAGCCGCATCGAGCGCCACGGCTCCGCCCTCCAGCGAGCTGCCGGCACCCACGGAAAGCCCCAGGGTACCGCTGCTCAGCGCGGTGGTCTCCGAGCCGTCCGCGTCTACGGTCACGCTCGTGCCCGTGCCGGTGATGCTCAGCGTACCGCCGTCGAGCTGGATCTGCCCGTCGACGGTCAACTCGGCAGCCTGCTCGACCGTCATCGTGGCAGCCCCTGTCCCGGCTGCGCCCAGGTTCCCCGTCACATGGAAGGTGCCGGAATGAGTCACGAGGATGTTGCCACCCTCATTCGTCAGCACGTTGCCATGGTAGGTCTGATCGGCGGGGGTCGCGCCCGTCGTATCGCCCAGTGTCATGCTCTGCAGAGCCGTAATCGAGCCGTCGATGGTATCGGAGCCCGTGACCACCGAACCCGTGGCGGTGAGCGTGGTGCCCGTCGCGCCGGTACCGGTCAGCGAACCGAGCAATTCGGCAGGTGTTGCCGTGACACCGCTCAGGGTGGCCGTCTCCACCCCGGTGTAGCTATTGGTATCGGTGGTATTGGTGACAGTCACCGTTGTCTGCACCACGGGGGCGGCAAAGGCGCTATAAGCCGAGGCGGCGACGGTCACAACAGCAGCCAGCAGCGCGCGGCGCAGCGGCATGGGTAAATGAGGTCTCATGATGATGATAGTTGGGTAATTAGGCAGACCGTCGGGGCGGGATTGCCCCGCTCGGTCATGCACGCATCATAGCGGCCTGTTCGGGCGCTGTCCATGGATATTAGAGGCGAGTACGCCCCCCGGCGGCAAACAGTTTTGCACCCCTGCGGAAAAAAGACCGGGAAAGCCCCTGTTTTTGCTTGAAAGCGGTTGAAAAAAGTGTAGAAATAGGAGCCGATGGACGAAGCGCCAGCCCCTTTCTCGCGCCAGTGCCGCGTGCCCGCCGTTTTCCAATGGGAAATGGTGCGCAAGGCGCTGCGCGCAGCGGAAGAGGGAGTCTACTGCTGGGACATCGACAGCGGCGAAATCTTCTACACCGAGCAGTGCATGCGCACGATGGGGCTCCCCATCACTGAGTGGGCACCCAACATCTTCACCGAGCCCGAGCGCTGCATCCATCCCGAGGATTTGCACTTCTTCGTCACCACGGTGCAGCATTATCTGGAGCGCCCGCGCAGCAGCCCGCTGCGCGTGGAGGTGCGCCTGCTCAACCTGCGCTCGCGCGGGTGGAAATGGACGCGCATCAACGGCCTGGTCGAGCGCGACAGCGAGCAAAAGCCCAAGCGGCTCGTGGGCATGTGGGTCGACATCACCCGCCGCAAAATGGCCGACCTGCACGCCATGGAGGATCGCGACCTCTTCCGCACCCTCATCAACTGCCTGCCCGACAACATCTACTATAAGAACCGCGAATCGCGCTTCGTCATCGCCAACGAAGCCACCACGCGCAAGATGCGCGTCCCCACCCCCTCCGACCTCATCGGCCGCGGCGATGACGATTTCTTCTCCCCCGAAATGTGCGCCGTCTCGCGCCGCGAGGAGCGGGAAATCATGCGCACCGGGCAGCCCGTCACCAACCGCATCCACCACGAAACCTGGAAGGGCGGGCGCGACACATGGTCGCGCGTCTCCAAGTTCCCCTGGTACGCCGCCGACGGCAGCGTCAAGGGCATTGTCGGCATCTCCTCCGATGTCACCGAGCTGGTGGAAGCGCGGGCGCGCTACCAGCGCATCGCCGCCCAGCTCGATGAGCGCAACCGCGCACTGGAAAAGGAAATCAGCCTGGCGCGCGAGATTCAGCAGGCGCTGCAACCCCTCAGCATCCCCGACCGCGAGTGGCACCACCGCGACGGCAGCACGCGGCGGGCGCGCTTCCACCATGTCTACCTCCCCTCCACCGGCGTGGCGGGCGACTGTTTCGAGGTGTTCCCCATCGGCGCGGCGGGTCTGGGCATGATTATCTGCGATGTCATGGGGCACGGCGTGCGCGCCGCCCTCATCGCCTCCATGCTGCGCGGACTCATGGAGCAGGTGTCCAACCTGGCGGACACCCCCGCCCTGCTTCTTTCCTCGCTCAATCGCCAACTCTTCCGCATCTTCAGCCAGGCCAACATCACCATGTTTGCCTCGGCCTGCTACGTCTACCTCGACCTCGACAAGCGCCGCCTGACGCTCTCCGGAGCGGGGCACCCCGCCCCCATCGTGCTGACGGCCGAGGGACACCCCCTGCTGCCCGCCATCCCGCGCTCCCCCGCCCTCGGCCTGCTGGAGGGAGCCATGTTCCGCGAGAGCGAGCTGAAACTCGAGCCGGGCATGAAGCTCATGCTCTACACCGACGGCCTCACCGAAGCGCGCAACGCGCAGCATGATGAGCTGGGCACCGCGCGCATCATGAACTTCCTGCACGAACGCAGCCCCCGCAACATCCGCGAAATGCTCGACATCTCGCTCGCCTGCATGCACAACTTCACGGGCACCACCCGGCAGGACGATGATATTTGCCTGCTGGGAGTGGAGTACAGCGAGGAGTGAGCGGACGGCTCTCCCGCACGCCTCCCGACAGGCGGGCGAAAATGCCCCGGATTGGGCTTCTGAACGCTGAATTGCAAGACTAAATGCGACAAAGCGAAAACAACTTCATTTTAGG
>JBJEVK010000069.1:0-3482 GCA_051884295.1 Akkermansia sp.
AAGGTGTTCTGCAACGGCTTTTCGGTGTCGCATTTGATTTTGCAACTTACAAAAGGCGACCCGCCGGCGGTTTGGGGTTGCGGAGGGCGGGTCGGCTGTGCTAGAGTAGCGCCGATGGGATTCCCGAAGCTCGATCTCGGCAAGAATGAGGATGTTGTCTTTGAGCGGCAGCACATCCGCGTCTCCGGCTCGGCAGACTGCGAGAACCGCGCGCGGGTCTATGTATCCCCCGTCGGCATCTGCCTGTGGCTGCTGGTGGCGCAGGTCGGTCTCCTGCTGTGGCTGCTGCGCCTGCTGGGCATTTGGCAGTTGCCGTTCTGAGCGGCGGCTCGGTCGTTTTTTGCCCGCTGCGTGCAACAAAAGATTGTACAACAGCGACCTATCTGCTACAATCGTCCCAAGATGAACTATCAACCTTATCTTGCTGCCGTCGCCGCGCTCGGCGTGGTGTCCTGCACTCCGGATGCGCCGCTCAACGCCCCCTCCGCGCAGGCGAGCTCCCCCGTGACGCACCGCGCCCCCGCCCCGCGCTATGTGGCGCTGCCCGGTCAGGCGCCCGTGGCGGTCAGCACCGATGTCGATGCCGCATTTGAGCAGCAGGCTGCTGCCTACGCCGGGCAGCCCGTCGCACCCGTTGCGCCCGCCACACCCGTTGCGCCGACCGTCGCCGCGCAGCCGGCAGCTCCCACGGCGGAGCTCATCCCCGCCACGTCGCCGGTTCCCGCCACCCCGGCAGCAGCGCCGATGGTGCCCGCCGCGCAGCCGGCCGTCGCCATCCCCCTGCCCGGCAGCACGCCCGAAGCAGGAGCCCTGCCCCAGACCACCGACACTGCGCAGCCGACGGCTCCCGCCGCCCCGGTCGCCGGTCTCCCGACCGCCCCGAGCGCGCTGACGCCTGCGGCTCCCGCCCCCGTGCAGGAGCATGAGAACCCGGCGGCAACGGGCACGATGAACTACAAGATCCGCATCACCAACGGCACGGAGGGACGCCTCTTCGTCGAGGCACAGGATGCCGGCGGTGCCATCTACCCCTGCGGGTTCATGGAGGGCGGTCGCACGTTCACCACGCCCATGGAAAACTCCGCGCCCATCAAGGGGCCCATCACCGTGGTGGTGCGTGACCCGGATCAGCCCGATGCTCCCGAAATCCGCCGCTACAAGGTCGACCCGCCCGCGGCCGATTACAACGGCAAGGCCATCGGCATCAACATTCTGTCCGGTGGTCGCTATGTCGCCAGCTTGGACGGCCAGACCTACGCCGCTTCTCCCGCCGCCGCTCCGACGCCGCAACCCGCGCCCGAGGCTGCTGCACCCGCGCCGGAGCCCGCGCCTGCCGGCATCTGAGCCGCGCCTCGCTATCTGCTGTTCTCCGCAGCCCCTTTCCGCCCGCGGAAGGGGGCTGCGCCTGTTGTGCCCCGGCTGGACAAGCTCGCGCCCATGCCGTACACCATGGGCATGTGCAAACCGTTTCGCGATTACCTGAATCTCATGCGGGACTACACCCGCGAAATCATCACCTTCGGCGGCGTCTGCCTCATGTGCTGCGTCTACGGCGATTTCCGCCAGCTTGCCCAAAGCCAGGCCAGCACCGCCGCGCACACGGTCGAGGTGCTGCGCAGTTTGGATGCACGCCTCAGCACCATTGAACAGCACACCCTCGCGCGATGAAAGACCCCCGCATCTGCCGCATTCAGCAAAAAATCGGTGTCCCCTCGGACGGCGTCATCGGCCCCCGCACGCTGGAGGCGCTGAGCAAGGCGCTCGGTATCCCCGACATCCCGCAGTGGCCGACGCAGGCCGAGGTACGCCGGGGCACGAGTATCTTCGGCAAACCCGGCGAGGAGAGCGCCTTGGTGTCCTTTGTCCCGCCCTATCCCCTGCTCTACGAGGGGAAAGCGCTGCGCAGCATCCGCGTGCATCAGCTTATTGCCACCCATGTGCAGGAGGCTCTGCGCGAGGTGCTCGAGCACTACGGTACCGAGCGCATTCACGCTCTGGGGCTCGATCTCTACGGCGGCAGTTACAATTACCGCAGCACCGCCGGCGGCAAGACGCTTTCGATGCACGCTTGGGGCATCGCGCTGGATTTTGCCCCTGAGAGCAACAGCTACGCGCTCAAGAGCCCGCGCGCCACGCTTTCCTCTCCGGAATGCAATGCTTGGTGGGAGATTTGGGAGGCGCACGGCGCTGTTTCGCTGGGGCGTGCGCGCAATTACGACTGGATGCACGTTCAGTTCGCGCGCTTGGATTAAACTTTATAACACGCTTACACGCAATGCTTTGAGATATTGTTTAAGGTCAAAACCCGCTTCCACCACCACCGCCAGCTAAATTTTCTTCTTTTTTTTGCTTGCCAAGCGCTCGTTCTCCCGCTATAATCTGCCCGTCCCCCGCAGACGGGGCTCTTCCGCAAGGAGGAGCGCTTCCAAGCGGTTCTTTCCGAAAGGAAAGGCTGCGGCAGGTGGGTGGGCGTTACAGAACGGGGTATTAGCTCAGTTGGTAGAGCGCCTCAATGGCATTGAGGAGGTCAGCGGTTCGAACCCGCTATGCTCCAGTACAAAAAAGGCACCCAATCGGGTGCCTTTTTTGTGTCGGTACGCGGCGCTGTCCTCCCCCCTGCCCTGTTGCCGGGCGGGGGCAAGCTCCCCGGTTCACCGGGTGCGCCCGCAGGGGGCATGAGCGATGGTATCGACACCGATGGCGGCATCGAAGCGGGTGTTGCGGCGTGGTCATTTGCCCAAGCGCCTGACGCCGTTCAAACGCCTCCGCCGAATGCCAACGTATTCGCACCGCAGACTCGCCCGACAAGGTGCTTAAGATACATCATGGGCATGGTAGAGTTTCGGCTCTCCATGCTCAATCTTTTTTTGTACCTGTCTGCCTCCTTTTTGCTCTTGTTAGGTTGTACTCGCGGCTTCACTCCACAAAAATAGACGAAGAGCCAGAAAAACGGGTCTCGCCGTCCTCCATCCAAGCGAACTCGGTCATGGCCGCAAGCGTGGCCGGGGGCGTTGCAGAGCCAGCCCCTACATCGAGCGCGTCGTTCAGCGCAAGAGAGGACGCAACCAGCTTCCAATCAAAGCGGGTGCCCAGTTCCGTCTGCGTACCAGAATCGGCCTTCGCAAGGATGAGTAGTTCTCCCTCGTAGTTGCCCTTCACCTTGATGCCCATACGGAACCCGGTGGCGGTCTGTGTGCCCAGCACGGTAACGCTCAGAGGCACCACGGCTCCGCGCTTCACCTTAAAGCCACTCAGCGGGAAGCCGGTAGCCTTGGCCTGAATCAATGCCGGGCTCTTGTCTGTGTTGATCAAGATGTCCATATCAGGATGCGCATTGTCAAAAGCGGGTCGGGTAACAGCATTCCTAATGCTGTATCAAGCGAAAAAGTAGGAATTTGCTGAAAATGATGCACTTTTATCCATTTTTTCAAGACGAGCCATCAAATATTTGACTTCCCGTTCGCCTCTAACACGTTGAATCC
>JBJEVK010000070.1:0-44417 GCA_051884295.1 Akkermansia sp.
GACGCCAGGTCCCGCGAGAGTTCTTTTCGTTGGGTGTCGCCTCGTGCGGAGATAGACCCCATGACAAAAATCCTTGCGGCTCGCGCTTTTTACACATGCCGAGCGGGACCTGGCGAGCGTCCCCAACTGCGGCGCAGCCGCAGGGAATTCACCCGATGCCGAACATGACGCATCACCGGCTTGATTTCGCTTGATGGAACGGTGTATCATGGCGCCATGAGGTGCATACAGGTTTTGATGATACGCTCTATTTTGCTGTTGTTGCTACCGGGTGTGGCGCCGGGAGAGATGCGGCATGGGATGGCGGTGGCTCTTCAAGGAGAGCCGATGGAGTCGTTGACACGCTATGAGCACGAATGGTTCCCCCTCATGAGTGTGGTGAAGCTGCCGCTGGCTGTGGTGGTGCTCCATCAGGTGGAACAAGGCAAGCTCCGGCTCGAGGAACAGTACCGGCTGCGGGAGGCGGATATGGACGCGAACACATGGAGTCCCCTGCACAAGCGCTTTCCGAAAGGCGGCACGTTTTCTCTGGAATCCCTCCTGCGTGCCTCCTTGTGCGAGAGCGATAACAATGCGTGCAATTATCTCTTCCGCCTCGTCGGCGGACCGCAGGGGGTGCAGCAGCTGTTCAACAAACACTACGGTGCGGATTTTCCCCTACACATCGTCGTTACGGAGAGGGAGATGGCAAAAGATGTTGCTGCTCAAGTGGCGAACGGTGCGACACCGGCGGCCATGCTGCGTATGCTGGAGGATGTGCATGACGCCGCGTTTGGGACGACGCAGAACCCCTTGCTGTCGCCACCCATGGCACGCTTGTTGCTGGCTTACATGGAGCAGTGCTCAACGGGGCAGGAGCGTTTGCGGGCGGGGCTGCCGCGTGTGCCGCTCTCCTTCGCCCACAAGACCGGGTCGTCCGCCACCGTGAGCGGGATCACGGCGGCGCACAACGATGTGGGTATCATCCGCCTGGCCGATGGCCGCCATGCCTGCATCGTTTCCTTCATCAGCGCTTCGACGGAGGATGTCGCTACCATGAATCGCGCTCATGCCGAGCTGGCGGAAAAGACCTACCGCGCGCTCACAGACAAATAAACGAGCGTGCGGGCGCCTCGGCGCACCCGATGAGATCAGGGCAGGGAGGGCGGGGTGGTGCGGCGGCGAGCAGCAAGCGCGGCGGCAAGCAGGGCGCAGAGCAGCACCGCCCAGTCGCCCGCCAGCGCGTAGAGGGTGAGCCCGGCGCGGCGGTCGACGGGGAGCACGGCGTAGCTGTAGCCTGCCAGCTTGGGGCTGCCGTCAGCCTTGAGCAGGCAGTCGATGACGGCTCCGTTGGGCGCGATGGCGCAGGTGTGACCCATGTTGGCGGCGCGCACCATCGGGCGGCGCAGCTCGATGCAGCGGAAGGCGGCGTTGCGCGCTTGCTGGGCGCTGCAGGCGCTGCCGCGGAACCACGCATCATTGGTGACGTTGACGATGACCTGTGCCCCGGGGCGGGCAAAGCGGCGCAGCAGGTCGCCCACGGTGTCCTCGTAGCACACGGCGGGGATGACACTCACGCTCTCGTCCGTGCCGGGCAGGGGAACAGCGAGCGGTTCCGAACCCGAGCCCGGCAGGATGCCCGAGCCGACCTGGGTGCCCGTCAGTTGCGTGTAGATGTCGCCCAGCCATCGGATGTTTTCGACAAAGGGGATATACTCGCCGAAGGGCATGAGGTGCTGCTTGGCAGCGGTGAGCGCGCTGCTGCGTCCCGCGGGGAACACCGCCATATCGTTGAACATGCCGACGTAGCGCGCGCCCTGCTCGTCGGGCGTCCACAGCACCTCGTCCGCCCCCGTGAACAGCACAAAATCCTGCCCGCCGATGGTGCGCACATCTTCGCGCACGCGCGGCAAGGCATCGGAGCCGAAGAGGTACTGCTCGCTCAGCGGGTCGGGCAGCAGCTCGCCGGTGGCAAGGTTGCGGTGCAGCGCCGATCCCAGCGCACTCTCGGGCCAGACCACCCAGAGCGGCAGCTGTTGCACCAGCCCGACATCGTGGTGCTGCAGGGCGCGCTGTGCGGTGCGGCGCTGGATGTCGAGGTAGGCGGCGTGCGTCGCGCGCAGGTAGCGGCCGTAGAGCGTGGTGTCGATGCCGCCGGAGGCGATGCGCTCGCTTTGGTCAATGTTCTCTTGCAGGGCAAGGACGGGCAGCGGCAGCACACTCTCGCGCCGCAACATGACGGTGGGGGCGTAGGCCTTGGAGAGGAAGAGCCCCCCCGCAAAGAGAGAAAAGAGCACGACCACGGCGCCGTAAAAATCCCAGGGAGCGACTGCACTGCCCAGGCGCCGGTATTGCAGCCAGCTGCGCCGCAGCGCGCCCCACAGGATGATGTTCGTGGCCACGGGGAGGAAGGAGAGCGCGGCGGTGCCCACAAACTCGGCCCACTGCACGAGTGAGAGTCCGCTGTAGAGGGCGGTGCCCAGGCTGTTCCAGCTGAACGCCAGCGTGCCGTGGGCGCGCAGCCACTCGATGCAGACCCACAGCGCCCCGCCGCCCAGGGCGCTGCGCAGGGTGGAGATCAGGTCGCGCCGAGCCCAGGGGAGCGCCTCCGCGCGGCTTCGGATGCCCTCGGGCAGGGGCTCAATACGCGGGCGCAGCAGGCTGTTCATCACCCCGCACCACAGGGCGGGCAACAGGGAATAAAAGGCCATGAGCGGCAGAAAGGCCAAGGCAATGAAAACGGGCAGCGGAATGAAGAATACATAGCCCACCTGCACAATCCAGCTGCATGCGGCGGTGAAGAAGCCCATGCCCCACAGCCAGCCCGTGCGGAATCCGCGCCAAAAACCGCCGGGCGCGAGCCACAGCAGGCAGAGCAGCGGCAGCAGCGCCACCCATACGAGATTGCCGAGGTCGAACGGGGGGAAGGCCAGGGCTGTGGCTGCGCCGCAGGCAAGTGCAGCGGCTGCGCGCAGCAGTCGGTGCAGGAGGGGGTGCCGGGGGATGGGCCGGGTGTTCGCGCTCATGGACATCAGAGGCGAATTTCGGGGCGAACGCAGAAAATATGCCACAGGCGCGCCTTGTCGGCTCCCTCGGGGCAGAGCTTCACCACAACCGTCCACAGGGGTTCCTCGGGGTTGATCAGGTGCGCCTGCATTTCCGAGTCGCTGCCGTAGCCGGTCTCGAGCCGGAGCGTGGCCTGCCCCTCGTGTGCCTGCAGGGTGCTCTGGTCGCGGGGTTCAAATTGCCCGTGGCTGTATGCCAGGCGGATAGGGTCTCCCACCTCGCGCCCCCAAGTGTCGCGGAAACTCAGGAGCAGGGATCCGCTGCCCTGCGTCTCGCCCAGGCAGAGCCGCGCCTCGGGGTAATAGGCGGCGCGCAGCATCATGCGCTCATCGCCCTGCGCACTTTTCCAGTAGGCCTCGGCACTGCGTATGCAGATGCCCTCCTCCTGCCAGGGGAGCGCATCGCCGGTATCGCGCCCGGTGTAGGATGGCAGCTTGTGGATGAACCATGCGCACAGCCCGACCAGCACCGCAGCAGTCACTAGTGCCAGCAGGGAACAGAAACGGAGGCGCAGGGACAGGAGGCTTTTGAGAGGCATCGGTGGCATGCGCCTATTGTGGCGCTAAAAAAAGGCAGTGGCAATAAAAAAGGATTGCATTTTCAGGGAAATGAGTGAAAAATACTGCTCGGGCGTTCGCCCTCCACACACGAACCACATACACGCCATGGCCGATATCGACGAAAAAAATGAAAAGAATGTGCCCGGTAAGTTCTATGTCGACAGCAACTGCATCGACTGCGATCTTTGCCGCGAATCCGCTCCCGATTTCTTTGGCCGCGATGATGACGAGGGGCTTTCCATCGTGATCAAGCAGCCCACCACCGACGAGGAGATTGCCCAGTGCCAGGAGGCTCTTGAGGGCTGCCCGGTGCAGGCGATCGGCGATGACGGCGAATAAGCCGCTGCCGCTAAGCGAACTTCGGAAGCGGTCTTGGGGCGTTGCGCTCCCGAGACCGCTTCACGTTTAGAGGGAACCATGCCGCCGCGCCGCAAGCAAGCTGAGACAAAAGCGCCGCTGATGCCTGAGGCGCTCGCGGAGCGCCGCGCCTCTGCCGCTGCGCTCGAGCTTTCCCGCCGCCGCCCGCAGCGCATGGCAGACGGCAGCCTGCGCGCGGAGCGTTGGCGCAGCCGCGCCCGGGGCGAGCGCGACCAGGCTGAGGCGGATTTCTACGGCGTCGGTCCCGAGCTGCCCACGGGGTGCCACCAGCGCGACATGCGCTCCCTGCTGGGCGAGGTGCTGGCGGCATTGCCGCTGGAGGAGGAGAGTTTCTCGGCGGAGATTTTGGCCGAGGCTTGGGAGCGGGCGGTCGGCATCGCTCTGGCGCAGATGACGGCGCTGCTGTCGGTGGAGCGGGGGCTGGCTCGCATCCGCGCTGCCCACCCCGCGGCACGCTATGAGTTGACGCGGCTCAAACCGCGCATCATCGCCGCGCTCAACCGCATTTTGGGCGAGGGCTGTGTGGAGCGCGTGCGCATCGTCAGCCGCTGAGCGGCATCAGTCGTCGAGTCGCCCGCGCCACTTGAGCGCGAGCATGATGCCGGCACCCATGAGAATGCCGCCCAAATGCCCGGCCTCGCCGCCGGCATTGCTCCAGTTGAAGAGGATGGTGGCGACGGCAATGCCCATGACCAGCAGGGCAAAATTGCGCATGCTCAGCGTGATGGGCGGGAAGAGTAGGCTGATTTCGACGCGGGGGTAGAGGAAGGCCACCGCCACCATGACACCGTAGATGGCGGCCGAGGCTCCCACCAGCGGCACATACTCCCAAGGCATGGTCCACATTCCCTCATCGCCGAGGCTGATGCCGGTGCTGTACCAGCCCAGCCCCGCTAGCAACGAGGAGAAGAGCGCCCCCGCCACCCCACAGAGCAGGTAAAAGGCCAGGTAGCGGCGCGGCCCGAAAAAGTCCTCCACCGGCGGGCCGAAGAAATACAGCGCCCACATGTTGAAGAGGATGTGCATCATGTTGGCATGCAAAAACTGGTAGGTGATGAAGCGCCACACCTGTGCGTGCCCCACCGCGTCTGCCCAGGTGTAGGCGCAGAGGTTGAAGAAGAACTCCTGCTTGCCCAACAGGCAGAGGGCAAAAACCAGCACGTTGACGATGATGAGCGCCTGCGTGACGCTGACGGAACGGGATTGCATGTTGCAGGGTGAGATACTCGGGCGGAGGTCAGCGTTCAAACAGGCGCGCATCGAGCCGCTGCTCGATGCCCAGGATTTCCTCGTAAGTCAGGATGTGCTCGATGAGGCAGCCGACCGCCTCCGCCCGCTCGGGACTGAGCCCCGCCGCCTCGATCATGAAGCGGTGCAGAATGCGGTGGGCGCGGATGACGCCGTTGGCGTAGGCGCGACCCTTGTCCGTCAGCTGAATGGGGGCGTAGGGGCGGTAGACAATCATGCCCTCCTCCGCCAGCTGGCGCATGGCGGCGGTGACGCTGGGCTTCTTCACCCGCAGCATCTGCGCCACCTCGCTGACCTGCGCCTGCCCCGAGGGGCTCCTGTCGCAGAGCAGTCCGATGGCCTCCAGATAATCCTCGGCGCTGCGGCTCATGCGCTCGGGTAATTCTTCTTCATTCATGGGCGTTGGTTCTTGCGGAGCGTGGCGACACACTCCAAATGCTTGGTTTGCGGGAAGAGATCGAAGGGCTGCACCTCCGTCACACCGTAGCCGGCCTTGGCGAATTCCGCCAGGTCGCGAATCTGCGTGGCGGGGTTGCAGGAGACGTAGACCACGCGCTGCGGTCCGAAGGCAAAAAGCTGGTCGAGGAACACCTTGTCGCAGCCCTTGCGCGGCGGGTCAATGACCACCGCCGTCTGCTCGGCGGGGAAGTCGACCTCGGCGAAGATGGCCTCGGCGCTTGCGGCGAGGAACTGCGCGTGCTCAATGCCGTTGCTGCGGGCGTTGGCGCGCGCCCAGTCGGCGCTCGTTTCGCTCACCTCCACCCCCAGCACCCGCTCAAAGTGTTCCGCCAGCGTCAGCGCGAAGAGTCCGCTGCCGCAGTAGGCATCGACGAGGAAACGCGCCCCCTCGGCGCAGGCCTGCTGCGCCACATAGCCTGTGAAGGCCGGGAGAATGTAGGGGTTGTTTTGGAAAAAGTCGCCCGCGAGGAATTGGAAGCTCAGCTTGCCCACCTGCTCGGTGCAGACGGCGTTGTTGTTGGTGATGACGCTGCCCTCGCTCACACGCATGAGCAGGGTCGCCCCGCGGCGGTACTGCGCGGCGCTTTGGTGCACGGCCTTGCGCAGGGCGGGCAGGGCGGCGTTGATGGGATCCATGGCGATGGCGCAGTGCTGCACATCGCAGACCTCGCTGCGCGAGCCCGCCCGCAGAAAGCCGATGTTGCCGACCTTGGCATCCTTGGGCTTGTGGAAGTGCGGCGTGATTTTGGAGCGGTAGCCGTAGGTGCGAGGCGAGGGGATAGCCGGGCGCACGGGCAGCTCCATCCCCGCTTGCAGGCGCAGCAGGTCGGCCACTTGCTGTGTTTTCCACGCCAGCTGCTGCTCGTAGTCCAAATGCTGGTACTGGCAGCCGCCGCAGTACCCAAACACGGGGCAGCGGGGCTCGATGCGCCGGGGCGAAGGCACCAGCACCTCCACCAGATCAGCCTGCGAAAAGTTCCGGTCGTTGCGGTACACGCGCGCCCGCACGCGCTCGCCGGGCAGAGCGTAGGGCACAAAGACCACGCGGTTCTCCACGCGTCCCACGCCCTCGCCCATGTTGGAGAGAGAGTCGATGCTCAGCTCGATCTCCTCGTGGTAGGCGAAGGGCACGGGCACAAATCCTTTCGGCGGAGTGACCATCAGCGTTCCTCCCCCTCCTGATTCGGCGTCAGCTTGCCGTTGATGTCCATCGGCAATGTGTTGCCCCGCAGGACGGGCGAGCGCAGCCCGTGCAGCTCAGCTGCATTGGGCAGGGGCTCGGCGGCACCCTCGCTGCTGGCCTCCTCGGGCGGGGCAAAGCGGCGCAGGCGCAGTCCCCCGGTGCTCAGTTCGGAGGGCGTGGGGGCGAGCTCCTCCGCCGAAAGCTCATTGGGCGCCGCCGCATCGGCGGTGTTGAGTAGCTCGTGTGCCGTGGCCTGCTGCTCCGGAGTCGGCTCCGCCTTGGGAGACTCTGCGGGGGCGGGCGGCGCCTCGGGTGCAGCCGCCGTCTCGGGGGCGGGTTCCTTGGTGCCGGTGCAGGCTGCCGCGAGCAGCCCCGTGAGCAGAAGGAGGGAAAGATGTTTCATATTACTTGAGCTTACCACCCCTCCCCCTCCGAGGCAAGGCGAAAGACCGCCGTTCCCCGTCCGCTGCGTGTTTTCGGCGCTGTGCTCATAAGAAAAAGTGAGACTGCGAAGAAATTGCCTTGACATTTGAGGTTCTCAGAGTAAAATCTCCCCACCAAAACGACAAACCAACCTTTTTCACTTTCATTATGGCACACACTCAGTCCACTAAGAAGCGCATTCGCCAGACCATCGCCCGCACGGCGATTAATCGTTCTGTTCTTTCCCGCGTCCGCACGCTGCGCAAGCGGCTCGCCGCTGCGGTCGAGAGCAAGGACAAGGAGGCTGCGGCTGCTGCCTACAACGCGTTCGCATCGGCGATTGACAAGGCTGCCAAACGCGGCACCGTGCCGGCCAATCGCGCTGCGAACTACAAGAGCAAGGGTGCCAAGTCCCTGGCAACCATCGCCTGAGTTCCCTTTCAGGTTTATCGTTTTTGAGCCGAGCGGGGTGTCGGTCAGCGCCGATGCCTCGCTCCTTGCGTTCCCCGAGACATACAGCGATGCCCCGCCCCGATTACAAAGAAATGGCCACGACCATTGTGAATGATCCGGCCTCCTACAAAATCTGCACGGTCTGCGGCGCTTTGGTGGATCGGACGGCCGACACCTGCCCGGATTGCGCGGCCTATCGTTTTGACGGCGATCCCAAGCATGTGGCCGATCGCGCCATCGACCTCGGCACCCGCCCCCCGGCGGCGGTGACTCATCTCGATCGTCTTGCCTGAGCCTGCCTGTTTGTTCGGTAGGTGCCACAGCGCCGCTCCCGGAGTTTTCCGGGAGCGGCGCTGTGCTGCTGCGGGGCTGTTCTGTGCTGCTGCGGCGGAGCCTTGCGCGCCCGCGAAATACCTCTCTGCCTTGCGTCGGGGTGTTCTCAGAGCCGGATGGCGGCGCTGCTCCAGGTCAGCCCGGCGCCGAAGGTCACCAT
This sequence comes from Akkermansia sp., assembly GCA_051884295.1. Taxonomy (GTDB): domain Bacteria; phylum Verrucomicrobiota; class Verrucomicrobiia; order Verrucomicrobiales; family Akkermansiaceae; genus Akkermansia. Next base: position 8,243 of record JBJEVK010000070.1, read on the forward strand.
CAGCACGATGTCGCCTTTCTTGGCGCGCCCGCTGCGCACGGCCTCATCCAGCGCGATGGCGCAGGCAGCGCCCGAGGTATTGCCGTATTTCTGCAGGTTGACGAACACTCGCTCGGCGGGAATGCCCAGTCGCTTGGTGACGGCGTTGATGATGCGCAGGTTGGCCTGATGCGGAATGACCAGCGAGATGTCCTCGGGCTTGATGCCCGTGCGCTCGATGAGCGAGAGCGCTGACTCCGTCATGTGCTCGACCGCGTGGCGGAACACCTCGTTGCCGCGCATGGCAATCGTAAACAGTTTTTCGTGGATGTTCTGCTCGGTGGTGGGGATGGCCGTGCCGCCGCCGGGCACCAGCAGCAGATCTGCCAGCGTGCCGTCGGAACCGATGTGCGAGGCCAGGATGGCGCTGTCCCCGGCCTTGCCGCTGCCGGTGCGCAGAATGGCTGCCCCCGCACCATCACCGAAGAGAACGCAGGTGGAGCGATCCTCCCAGTTGACGATGTGCGACAACTTTTCCGCCGAGACGATGAGAGCGGTTTTAGCCTGCCCGCAGCCCACATACTGAACCGCCGTCTTGAGGGCGAATAGGAAGCTGGAGCAGGCGGCCGAGATGTCGAACGCAGCCGCATGGCAGGCGCCGAGCTTGGCCTGCACATAACAGGCGGTGGAGGGGGTGTAGGTGTCGGGGGTGATGGTGCCCACGATGATGAGATCCAGCTCCTCGGGGGAGACCCCCGCCGCCTCCATCGCGCGCTGCGCGGCCTTGGTCGCCATGTCGCTGGTTGTTTCATCAGGCGCGGCAATGCGGCGTTCCTCAATACCCGTGCGGGTCACAATCCACTCGTTGGAGGTGTCGACCATCTTCTCCAAATCCGAGTTTGTCAGGCGGCGCTCGGGGACATAGGAACCCGTGCCGATGAGGGCCACGGGGAGTCGCTTAAAGGGTTTGGTGAGATCATTCATGGCGGTGACAATCCGAACTCAGGCGCTTGCTTGCCGAGTCCTGAGCCTACTCTAGCATGCCCGCTCCGCTTTGGCGAGTTCTAATTTCGTTCATGACGGGCTGCGGAGGAGGGAGGAATGGCTTTTTTCGGAAAAAATACGTTCGGAGAGGAAAAGTAATAGGAAGGGCTTGACGATGTGTTCGGTTTTATTTAGAATGAAAGCAGCGATTGAGTGGCTTCTCAGTTCGCGGGAAGTCGCTGCGCTTATTCCGTTTTTTAATTAACTAACTATATGAAGAAGACGCTTTTTTTGGCCGCAATGTTGGCTTGCGCCGTAGCTCCCGTGTCTGCGGATCTCCCTGTGGGGTGCACTTCTCCCGATGAGACGGGCATTATCGTGAACACCGGGAACCGTACCATCTCGGTTGGTAGTTATTTGGGTGATGCAGAGATGACAGTGGAGGATAACGTCACTCTTTCCATGCAGCTGTTCATCGGCGGCAAGGGCTATGGGCAGCGCGTGACAACGGGGGGCAGCGGAACGGTGACCGTCCTTGGGGGTAAGACCTTGGATGTAGCGGGTCAGGTCGGTGTGGGTAATACCCAAATTCTCGGTGCTACGGGTACCCTGATTCTGGAGGCTGGATCCACGTTGATTGCTGACCAGATTGTTGTCGGTTCGCAGAACGGACAAGGTAAAGTGATTGTGGGAGCGGGTGCCACGATGACGACGGATCGCGAAACGGGCGGAACATCGGGGTTTGATTCGACAATTATCATCGGTGGTGCCAGCAAGGATGAGGAGGGAAATGACATTGTCTCGTCGGGTAGTTGCTCGGGTGCGGTGGTTGTGGAGGAGGGCGGCAAGCTGGAATCGTCCGCCGGTATCCTCGTGGGCTCCTACGGTTCCGGTTCGGGCACGCTGGAGGTGAGGAGTTCGGAGGTGGATTTGGCTGCGGTGAAGATCGGCGGCGGTTCGGACGCCACGGGTGAGGTGATTGTCGACGTGGCTTCCTCTTCCAGCGTCTCCATGCAGGATGTGACGGTGGCGAACGGCGGTACGCTGACCGTGAAGCAGGGTTCGTTGGAGGTAAGCGCCAATCAGACTGAGGGGACGACGGGAACCATTACGGTGCAGCAGGGTGGTTCCGTGGTTGTGGAGAGCACGAATCCCGAGCAGTCGTCTTCCCTGAGCGCTTCGACGGTGTCGGTTGACAGCGGCTCGATGACGGTTTCGGGCAGCGGTGCCGATGTATCGACAGGGACGTTTGCTCTGGGTAACGGTGCAACGGCTGAGTTGGCCGACAGCGCTACGGTGACGGTTTCCACCCAAATGAGCTCCGACAGCACTTCTAAGGTGGTGTTCGCTTACGAAGATGTGAAGGAGACAACGGCGGAAACCGGAACGATTGTGTTTGCCAGTCAGGAGGCGGCGAACGCCAGTCAGGCTCAGGCGGCCTCTGCTGAGGTAAGGTTCGATGGTGCTGCCGCAGATGAGGTTTCGTCCAATACCACGCTCAAACTGACATCGGTGCAGGAGAACGGCACGAAAACAACCGTGGGTTTCAGCGGCTACCAATACAATATTGACGGCGCAGTTCGTGATCTGGAGGGTTCCGAGGTGGCCGGGGAGAGCGGTACCGTCCTTCAGTTGACCCAGCAGGATGTCAACAACATTGTGAATGACCTTTCCCGTGATACAACAGCCTCGTCGATTAACAGTCTGAACGGTGCTCTGACGACGATGACGGCTTTTTCCAATGCGGTCAAGGGGCAGATTGATGCGCCGCATTCCGTCAATCTCCCGGTCGGCAATGTGGCATCGGATTCCAAGCTGGCCTACACGGGGCGTTATCTGGTGGGTGCCAACCGTGTGTGGGTCAGTGGCTACGGGCAGTCCGACCGCCGTGCGACGGACGCCAAGGGCATGGGTTACCACTACCAGGGCGGCGGTTACGCCGTGGGCTATGACCGCGTGGTGACACCGAGTATGTATGTCGGTGCTGCGGTCGGTCAGATGGTCGGTAAGTACAAGGCCAACGACGGTCTGTTCCGCGACCACCAGAACGGTGTGAATCTCTCCCTCTACGGTCGCTACACGCACCGCATGAAGAAGAGCGATAACGCGCTCAACGTGGATGTTTATCTGGGCTACGGCAACACCCGCAACCGCGCCCGCGGCTCGTTCTACGCCGGCGGTGACGAGGTGACCGGCCGTTGGAACGACACGAGCCTTGCCGGCGGTGTGACGATTTCCTACGACATCATCCTCTCCGACACCTCCATCCTCAGCCCCTTCATCGGGATTGATGCCACCTATGCCATGCAGGAGGACTTCCGCATGAGCAATGCCTCCGGAAGCTCCCGCATCGACTATTCGGACGGCAAAGCCTCGCTGGTCACCATGCCTGTGGGTGTCACCTATCGCTATGTGTCGGCCATTTCCAACACGGAATACCTCATTCCCTTCCTGCGCGTGGCCTATCTGGCTGACCTGTGCCGTGTGGATCCGCATGCGGACTATGTGCGCGGCAATGCGGAAAAGACGCGTGCCCATGGAGCCACACCTGCCCGCAGCGGCGTGGAGCTGGGTGCCGGTTTGAACTGGATCCTCAACAGTCAGTGGATGACGGGCGCGGGCTACACCCTGCAGGAGCGCAGCGGCGACTGCGACCAGCGCGTGAACGCATATGTCAGCTACAGCTTCTGAGGTTGTCGGGGGCTGACCCCGAAGGAAAATCTCTGCGGCAACCGCGTCGGACATCGGCGCGGTTGCCTTTTTCTGTTGAGCACGCGGGGGAGGCTGTGCTAGAATGGCGCGCGTGATGAGCAAGTCTCTTTGGTTGACCTGCAAACTGCTCGGAGCCGTGGCGCTGTTGCTGGCGGCGGGAGCCTGCCCCGTGCTGGGGGCAGCGGGGGTGTATCGCTGCGGGGTGATGCTGCTGGCGGCGGGTGGCTGTGCGCTGCTGGCGCTGTGGGCCGGGCTGCACCTGCCTTGGGCGCGCTTTTCTCTGCGTCGGCTGTGGCTGGCGGGGCTGCACCTCTCGCTGGTGCTGTTGCTGGTGGGAGTAGGTTTCGATGCGGCGGGCGAGCTGCGTTGTCCTATCCTGTTGCCGGCCGACGGACGCAGCGAGCTGAGCTCCGTGTTGCGACCGGACAATCGCCGCGAGCCGCTGGGCATGAGCCTGTGCTTGGAGCGTTTTGAGGTGCAGCACTACGCGGGCGTGGGAGCCCCGGTGAAGGACTACCGCGCGCGCTGCCGCGTGACACCCGAGGGTGCTGCGCCGTTCACCGCGGAGCTCACGGTGAATCGCCCGCTGGAGTGTGCGGGCTGGCGCATTTCCCTGCTGGATTATCGCCGCTACCGCGGGCAGACGCTCGTGCGCCTGCAGGCGCGGCGCGCGCCGGGGCGGCTCGCCGTGCGCTGCGGGCTGGTGGGCACCATGCTCTTCAGCTGCCTTTGGTGCTGGTGGCCCAAGCGAAAGGAGGTGGCGCCGTGCTGAGTCTACTGGTGCAGGGGGCGACGCTGGCGGCGCTGTTGCTCTTTGCGGCGGCGCTGGTGGCCGAGTGCTGCCGCTGTCCGCGCGGGGGCAACGGGCTGCTGGGCGCGGCGTGGGTGGTCACGGCGTTGCTCTTCGTGTGGGATTGGGAGCTGGCGCAGGCCCCGCCCTTCGGCAACATGCGCCATGTGCTGAGCTTCCTGCCGCTCGTCAGCGTGCTGCCCGTGCTCTTTGTGCGCGGCGGCTGCCGCCTGCAGGGCTACATGGCCGCCGCCTCGCTGCTCGCCCTCATCGGCGCACTCTGCATGCCGTTGCAGGCGGGTTGGCGGCAGGCTCCGGCGCTGCAATCGCCCTGGTTTGCGCCGCATGTGACAGCCTATGTCGTTTCCTATGCATGGCTGACGGTGGCCACGCTCATGGTGCTGCTCTCCTACCTGCGCCCGAGCGCGGCGGATACCGTGCTGCGCGCTGCGGAGCGTCTGGTGGTGCTGGCCTTTCCGCTCATGACCTTCGGCTTGGGCAGCGGGGCGCTGTGGGCCGATGACGCATGGGGAACCTACTGGTCCTGGGACATCAAAGAGGCATGGTCGCTGCTCACCTGGACGCTCTACCTGCTGTGGTTTCACCGTCGCGGCTCCTGCACCCCCCGGCAGCGCCGCCCGCTGCTCCTGCTGGCCTTTGCGGCGCTGGTCGTCACCTTTTTGGTGGTGAATCTGCTGCCCGGCCTCGCCTCGATGCACAGCTACGCGGGCTGAGCCTGCGCGGCGGGGGTGGAGCGGTGGCACACACCCGGCGCAGCGGGCTCACTTGGCGGCGGGAAGCTCCTGCAGGCGGCGGCGGAAGCGCTCCAGCCGCTTGGTGAGCGCCTCGTTGTCGGGGTGCGAGCGCACGAGCTCCGAAAGCCGGGTTTCGGCCTCGTGGAGCCAGCTGAGCGCGTTGAAAACATCGCCCGTCTGCAGCGCCACCGTGGCAGACAGACTCAGGGCATCCAGATAGGTGAATTGGAGCGTGATGTTGGCGGGAGCGCGGCGGCGCAGCTTGTCGGCCCAGCGTCGGTACTGCGTCAGCTCCTCGGCAGCTAGTCCGCGCGTCTCATCGCTCCCGTTGTGCGCCACGGCCAAACTGCGCCAGGCACCCAGCTTGATGAGGTTGATGTCGACGTCATCGGGCGATGCGGCCAGCAGGGCATCGGACTTCTGCATGAGCGTGTTGCACATGGCGATGGCGCGCGCGGGCTGCCCCGTGCGCAGCATCGCCTCCACCATGAAGGCGATGGCGCGGCACTCCATCGTGGGGAAGTCGGCGTTGTTCGGGTCGAGCGCCTCCAGCTCGTGCACCAGCTCCAAGTGCTTGCCGAGGGCGTCGAGCGCCTTGAGGTCATACTCCCGGTCGTCTTCGTTCTCCTCGCTGTTCTGGCTGAGCTCGATGAACAGGCGACCGTTGTCGTAGAGGGCGGTTGCCAGCCCGCGCTTGTAGGAGAGCCGGTAGGGCTGCGCCGCGCTCAGGCGCGCGTAGATGCGGTGCTCCTCCTCGTAGAGGTGGGCGGCGTTGGCGTAGTCGCCCTGTTCTGTGGCCAGCCCTCCGCGCAGGTGCAGGCAGTCGGCCAGCTCGGTCTGCGCCGGGATGTGCTCGGGGTAGGTGGCGGTGAGCTCGCGGCAAAGCGCCAGCATCTCGTCGAGCGCCTGCTTGCGGCATTCGGTGTCTCCCTCGGGCTGCGCCACGCGCGCCATCATGCCGAGCGCGCGCGCCAGTCCGCAGCGGAAGTCGGGGTTGTCGGCGAGCTCGCGGCTCAGCTCGCGCAGCAGCGCCACAGCCTCGGCCGAGAGCGCCCGCGCATTGGGAATGAGGTTGCGGCGGCGCGCCACCTCGGCGCGCATGGTCAGCGTGCGTGCCAGCTCGTAGCGGGCGCGCCGATCGTCGGGGTTGTCGCGTACCAGCTGCCGCTCCAGTTCCGTGGCCTTGGTCAGGGCGGCGGTAGCCTCGGGCAGCTTGCCCTGCTCCACATAGACGGAGCCGAGGTTGATCCACGCCGTTGCCATGGCGTGCGGCAGCTTGTCATCGTCGCGATCCTGCGGCATGGCCTCCATCTCGTCCAGGTAGCGCTTGAGGCGCATGCCGAGCTGCTGTTGCAGGCTGATGCTGCCGGGGATATCGGCCAACTCCTCGTTAAAATCGTACAAAATGCTTTCCGTGAAGCGAAGACTGCTGCCGTAGACGCGGCGTGCCTGGTCGCGCTCGTGCAGCGCCCACAGGCTCACCGCCCCGAACACCGTCAGCGCCAGTGCACTGCCGACCGCCAGCAGGCGCGCGCGCCGCAGACGGCGCGGCGAAACGGGCAGCACCCCCTCCTCAATGGCGGCGCGCCACGCGCCGGCATCCTGCCAGCGGTCGCGGGGCTTGAGCTCCAGCGCGCGATCCAGCGCCTGCAGAAAACTGCGCCCGTAGAGTGCCTCCGGGCGGCTGCGCCCCGCCAAGGGCTTGTAGGGGTCGGGCGAGGCGGCGGCGCGCATGTCCGCGCGCGGGGGCAGCATGCGCGTGATGAGGTAGAGGAAGGTTGCCCCCAGCGAATAGATGTCCGTCCACGGCCCGAGGCGCTGTGTCATGGCGCTGTCCGTGGCGGCGGTTGCCTGCTCGGGCGAGCAGAAGCCGGGGGTGTAGATGTTGCGGTACACCTTGCCGGGTTGCAGTTGGCGCGCGCTGCCGAAGTCGAGCAGCACGGGCTGCCCCTCGGGGGTGATGCGGATGTTCTCCGGTTTGATGTCGCGGTGCACCACGTTGTGCTGCTCCAGGTAGCTGAGCGTGTCGAGCAGCAGCAGCAACAGGCGCTTGATGCGGCGTGCCTCCTGCGCCTGGCGCTCGGGATTCAGTGAGTTGTGCGGCGAGAGCTCCAGCGGGGCACCCGCCACAAAGGGCATGACGTAGTAGGCCGTGCCGTTGGCCTCGAAGGCATTGAGAATGGGCACAATGCCGGGGTGCTGCAAGCCCATGAGCACATTGACCTCCTCGGAGAACTCTGCCAGGGTGTCGCGGAAGAGCTCCTCGTGCTCGGGGGCGGTGTAGGTGACGGTGCGGCCGTCCTTTTCGCGGGTAGCCATTCCCTCGGGCATGTGCTCCTTCACCACCACGCGCGCGCCGTTGATGCTGTGGCGCGCGCGGTAGGTGATGCCGAAGCCGCCGCGCCCCAGCAGGTCGGTGATGATGTAGTCGCCCACCTGACTGCCCTTAGGCAGGGGGGTGCGGGAGTCCGGCACGGGCTCCTCGCCGGTGGGGTGTTGCTCCGCCGACCGCACCGGGGGAACCGGCGGGGGAACGATCGGGGGCGGCGGCGGGGGGAGAGGAGCGGGCATCACGAAAGTTTCTTGCAGAGCGTGAGTTGGTTCACCCCGGACGCATCCACCTGATAATGCGCCTCATCGAGGGGGAGCGGGGGCAGGGTGCCCAGGGGGTTCATGCACGGCGCGGCATAGCTCAGCCGGAGCTCGGCGCGATCCTCATCGCAGCGGATGGAGAGCTGCACCGCCGTCGCCGGGGGCAGCGCTGCCAGCACGGCGCGGGTTGTGGCGTGCAGCTCGGCGATGTCGGCAGGCGCGGCAAAAACCGCCTCCAAAGCCTCGGAGAGCATGTGCTCTGCCCCCTGCGGCTCGCCTGCGGCGATACAGAGCTCGCTCGTAGCGCGTTTTTTGCCGCGGTATTCCAGCGCCAGCATGGTGACATCTTCCTGCAGCTCGCGACCCTCGCCCAGGAAACGGCGCAGCGCCACGCGCACCGCCCGCGGGGCATCGGCCACGGTGGGCGCGTGCTCGCCGAGCGCCGCGCGCAGCCGCTCCCCGCCGAAGGGCGTGTCCTCGGCATCGGCGGCAGCCGTCACCCCCTCCGTGTAGAGGAAGAGGCGGTCGCCGGGCTGCATTTGCAGGCGGCAGCCCGTGTAGCGCGCATCATCGAACAGCCCCATGACCGGCCCCGAGCTCATGGACAGCGGCTCGTAGTCGCCGCCCTCATGCTGCAACAGGGCTTGGGGCGAGCCCGCGTTGATGAAGCGCAGCTCCCCCGTGCGCACATGCAGGCAGCCGTAGAAGAGCGAGAGGTGGATGCCTGTGCTCTGCCCCTCGCACAGGGCGGTGTTGACGGCCCGCGCCAGCGTTTCGGGCTTGGCTCCACTGCGCGCCACCGAGCGGATGAGCGACATGCAGCGCATCATGTACAGCGCGGCGGGAATCCCGCTGTCGGACACATCCGCCACCAAAAAATGCAGCTTGTCCTCCCCCGGCATGAAAAAGTCGTAAAAATCGCCGCTCACCGTCATCGCCGGCACACAGACAGCGTAGAGGTCGAACTCCGGGCGGTTCGGGAAAGCGGGGAAGCGACCGGGCAGGGCAGCGCTCTGGATGGAGCGAGCCAGCTCCAACTCCCGGTTCATGCTCTCGCGCTCCTCTTCGCCGAAAAAGCGCAGGGTGTCGACCATGGCGTTGATGTCCGAGGAGAGTCGGCGGAACTCGGGGGTGTCCGTCACCTCCACCCGTTCGTTGAGGTCGCCGGAGGCAATGCGGCGCAGGCTCTCCACCACGCGCGACAGACCGCGCAGCACATAGCGCTGGAGCAGGTAGGACACCGCGCCGAACATGGCGAGAAAGAGCAGCAGATTGCTCAGCAGCATCGAGTAGAGCGTGTTCTTGCTCGGGCGGTACATGTCCGCCGTGGGAATGAGAGCCACCAAGCGGTAGCGCGCATTGCCCACCGCGTAGGCGAAATAATCGCCGTCGGGGAACGACAGCTCGCTCACCCCCTGCAGCGGCACCGACAGCAGCTCCGTGCCCCGGTAGGGCAGGTCGCCCCGGTTGAGAAGCGCCCCGCCGCGGAACACCGCGATGCGGGCGCGCTCCCCCGGGCGGAAATGCGGGGTGAGCTTGGCAATGCGCTCGGCCGAAATCGGCTGTGCCGCCTCGGCGGGCGGAAAGCCCAGCAACACTAAGCCCGGGGCATCGCGGCGCTGCACTCCCGCGTATTGCAGCGACTGCGCATCGCTCGCATCGCCGAAGCGGTGCATCTCCGTCCTGCCGTCGCCTGCGGCGGCGGCAAAATCGTGCAGGGCATCAATATCCTCCAGCTTTTTGCCGACCCATTCGCGGGGGACGGCGCCGACAATGCTCCCCTGCGCATCCGTGACCAGCACCCGCGCGGCACCCACGATGTTGCCCAGCTCCTGCAGCTGTTCGGCGTGGCGGAGCCGCTCGGTATCCAGCCGCAGGAACTCGGCCAGCGAGCGCGCACTCTTCAGATCCAGCTGTTCGCAGGTATCGCGCATGCGCGCCGTGCTGTCATCCTCGTGCTGCAACAGCTCCAGCATGTCTGCCAATCGTGCGCTCATCAACTGCCGCACGCGCTCCTCCGCATGCTCGCGCAGGTGGGTGTACGTCAGCACACCCGTGACCGCAAACACGGCCATGAGCAGCAGAGAGAGCCCGAGGAGAAAGGTGCGGCGCATCGCAACGGCAGAGGGATACGCCCTTACTCTAGCACAGCACCCTCCCCGCTTCAAGTCAGAATTGGCGTGTTAGATGCCCTCCGGCTCCAGCAGCAGGACGCAGCTCTGCATGGGGCGCGACCAGTGCAGCGGCAGACCCTGCGTCATCAGCAGGTCACCGCCCAGCACCCGCCCCTGCAACGGGCAGCGGAAGCCCGTCGCATCCGGCAGCAGCTCGCGCAGCGCGTAGCGACGGCTCGCGCAAAGCCCGTGCAGGCGAATGCGCGTGTGCTGGTCGGTGAACAGCCGCTCGGTCGTGTAGGCCAGCAACAGCGCGCGCGAGCCGTCCGTGTAGAGCAGGGCGCAGTCCGGCCCCTCGTAGGGCGATACCAAGCGGTGCAGCTCGCCCAGCTGCACCAGCGGGCGCAGCTCGTGCGCCAGCGCCAGGCGCTCGCGCAGCTCGGCACGTTCCTCCGGACTCAGCGCGCGCGGATCCAGCTCCAGCCCCACCCGCCCCATCATCGCCACATCGAAGCGGAACTTCAGGCTCGTGCGTCGCCCTGTGTACAGGTTCGGGCTCACCGTCACATGGCAGGCCAGCGCCTGCGGCGGCAGAAAGTGCAGCGCGCTCCACTGGATGCGCAGTCGCTGGTACGGGTCGGTGTTGTCCGAGAGCCAAAACTCCTCGTGGTAGCGCGCTGCGCCCAAATCCACCCGACCGCCGCCGCTGCTGCAGGCCTGAAAGGTGACCTGCGGGAAAGCCGCCCGCAGCGCCGCCATGCGGCGGTAGTACAGCGCGATGGCATCGAAGTACACATTGCCTGCGAGCTTGCCCGGCAGCGAGGCTGCGCCCGGCTCGCTGATGTTGCGGTTGCAGTCCCACTTGATGTAGGAAATACCCGGCTCCGCCGCCAGCGTCTGCGCGACAAAGCGGCTGTAGTCCACCCCCGGATCCAGCACCAGCTGCCGGCGCTTCTCGCGCGGCGTCAGCCCCGGCAGCACCATCGCCGCCTCGGGGTGCTCCGCGTACAGGCGGCTGCGCGGCGAAATCATCTCCGGCTCCATCCACAGCCCCAAGTCCAAACCCTCCGCGCGCGCCTGCCGCGCCAACCCCGCCAGCCCCTGCGGCAGCTTGCGCGCATCGGGCTCCCAATCGCCCAGCGAGCTGCTGTCGTCATCGCGCGCGCCGAACCAGCCGTCATCCACCACAAAGAGCTCCGTGCCCAGCTGCGCGGCGGCGTGCATCATGGCGTGCAGCGTGGGCTCCGCCACATCGAAATGCACCCCCTCCCAGCTGTTGAGCACACTGCGGCGCAGCTCGCCGCCGCGCGGCAGCACCCGGCGGCGCAGGTGGCGGTGCAGTCGGCGCGTGGCCTCACCCTTGCCGCACTCGCTGAGCACGAGCAGCGCCTCCGGCAGCTCCAGACACTGCCCCGGCGCCACGCGGTAGGGGCTGTGCTCAAAATCATGCCCCATGGCCACAAAAGCATGTCCGTAGCAGCTGTGCTTCACGCTCAGGGTGTAATTGCCGCTCCACGCCAGCGCCCCCAGCACACAGCGGCCGCTCTCCTCCGCTGCCGGAGCATCCAGCGCGAGCACAAAGACGGGCGAACCCTCCTCCGCACACTTCAGACCCGTGGTCGAGCCGACGGACAGCGTGCTGCCGCGCTCCACCCGCTGCTCCCGCAGCTCATTCTCCCCCGCCCAAGCGCCGCGAAAACTCGTCAGGTAGTACGCCTCCGCCCGCAGCGGCAGCGCCAGACTCAGCCCGCGCAGCAGCAGCAGCTCCGCGCCCGTGCCGTTGCGCAGGCACACACGCTGCGTCAGCACATCCTCCTCCGGGAACACCCGCAGGCAGAGCTCCATCTCCAGCCCCGCAAAACGCGCGTCGCGCAGGTGCAGCCGCAGCCCCTGAGGCTCTTCCTCGCAGCCCGCCAGACGCAGCTCGACCGCCCGTGAACCGTCGGGCAGCTCCAGCTGCAGCGCATACTCGCCGCTGTAGTTGCCCCACGGAGCCGTCGCATCGCGCTCCGTGGCGTATAGCGGCCAAGGGCAGGGCGCATCCGCCAACGCGTCGTCCGGCTGCGCCAAACGCGCGCCGAGGTAGGCCAGCTGCAGCTTGCCCGCCGCATCGCAGCGCAGCGAGAGCTGGTGGTGCGCCGTCAGCAGATGCCAAGTTTTATTCATACAATCGTGCCTTGCGGCGGGCGGCGCGTAGGCGCTCGCGCTCTGCGAACGCCTGCTTGCCCAACGTCGAGTTCGGATCCGTATCCCGCGCCGCCTCCAGCGCTGCGATGGCCTCCAGCAGCTTGGCCTCCGTCTCGGGCGTGTGCGCCCCGCGGTAGCCCCGCGCATACTGCTGCATCAGCAGCGGATACAGGCAGCGCAATCCCAGCAACTGCCGATCGGCCGGCGTCGCGCTCGGGTGATTCATCAGCGCGCGGCAACTCGTCAGACACAGCTCCGCAATCTCATCACTCATCGGCTGCGCCAGCGCCATGCGTGCAAACAGCAAATACTCCTTGGCGCGGTAGCGGCGCTCCGCCGCCGCCTCCGCCCGCTGCGGAGCCTCCGCCGCCAGCTCCGCCGCGCGCAGCGTCTCCGGCGTCAGCTCGCGGAGCGGCAGCGCGGCAAAATCACCCTGCTCATCGCCCAGCACCAGCGCGGGCAGCTCCGCCACCCCCGCCACCATGGCCTGCGCGGCGTTGACTGCATCGTGCATCGTGCGGCAGGCGGGCGCCAGCGCCACAAAGCGCAGCTCCTGCTGCGGGTGCCGCTTGCGCAGCGGCGTCAGTCGGCGGCTGAGCTCCTCCGTATCACTGCCTACCTCGAAATACACCGTTGCCCGCAGCGCCGAGTCGGGCGGCGCGGGAGCTGCCGGGGAAGCAGCCGCAGGAACTGCCGGGGGCAGAGCTGCGGAACTCGCGGGAGCCGCCGCCGGGGAAGCCGCAGAGGAAGCTGCCGCGGAAGCCTCGGCCGCCGCAGAAACCGTCGGGGAAACCGCCGGCAGCAGCAGCGCGGCGCAGCGCAGGAGCCGGCGCATCAGTCCGCGCGGCGGATGGTGATGCGCTTGAAGCGCGACTCCGTCTCCTCCGACTCAGTGCAGATGCCGGGGAGCTCGGCCAGCGCCTGATGCACCAAGCGGCGTTGGTAGGCATTCAGACGCTCCATCATCAGCGGTTTGCCTGTCTGCAACACCCGCTCGGCGCGCGAGCGCGCGCGGCGCAGCAGCTTGGCCTCGGTGCGCGCGCGGTAACCGTCGCAATCCACGCGCACTCGGGGAGCCGCCGCCCACTCGGCCTGCACCAAGCGGTTGATCAGGTACTGCAAATCGTCGAGCCGATCGCCCTCATCGCCGATGAGGTGCGCGGCATCGGGGCTGTTGAGCAGCAGCGAGATGCCCTCCTCGTAGGGCTGCACCTCGGCCGTGTGCTCAAAGCCCAGCGGCGCCAGCACCGCCTCGGCGGCGCGCAGGCTCAACTCCGTCAAACGCTGCACATTGGACATAGCGGTCGGATCAATCGCGCTGCTGCCCCAGGAAGCGCAGCAGGAACAGGAACATGTTGATAAAATCCAGATACAGCGTCAGCGCGCCGAGAATCGCCCCCTTGCGGCGCAGCTCCTCGTCCTCGCACAGCCCCTTCTGCAGCAGCTTCTGCGTGTCGTAGGCCGTCAGCAGCGCAAAGAGCACCACCCCGACCGCCGAGCAGACCAGATCCATGAGCCCGTTGCCCCAAAAGATATTGATCACCAGCGCCAGCACCAGTCCGAAGAGCAGCATCATCAGCGTGCGCCCCCAGGTAGACAGGTCGCGCTTAGTGCAGGCACCGTAGAGCGACATCGCGCCGAACATACCCGCCGTCACCCCGAAGGTCAGCCCCAGCGACTGCTGCGTGTAAAGCGTCAGCAGCGGACCGAAACTCAGGCCCGACAACCCCGCAAACACCAGCAGCAGCAGCGCCATCGCCCCGGAGGGCAGCGCCCGAGCGCCGAAGCACATCACCACCACCGTGCCGATGTAGAACAGGCACAGCATCAGCTGGTGCTGCAACACCCAGGTCAGCGTATCGACCGAGTGGGCGGTCGCCACGGCTACTGCCGCCGCCGTCACCAGCGTGGTCGCCATCCACAAATACACCTTGTTGAGGTACGCCTTGGCCAGCTCAGGCGACACCTGCACCGGCTGCAACGCCTCTTGGATACGTTCTGCATTCATGCCCTCAGCCTAGCACCCGCGCGCGCAAAAGTCAAGCGCCGCGTTAAGCCGCAGAAAGACCTTGCGGGCGGGGGGGCGCTGTGTTAGCGTCAGGGGCATGATTTGGTACCCCTACGCGCAGATGAAGCACATGCCCGCCCCCTACCGCATTGTCGATGCCGAGGGCGTGTACCTCACGACCGACGACGGGCGGCGGCTCATCGACTCCGTCTCCTCGTGGTGGAGCGTCATCCACGGCTACAAACACCCCGCCATCAACGCCGCGCTCAAGGCGCAGATCGACCGCTTCTCCCACGTCATGCTCGGCGGGCTGAGCCACGAACCCGCCCGCGCCCTCTCCCGCCGCCTGCAGGAGTGGCTGCCGGGCGATCTGGACTACTGCTTCTACTCCGACAGCGGCAGCGTGGGCGTGGAAGTCGCGCTCAAGATGGCGCTGCAATACTTTGTCAACCGCGGTGAGACGCAGCGCACCTGCGTCCTCGCCCTCGAACACGCCTACCACGGCGACACCTTCAAAGCCATGGAAGTCGGCGACGACGAGGACTACCACTTCATCCTCACCGCCTACGGCGCGTCCGCCAAAGCGCATGTCCGCCACATCCCCACCACCATCCCCGCCCTCGAGCGCGCCTTTGCCGAGCACCATGCCGAGCTCAACGCCTTCATCGTCGAGCCCCTGCTGCAGGGGGCAGGCGGCATGCGCATGTACGGCATCGATTTCCTGCGCCGCGCTCGCGAACTCTGCGATGCCTACGGCGTGCTGCTCATCTTCGACGAGGTGGCCACGGGCTTCGGCCGCACGGGACACCGCTTCGTCGCCGACCTCGTGCTGCCCGACATTCTGGTGCTCGGCAAAGCCCTCACGGGCGGCTACATCGGCCACGCCGTCACCGTCGCCAACCACAAGGTCTACGAGGGCTTTTACGACGACAACCCCGCCCACGCCCTCATGCACGGCCCCACCTTCATGGGCAACGCACTGGCCTGCACCGCCGCGCTGGAATCCATCCGCCTCTTCGAGGAGGGCGACTACCTGAGCCGCATCGCGCGCATCGAACGCATCATGAAGCGCGAGATGGCAGGCTTCGCCGACCCCCGCGTGCGCGAAGTCCGCATCATGGGCGGCTGCCTCTGCGTCGAGGTCACCGACCCTGCCGTGCTACAGGGCTACCAAGAGTTCGCCGCAGCGCGCGGTGTGTTTGCCCGCCCCTTCCTCTGCTGCCTCTACGCGATGGTACCCTACATCATCACGGAGAGTGAGCTCGTGCGCATCACCGACACCATGAAAGCCTGGTTTGCCGTGGGTGCCACGCCGTCCTAATCCTCTTCTCCCTCAGCCGCGCAGAGCCCCGTGTCCTCGTCCCCGACGGGGTAGCACTCCGCATTCGGCAGCATGGCGCGGCGGCGCTGCTCGCGCAGGGCATAAGCCTGCCGCAGCCGCTCGCGGCGAGCCAACCGCTGTCCCCAAGTGGCCGGGGTCGGCGCTCCCTCCGGCGCGGGAAGTGCCGCCGCCTCGGGCGTGGCGAAAAACAGCATGAAATCATCCCCCTCCCATTGCCACAGCGGACTTTCGCCGCGCAGGTGCCGCACCTGCGGCAGGCTGAGCCCCAGCTCGGCGGCCATGGCCGCATCATCCATCCTCCCCAAGGCGGGAAAACGACCGCCCGTGCGCCGCACGGTGGCGTGGCGACACAGTTGCAGCATCACCGCCCGATCCGTCGGGCGGCTGCGGCGAATCATCTTGTGCCATGCCGGCTGAAGCGGAGGCAACGGAACTTGCGAATCGAAATGAGAATTCTGGGGCATAGGGCGGCATTATAAAACAGACACTCCAATCTAACAAGCGCCGTGTGAGGGTCGCAAATGCATTTCATGGCGGAAGCTTCCGCAAGGGGCAGTCGGCTGCGGCGGAAGAAGCCGAAGCCCTTGCAGAGCAAGATTCTTCCGCCTCTGCGGAAAGCGCCTCTCCCGAGCGATGCCGTCGGCCGTGTTTTTCTTTCGCCGCCTCTGCGGGGCAAGTGCGCCATTCCCCGGAACGCATCTACGCAAACACATTCATTCGCCGGAATACGCTGATTTTAGACTCGCTTTTCGCGGAAAAAGGAGTATCATCTCCCGCGCTATGTCCGATACTCAACCTGTGAACCATGCTCCCGGCTCTTCCGAGGAAGAATTGATTGCCGTGCGCCGCGAAAAGGTGGAGAAGATTCGTGCTCTGGGGGTCAACCCCTATGGCGGACGCTTCGAGATTACCACCACGGCGGCTGAACTCAAAGCCGATTTTGCCGAGGGTAAACAGGTGAAGCTCATCGGGCGCATCACCGCGTTGCGCGACATGGGACGCACGCAGTTCTTCACCATCGGCGATGTGCGCGGCAGCATCCAGTGCATGCTCACCCGCAAGGCCGTGCCCGAGGAGACTTGGGCGCTGTGGAAGCTGCTGGAGCGCGGCGACTGGATCGGCGTGGAGGGCGAGAGCTTTATCACCCGCACGGGTGAGCCCTCGGTGCGTGTGGAAAGCTTCAAGCTGCTCTCCAAGGCGCTGCGCCCCATGCCCGACAAGTTCCACGGGCTGGCCGACCAGGATCTGCGCTACCGCCGCCGCCACCTCGACCTCATGAGCAATGCCGAGAGCGCCGACCGCTTCGTCAAGCGCTCGCTGATTATTCAGGAAATCCGCCGCTACCTGACGGAGCGCGGCTTCCTGGAGGTGGAAACCCCCATGCTGCAGGATGTCGCGGGCGGCGCCGCCGCCAAGCCCTTCGAGAGCTACTACAACGCACTCAAGAAGCAGGTGACCCTGCGCATTGCGCCCGAGCTCTTCCTCAAGCGCCTGCTGGTGGGCGGTTTCCCCAAGGTGTTTGAGCTCAACCGCAACTTCCGCAACGAGGGTGTCGACCGCCGCCACAACCCCGAGTTCACCGTGCTGGAGGTGTACGAGGCGGGCGGCGACTACGAGAGCATGGCCGACATGATGGAGGAGATGATTTGCTCGGTGGCTGAGAAGATTTTCGGCACGCTGAAGTTCGACCAGTACGACGACAACGGCCAACTGCGCTGGACGGTCGACCTGACGCGCCCGTGGCGCCGCGCCGACTACAATGATCTGGTGAAGGAGGTGGCGGGAGCCGACTGGTTCGAGCTGACGCCCGAGCAGCGCCGCAGCCGCGCTGAGAACGAGCTGCATGTGCAGATCGGCGAGGAGCTGGACGACACCGCCGTCACCCAGCAGGTCTACGAAAAACTGGTGGAGGAGAAGCAGGCTAACCCGCTCTTCGTCTGCCATGTGGCGCGCGACCTGGTTCCCCTGGCCAAGGCGAACCCCGAGAACCCCGAGGTGGTGGATGTCTTTGAGCTCGTGATGAATGGGCAGGAACTCTGCCCCGGCTACAGCGAGCAGAACGACCCCGTGGAGCAGCTGGAGCGCCTGAAGCACCAGGCGGGCGAGGAAACGCAGAAGATCGACTACGATTTTGTGGAGACGCTGGAGTCCGGCATGCCCAGCGCAGGCGGCATCGGCATCGGCATCGACCGCCTGTGCATGCTGCTGACGGGGGCGAGCTCCATCCGCGACATCATCCTCTTCCCCCAGCTCAAGAATCGCGCCTGAGCCCGGCTCCGGCAGGCTTTGCCGCACGCCCCGCCCCTTGGTTTCAGTGGGCGGTGCGCTTGGAGGGGTCGCGGGCACGTTTGTGAACGTCGAGCAGTGCGGGAAAAATCCCGCACCGCTCTTTTCATACACGTTATAGCACAGAGAGATGCCCGGGGGCATCAGAAGGAGAAGACCACCTGCGCGCCGAAGAGACTTTCGTCGCTGATGGCTGCGCCCGAGGGGCGCGAAATGTATTGGTAGTGCGGCACAACCTTGCAGTAATCCGTGAGTTGCAGGCTGTACATGACCTCGACCACATACTCGCGGCGGTGGTTCTGCCCGCCGAGCGGCTCCTCGGTTTCTTCGTCCCATGCCCCGTAGGGAGCCTGACCCTTAAAGACCCCGGCCGCGATGCCGAAGAAGTCGTCCTCGCGCGAGGGTAGGAGCTTGACGTTGGCGCCCACGGAGAGCTCGGCGGTGTTGCCCCACTGCTGCTTGGCGGCAATGCCGGCGCGGGTGTAGAGGGTAGCGCGCTCGCAGGCGTTCCACTCGATGCTCGCGCCGATGCCGGCGTTGTGGTGGTTTTCGCCGTAGACCTTAGAGTCGAAGCGTTGGTAGAAGGGGGTGAGGCGCAGGGTCGCATCTCCGTCGCCGAACATGTGGCCGTATTCCCCCACCAGCACATAGCCGTCCTTGTTCTTGGAGGCGAAGGGGTCCTGCCCCTCGCAGCATTCGCAGCCGGTGCGCGAGGCCGCCAGCATCACAT
Source organism: Akkermansia sp. (assembly GCA_051884295.1). Lineage (GTDB taxonomy): Bacteria > Verrucomicrobiota > Verrucomicrobiia > Verrucomicrobiales > Akkermansiaceae > Akkermansia. The sequence continues at coordinate 26,722 of JBJEVK010000070.1, forward strand.
AGTCGCGCTTGCCCAGCTCGCGCTGTACGACGACGCCCAGGTTGCTGTCGGGCAGGGGGACGACCGTGCTGTTCATGAAGCCCGTGTTGACAAAGCTGCTGAAGGAGTCGTTGGCGATGGAAACGGCATCGAAGTAGTTGGTCAGGTTGACCACGCCGCCGATGATGCAAAGCCGCTTGCCCTGCAGGTACTGCATGAGCGCCAGCTCGGGCAGCCCCCCGTTGTGCGGGCCGAAATGGTCGCCGTGGACATCGGTGGTGCTGCCGAAGCTGCCGACCAAGTCCTCATCGCTGTGGGAGCTGCGCTTGTCGAGCCCCCAGCTGCCGGAGAATTCGGCGCGCAGCCAGGTGCCGCCGTTCACGCTGTCGCTGATGATGCGCTGGTTGAGCTGTGCGTGCAGCAGGGCGTAGTTGTGGTTCTTGCCGCGCAGCTCCTGCTCGCCCTCGCAGCGGTGGATGCCCCAGTACGCATAGGCCAGAGCGACGGCCCATTGCGTGCCGTAGCGCTCATGAGCCGTCACCTTGTAGGCGGGGTCTCCGTCCTCGGGGGTGAACATGTTGATGCCCTCGTGGATGTCACCGGCCCGGGGTTCGCCCTCGGCGGCGAAAGCGGCACCGCAAAGGGAGAGCCCTGCGGCCGCCATGGTCATGATGTGTTTGGTATTCATCTTGTGTTTGGTGGATGTTGTGTGGTGTTCGGAGTTCCGCTGCGCGCCGGGGATGCCGCCCCGAGCTGCGCCGCCGCGTCCGAGAGGGGGTGTCAGGAGTTGTTGGGGCTGTGGTTGCTTTCGCCCTCATCCTCCTCGTGCTCGCTGCAGGTGCAGCGGTTGCCGCAGGAGCTGCAGTGCCCGCCGCAGCTGCCCTTGCTCTTGCCGCAGCAGCAGGCGCGGATGATGATGAGCAGCGCGGCTGCCAGAATCAGACCGATAATGAGTTTGCTAATCATGATGTTGTTCGTGTTGCTTAATGAGCGTTCTTGTTCGGGTTGGGGCGCAGGATGAGCCAAAGCATCACCAGCGCGAAGGCAGCCGCCACATACGCCCCCGTGCCCCAAGCACCCGCGTACAGCGCGTGACCCAGTTGATAGACCAGGAAGGCAATCAGGTAAGCCCAGGCGCACATGAAGAGCAGGGCAATCCCGGTCCAGCGGGCGCTGTTCATCTCGCGGCGAATGGCGCCGCAGGCCGCAAAGCAGGGAATGCACAGCAGGTTGAAGAGCATGAAGCCCAGCGCCGAGCAGGTCGTGAACGCACCCGCCGCCCGAATGCCCGCTGCCACACCGCCTGCCTCGGCATCCTCGTCCTCTTCCTCCTCCTCGGCAGCAGCCTCAGCAGGAGCTTTGTAGCTGCGTACCGCCGGGTCGAACTGCCACGCCGCCATCACCGGCGCGGTAAAGGCATTGCACTTGGGCCAGGTGGAGCTCAGCGCCAGCGCCACCACCTCCTCCTCTGCCGCGCCCTCCTCGGAGCCCGACTCGGCCTGCGGCTCGGGGTACAGCACCGCCAGCGTGGAGACGATGTTCTCCTTGGCAATCAGACCCGAGATCGTGGCCACCGCCGGCTTCCACGCCTGATCCGGGCAGAGCTCGCCCCAACCCAGCGGGGCAAACACCGGCGCCAGTACCTGACCCACATCGTGCAGCATCGAGCTGTTCACGCTCTCCTCTGCCTCGGCATCCTCCAGATAATCCATCTGCCAGGTGTAGTGCGAGAGGAACCAAACCAGCGCCGAGGCAGCGAAGATAATCGTGCCGGCTTTCTTGACAAAGGCCTGGCAGCGATCCATCGCGCGGCGGTTGATGCTCGTGCCGCTGGGCAGGTGGTAGGCCGGCAGCTCCATGACAAAGGGCGTGTAGCCGCCCGCGAACAGGCGCGTCTTGCGCAGAATCTGCGCGCCGAGAATCACCGAGCCGATGCCCGCAAAGTAGGCGATGGTCGCCACGTTGGCATCCTGACCCAGCAGCGCGCTGAAGAGCGCGATGACGGGAAGCTTGGCACCGCAGGGAATCATCGTCGTGAGCATGATGCTCAGGCGGCGGTCGCGCTCGTTCTCAATCGTGCGGGTGGCCATGATACCCGGCACCCCGCAGCCCATGGCGACCATGAGCGGGATGAAGGACTTGCCCGAGAGCCCGATGGCGCGGAAGATGCGATCCATCATGAACGCCACGCGCGCCATGTAGCCGCAGTCCTCCAGGAAAGAGAGCAGGAGGAAGAGCACCGCCATCTGCGGCAGGAATCCCAGCACAGCCCCGACACCCGCCACAATGCCGTCGCCGATGAGCGCCTGCAACTGCGCATCCGCATTCAGACACAGATTGCCCAGCTGCGCCGCGCCGAAACTGAGGGCACTGAGCAGGAGAAACCACAGCACAAACTCCGCGCGACCGCCCCGCCCGCCGAGGCGCATGGGGTTGAGCGCCGGGCGCCCGGTGCTCCGCCCGTATTTGTTGCCCTGGCGCTGCCCCGGAAGCGTCAGGCAGAGGAGCAGCAGGAAGGCGTTGAAGATGAGCAGCGCCGTCATGACGATGCGGTGCGCCGCCTCCGGCAGGTGCGGGCACATGTACTCCAGCAGGTAGGGCGCGATGGCGAGGTACATCCAGCTGCCGCTGCGCCCCAGATCGTGCAGCCGCCGCAGCATGGTCGGGAACATCAGCACCATGGCCAGCACCGCGCTGAACTGCACCAGCGCCTCGGTCGGCGCAGGCGTGTCGCCGATGAAGCCGCCCAGCCAGCCGCCGACCACGGGGCCGAAGAGCACGTCGTTCGCCCAATCCGTTCCCCAGGCGCCCACGGTGCCGATGGAGATGTAGTAGATGAGCCACATGACAGCCGCAAAAATGAGCATGCCCAGGTAGCGGTTGGTCAGCACGCGGTCGAGGCGCGCCGAGAAGCTCTCCTTCTGCGCGGCGCGCGTCAGTACCTCGGGCATGAAGCGCAGGATAGCATCGTAGCGCGCCCCGGCGATGACGGAGTTGATGTCGTCATCCAGCGCGATCTCCACCGCGCGGCGCTGCTCGTCCAGGAAGGCGCGCGCGTCCGCATCCAGCGCGGCGGTCGCCTCGCTGTCGTCCTCCAGCAGGTTGACCGCGCCCCGCCGCGTGCTCGGGTGCAGGTGCTCGGTGATGCGCGTGAGCGCCTGCTCAACCTCTGCAGGGTAGGGCAGGGAAGGCGCGGGCGCGGGCGTCGGTCCGACAACGGCCGCGACCAGCTCCTGCAGTCCTGTGCGCTTGAGCGCTGAGACGGGGATGACGGGGCAACCGAGGGCGCGGGCCAGCGCCGCGCTGTCCAGCGTATCGCCCCGCGCCGCCACCAGATCCATCATGTTCAGCGCGATGATGACGGGGATGCCCGTCTCAAAGAACTGCCCCGTCAGGTAGAGATTGCGCTCCAGGTTGGTCGCATCCACCACGTTGATGATGAGATCGGGCTTGTTCTCCAGCAGAAAGTGGCGCGTGATGACCTCCTCCGGCGAGTAGGGCGAGAGCGAATAGACCCCGGGCAAATCCTGCAGCTCGATGTCCTCGTGATCGCGCAGGCGACCGCCCTTTTTCTCGACCGTGACGCCGGGCCAGTTGCCCACGTATTGGTTGGCGCCGGTCAGCTCGTTGAACAGCAGTGTCTTGCCGCAGTTCGGGTTGCCGGCAATGGCAATGATTTTACTCATAAGGGAATGCAGGTGAAGATTCAGCGAACGCAGATGCAGGCGGCCTCTGCCTTGCGGAGCGAGAGCTCGTAGCCGCGCACCGTGACTTCCAGGGGGTCGCCCAGCGGCGCCATCTTGCGGATGGTCACGGTGGTGCCCTTGGTCAGTCCCATGTCGAGAATGCGCCGGCGCAGCGAGCCGCTGCCCAGCACGCGGGTGATCGTGGCGCTGCGTCCGACCTTGATTTGATTGAGGGTGAGAGACGAAACAGGCGTATCCATAGCGGAAGGAAGGTTGCTGAGAGGGATATTAGTTCTGACTAACTCTGCTGTCAAGATATTTCGGATAAAAGATTAGTCAAAGCGAACTTTTTCGTCGCCATCGCAAGTTTCTAAAGAAACACGATTCCCCTGCGGAACATGCCCTGCGGGGCAAGCATTCTCCGCCATCGGGGCAGAGATACCCCCGAACCGCTCGGAACAACAAAGGGCAGACGCTGTTGCGTCCGCCCTGTGTTCTTGATTGCGGGAGCAGGATTTGAACCTGCGGCCTTCAGGTTATGAGCCTGACGAGCTACCTGGCTGCTCCATCCCGCGATTTTCTGTTGCATCCCGAATGGGTGCAGGAGGATTGTAATGAAAACGGTATCGGATGTCAAGCATTTTCTGCGATTATTTGCCGAAAAAGTGACAGCGGTGCCTGTTCGGGGGCAGCTGTGCCTTGACCACGGGCACGCAATGGGCTAGACTGAGCGCGTATGCAGCAACCCGAAATCATGGCTCCCGCCGGTTCGTTCGAAGCTCTGGCCGCAGCGTTGCGCGCTGGGGCAGACAGTGTCTACTTCGGCGTGGGGGAGTACAATATGCGCGCCCGATCCGGCGTCAACTTCACACCCGATGATTTGCCCAAGGTCGTGCGCCTGTGCCATGCCTGCGGCGCGCGCGCCTACCTGACCTGCAACATCATCGTCTACGACGAGGAGCTGGCGGGCATGGAAGAGCTGCTGCAGCGCGCCCAAGCGGCGGGGGTGGACGCCGTCATCGCGGCAGACATGGCCGTCATCACCGCGGCCCGGCGCCTGGGGCTGGAGCTGCACATCTCCGTGCAGGCCAATGTGTGCAATGTGGCGGCGGTGCGCTTCTTCGCGCAGTACGCCGACGTGATGGTGCTGGCGCGCGAGCTGCGCCTCAGCCAGATCCGCCACATCATCGATAGCATCCGCCGCGAGCGCATCTGCGGGCCGAGCGGTCAGCTCGTCCGCATCGAGGTCTTTGCCCACGGTGCGCTCTGCATCGGCATCTCGGGCAAGTGCGGCATGAGCCTTGCCGCCTACAACCACAGCGCCAACCGCGGGCAGTGCTTCCAGCTCTGCCGCCGCAAGTACCGCGTGACCGACACCGAGACCGGCTTCGAGATGGACATCGACAACCAGTACATCATGTCGCCCAAGGATATCTGCACCATCCGCGTCATCGACCAGTTGATGGAGGCGGGCGTGTCGGTGTACAAGCTGGAGGGGCGCGGGCGCAGCGAGGCCTACGTCTCCGAAGTGACAGCGGTGTACAAGGAGGCCGTGCAGTGCTGCGCGCGCGGGGAATGGAGCCCCGACAAGGTGGCCGCTTGGGAGGAGCGCCTGCTGCGTGTGTTCAACCGCCGCTTTTGGCACGGCGGCTACTACCTCGGCGAGGACTGGGATATCTGGAGCGGCGTGTCGAATAGTTTGGCGCTGGAGCAGCGCCGCCACCTGGGGCGCGTCGTGCGCTGGTACCCGCAGGCGCGCGTGGCGGAGATTCGCCTGGAGGCCGAGCCCCTGTCCGTGGGCGACAAGATTGAAATCACGGGTTGCACCACGGGCATCGTGCGCCTGGTGGTGCCTGAGCTGCGTGCGGATGATGCCGAGGGGGTGACGCAGCGCTTGCAAACCGTCCCCAAGGGCGCGCATGCCCTGGTGGCGGTGGACACCAAGGTGCGCCACGGCGACAAGGTATACCTCGTGAGCCGCCGCAAGCTGAGCTGAGCCCGCCATGCACATCCTGTTTAGCGCCGAGGAGATTGCCGCTGCCGTGCGCCGCACGGCGGGTGAGCTGCGCGCTCATTTCGGGGAGGAGGAGCCCGTGCTGGTGCTGGCGCTGCTCAACGGCGCGCTGTGGTTTGCCGCCGATTTGTTGCGCGAGCTGCCGCCGAATTTCTGTCTGGAGACGCTGCGGGTGTCGAGCTACGGTTCGGGCACGAGCAGTAGCGGACAGCTGCGCTACCTCTCCCCGCTGCCGTCGGTGCAGGGGCGCCGCGTGCTGTTGCTCGACGATGTGCTGGACACCGGGCTTACGCTGGCGAGGCTCAGCGAGCAGCTGCGGCGCGAGGGCGTGCGGAAGCTGCGTACCTGCGTCGCGGTGGATAAGCCCGAGCGCCGAGCCGTCCCCATCCGCCCGGATTTTGCCGCCCTGCGCGTCGAGCGTGGCTTCCTGCTGGGCTACGGGATGGATTGGGACGGTCGCTACCGCAATTTACCCTACATCGCCCGGATGGAGGACTAAACTCCCCCGTCGCTCTACCGCAGACAGCTTCCCGGCAGACAAAAATCCCCGGCACCGCGAGCGATGCCGGGGGAAGAAAGGGCGCTGCACCCCGCGCTTACTTGCTGCGCTTTTGGTAGGCCTCGCGGCGCTTGGCGAAGTTCAGGGCATTCACCTCCACTTTGTCGAGGGCTTCTTTGGCCATCCGCTGAATATCGTCATCGGGATCCTTGGTGTACTTCGTCAGCTGATTCTTCACCCAGGGATAATCGCGCAGCGAGGCGAGCACATTGATGAGCTGCTTCTTCTGCGTCTTGAGCCCCTCGAGCTTCTTGAGCTCGGCCTTGAGCGCGGGCAGCTCGGGACTGTCGTCGCCCACATAGTCCTCCGACGCCTCATCGGTCTTGGCAATCAGCTCGGGCAGCTTGGAAATGTCGGCGTTCAGCCCGTCGAAATACAGACCGATAATCTTCTCGGCCACGGCGTCACTGCGGTCGCGGTTCTGGGCAAAGAGACTGCCGATGGTGAGCCGCACCTGCTCCTTGGCGCGCTCATCGGGAGCCTTCTCCTGCAGCTCCAGAATGTAGTCGAGAATGGAATCATCGCCCCAGTAGCCGACGAAGGTCAGCCCCTGACCCTTGGCCCACTTGGCGGGATTCTCCAGCTCCTTTTTGTAGTAAGCCAGCGCCTTGGGGGAGGAGGCCTTGGCCAGCGTGGGCACCAGCTGGCGCAGGTTGGACACACGCTTCTTCTCCGGCAGTTTGACCATATTATCGAAAATCTGATCGCCCAGCGCCGCCTTGGCAGCGGGGTCGTCCATCATCTCCAGAATGTTGTCCAGACAGACGGCGAGCGGCTTGGCCAGCTGGCTGTCCGTCTTGTCGCTGCCCAGCAGCTCCAGAATAGCGGGCACATCGCTCTGCGTCACGCGCAGCCCCATGCCGTTCCACACATAGGCGAGGATTTCATTCTTCTTCGTCCATTCCGGCTGGGCGGCGATGGTCTCGGCAAGCTTCTTGAAGTTCTTCTGCACGCTCTTGCTGTCCGAGATGGCCATGCGCTGAATCAGCCAGTTGAACAGCGTGGGGCGGATGACCTTGGCCTGCTTGCCCATCGTGGCAAAGACGAGGTCGGCAATGCTGTCATCGGCCTCGGAGGCCAGCCCCAGCAGCAGGCAGGCGTTCTGCGCCACCCCCTCGGCATTGCCGCCGTAGAGCGGCTTGCCCTTCTCGTTGGTGGCATTGGGGTGCACCACCACCTCCAGCAGCGCCTTGGCATCCTTGAGCGAGCAGGTGATGTCCACCTGGCGCGCCTTGGCATCCGCCAGCGTCTCCACCCCCTTTTGGTTGATGCTCTGCGCGCGCACCAACAGGGTGTTGATGTAGTCGCGGTGCGCTTTGATGCGCGCCTCGCGGGCATTGTGGCGCACCACCACCACCGAACAGATGGTGCCCATCGCCACGATCGCCGCCACACCGCAGAGGAAGGGCAGGCGCTTCCACACGGGCGTGGCATTCGCCGTGTCTTGGAGCGCTTGCAGGTAAGCATCGCGGGCGGCCAGCTCCTCCTCGGTCGGCTCGGCCGTGGCCTCGACCTCCTCCGGAGCCTCGGCAGCTGCCGGATCTTCCTCGACAGGAGCAATCGGCTTGGCCGCAGCGGGTTTGGCAACGGCGGCGGGTTTCCGCACCGCCGAGGGCTTCTTCACGGCAGCAGCGGGCTTTTTCACCGCCGCCGGCTTGGGCTCTTCTGCCTGCGCGGCGGCCTGTTCGGCAGCGGCTTGCTCAGCGGCCGCCTGTTCGGCGGCAGCCTGCTCCGCAGCGGCGCGTTCGGCGGCCTCCTGCGCTGCCTGAAACTCGGCCATTTGGCGGTTATACTCCTCCATCTGGCGGTTGTATTCCTCCATCTGGCGCTCATACTCCTCCTGCGCGGCGCGGGCAGCAGCCTCCTCCGCAGCAGCCTGAGCAGCCGCTTCCTCCGCAGCTGCCTGCTGTTCGGCGGCAGCCTGAGCAGCAGCTTGGGCTGCCGCCTGCTCATCCGCCTCGGGAGCCGGAGCGGTCGCCTCGGGAGCCTTGGGCTTCTTGGGGGTAATAACCTTGCCATCGGAACCCTTCAGTCGAACGGAGCGCGTGGGCGCCGTGCCGGAGGGACGCAGAGAGAGGGGACCGGAAATCGGCCCGCCGCCGGTTTTGAGTCGGGGAGCAGCCATAAGAATCGGAAAATGAAGTGTTCTCTTTCTAGCACATTCCCCCCCGGAATGCAAACGTAAAATAGCCGAAAACGAGCGCTTTTCGGGCTTGACGCGCTGCCGCTTCGCCGTTAGAATGCGCCCCGTTCAACATGTAGCGCACAAGCGCGTAAGTCTGGTTGGCAGGCTTACGCGTTTGTGCGTTTTTTGCTCTCCGTGGGCTATGCCGTGGCGGGCGCGCTGACGCTGACGCTGGTGATGCGCAGCGCCCACGGCGCCTGCCACGCCGCCGCGAGCAACGCCTCGAATACCTGGGTGACGGACCTGCTGCCGCGCCGCCGCATGGGCGAGGGCTTGGGCATGTTCGGGCTCTCCATGGCTCTCTCCGCCGCCGCGACTACTGCCTGCACTACACGGGCTGTGACTGGGGCGACCGCCGCTACTACCACGCGCTCATCGACAGCGGGCGCACCGACGCCCTCGGCGTGCTGCGCGCGCTGGCGCAGCAGCAGGGCTGAACAACAGACCCCCGCCGCGCAGGAGAGGCGCGGCGGAGGCCGGAGGGGGATTTACCTGCGCAGGGGCAGGGCGACAAACGCCCCGCTCAAAAATCCTCGCAGTGAATCTCGAAGAAGCTCTGCGCGTAGAGGCAGGTGGGGCAGGCCTCGGGAGCCTGCGTACCGACCACGATGTGCCCGCAGTTGCGGCACTCCCACACCTTGACCGTGCTCTTGGCAAAGACCTGCGCTGTCTCCACATTGTGCAGCAGGGCGCGGTAGCGCTCCTCGTGGCGCTTCTCGATCGCCGCCACCAGACGGAACTTCGCGGCCAAATCCGCAAAGCCCTCCTTCTCCGCCGTCTCGGCAAAGCCGGCGTACATGTCGGTCCACTCGTAGTTCTCGCCCTCAGCCGCTGCACGCAGGTTGGCCGCCGTGTCGCCGATGCCGCCCAGCTCGGTGAACCAGAGCTTGGCGTGCGCCTGCTCGTTGGCCGCTGTCTTGAGGAAAAGCTCAGCCAGCTGCTCATAGCCCTGGCTCTTGGCCACCTCGGCAAAGTAGGTATACTTGTTGCGCGCCTCGGACTCGCCCGCAAAGGCCGTGTGCAGGTTCTTCTCCGTCTGTGTTCCGGCGTAGCGAGAGCCGCCCTCGGCAGGAGCAGGAGCGGGCGCCAGCGGCTTGAAGTCGGAGGCCGGGTGCTTGCAGAGCGGGCAGATGTAGTCCTCGGGCAGCTCCTCGCCCTCGTAGATGTAGCCGCAGATGGTGCAAATCCAACCCTTCTTGGCCTCGGCTTTGGGCGCGGCGGGTTTGGGCTTGATGTGCTGCTGGTAATAGGTGTAGGTCGTGGAGGGCGTGTCGCTGAGCTTGGCGCCATCCGTGACCCGCGCGATGAAGAGCGTGTGCGTGCCCAGGTCGATGCTCTGCTCCACCTCGGCCGAGAGGTAGGCGTTGGCCCCTTCGGTGATGTACACCAGGCCGTTGGCCGAGCGCTCCAAACGGATGCCGATGCTCTTGTCCACCTGATGTCCGCTTTGGAAGCCCCAGTGGCGGAAGGTATCGAAAGCCGCCCCCTGCGAGAGAATCGACACGTTCAGCTTGCCGCTGCGCAGCACGAAATCGTGCGTGAGATTCGCCTTGTTGATGGCAACGGAGATGCGGTTCGGCGTGTCCGTCACCTGCTGAACGGTGTTGGTGATGCAGCCGTTGTCGCGCCCCTCCTCGGCAGAGGTCACTACAAACAGCCCGTAGGTCAGTTGAAACATGATGCTGTTGTCCATGGTCGGTATCCGGTTCGTTGCCGTCCATTCTAACGAATAGGGGCGGAGGATGCAAGAATTATTTAGAATAAATCTAATGTAAGTCTCACATCTTCTCCAAAAAGCGGCGGGTTTCGCGGAGCTTGTCGGGGTGTTTGACGGAGAAGATGCGCGGAAAGCGCCGGTCGACCATGATGTAGTCCTTGTTGCGGGTGAGCAGCAGTTTTTGACCGCTGAGCTCCACGGCGCTGATGCCGCGGCGCGTGGCGAGGATGCGGATCTGCTGGACCAGCAGCAGGTGGCGCACGGCGGGGGGCAGGGGCCCGAAGCGGTCGCGCCACTCGCGCTCGATGTCGTCCACCTCCTCGGGTGAGCAGGCACGCGCCAGACGGGTGTAGCACTCCATGCGCGTCTGCGTGCCCTCGATGTAGGCAGCGGGCAGGAACGCGCCGATGAGGTGCTCGGCATCGGGGCGGGTGGAAAACTGCGCCTCGGAGAGGCAGAGGAAGTCGGCCTTGAAGGTGGCATCAGCCCGCACGGTGGGCACCTTGCCCTGCAGGCGTTCGACGGATTGGCGCAGCAGCTGGCAGTAGAGCTCGAAGCCGATGGCGGCGATGTGCCCGCTCTGCTGCGTGCCCAGCAGGTTGCCCGCCCCGCGGATTTCCAGGTCGCGCATGGCGATTTTGAAACCGCTGCCCAGCTCGGTGAACTGCTTGATGGCCGACACGCGCTTGCGGGCATCGCCCGTAACCATTGCCTCGCGCGGCAGCAGCAGGTAGGCATAGGCTCGGTGCCCGCCGCGTCCCACGCGCCCGCGCAGCTGGTAGAGGTCGGCCAGCCCGAAGCGATCCGCGCGGTCGATGATGATGGTGTTCGCGTTGGGGATGTCGATGCCGCTCTCGATGATGGTGGTGGCGAGCAGGATGTCGGCCTTGCCCGTCACAAAGTCGCGCATGATGCACTCCAGCTCGCCCTTGTCCATTTGCCCGTGCCCCACCACGATGCGGGCGCGCGGCGCCAGGCGGTGCAAGGTCTCCTCCACCTTGCGGATGTCGTGCACGCGGTTGTGCAGGAAAAACACCTGGCCGTTGCGCGCCAGCTCGCGCTCGATGGCGCGGGCGATGAGCTCCTCGTTGTAGGGGCAGACGGCGGTCTGCACGGGCAGGCGGTTGAGCGGCGCGGTGTCGATGGTGCTCATGTCGCGCGCGCCCATGAGGGCGGTGTACAGGGTGCGGGGAATGGGCGTGGCAGAGAGCGTCATCATGTCCACCATGCGGAACATGCGCTTGAACTGTTCCTTGTGGCGCACGCCGAAGCGCTGCTCCTCGTCGATGACCGCGAGCCCCAGATTCTTGAAATGCACATCTTTGGAGATGAGGCGGTGGGTGCCGATGACGAGGTCGACCGAGCCGTCCGCCAGCCCGGCGATGATGTCGCGCGCCTTGGCGGCAGGGGTGAAGCGGCTCAGCAGCTCGATGCGCACGGGGTATTCGCTCATGCGGCTGCGGAAGGTGCGGTAGTGCTGGTCGGCCAGCACCGTGGTCGGCGCCAAAATGGCGCACTGCCGTCCGCCTGTGACGCACTTGAACGCCGCACGGATGGCCACCTCGGTCTTGCCGAAGCCCACATCGCCGCAGATGAGGCGATCCATGGGGCGGGGGGACTCCATGTCTGCCTTGCACTGCTTGATGGCACGCAGTTGGTCGGGCGTCTCGCGGTAGGGGAAGGCCGACTCGAACTGCCACATCCACGAGGAGTCGGCGGGGTGGGCATAGCCGGCGCTGCTCTCGCGCGCGGCCTGCACCTCCAGCAGCTGCGCGGCGTAGTCCGCCACCGCTTTCTCCGCAGCCTGGCAGGCGCGTCGCCAGCGGGCATCGCCCAGACGGCTCAGCTCGGGCGCCTTGGCCCCCAGCCCTACATATTTGGAGACCAGGTGGCTCTGCTGCAGGGGGATGCGCAGCAGCACATCGCCCGCGTAGCGGATGTGCAGCTCCTCCTCGCCCGTCTGCTCGTTGCGGATGATGCCCAGGAACTTCCCCAGCCCGTGTGCGGCGTGGATGACGAGGTCGCCGACCTCGATTTCGCGCAGTGGTGCCTGAGCGCGGGCGCGGCGCAGGCGCTCCTCGCGCTCGGCTTGCGCCCGCGCCTGCGGCGCGGAGTAGCGACCGAAGATTTCAGCCGCCGAGAGTACCGCCGTTTTCGCGCCGGGAATCGAAAAACCGAAGGGCAGGTCGCCGTCGCAGCTCCGCACGAATTGCCAAGCCTCGTCCCCGCCGCAGATTTCCTCGAAGCGCTCCTTCTCGCCCGCGTGGGGGAAGTACATGAGCACGCGCCAGCCCTGCTCACGCCAGCGCAGCAGGATTTGGCGCGCCAGCGAGCGCCGCGCCTCCTGCATGACAAAATCCCCCGTCTCAAACGAGCCCAGCGGGCTGCCGAGAAAGGCGGTGTCGGCGCTGTCGCAGCCCTCGGGCAGCAGCTCGGCGCGGTCGGGCGGCAGCTCGAAGAGCACCACATCGCCGCGCACCCCGCTGCCCGGCAGGGCGACCACCCAATCCTGCGGCGCTATCTGCTCGCGCAGCGGTCGGGCGGCGGGCGGCTCCTCCAGCACCAGGTCGGCGCGGTCGAGTTTGTGCACGGAGAGCTGGGAATCAACATCGAAGCTGCGCAAACTCTCGATGCTGTCGTCGAAGAACTCAATGCGCAGCGGTTGGGCGGCCTGCAGGGGGAAGACATCGAGGATACCGCCGCGCAGGCTCCATTGGCCGCGGGCGACCACCTGTTCCGCACGTTCAAAGCCCCGCTCGCCCAGCTCGGCGATGAGCTCGGCGGGCGGGCAGATCTGCCCGACGCTCAGGTGCTGCGTACGCTCCGCGCTGCCCCCGAAGCAGGGGGCAGGCTGTTCCAGCGCGGCGGCGGTGAGCAGGACAACCTGTGTGCCGCTCGGCGCTCCGGCGAGGGCGTGCAGCGCGGCCAGACGCTCTGCCGCCAGGTCGGGATCGCTCAGGCCGTTGTTGATGTGCACCTCCTGCTCCGGCACAAAGACCGCGGGCAGGCGGCTCCACAGCGGCCATTCCGCCGCCGTGCGCTCCTGCGCGGGCAGCGCATCGGCCACCACCCACACGCGCCGGGGCTCGCGGCTCTGCGCCGCCACCAGCGCCGCTACGAACGCCCACGCCGCCGGGCAGACCCGCTCCAGCACCAGCGGGGCGCCCTCCCTGCCGGCGCGACGGAGCAAAAAATCCCGCACCCCGGCAAAGGCAGGGGTGTGGGCGACGATGTCTGTGAGCGCCTTGGGCACGCCGCTGCCAGTGTAGCAGCCGAGCCCCTGCTTGTCAAACGGGACTATTTCCAGAACGTCGCGCTGGCATTGCCCAGCGTGGCCATCATGTAGCGGGTGCGCAGCAGGGTGAGACTGCTGTGCCCCATCTCCATCTGCAGCTCGTTGAGGTCGCGGAAGTGCTGCGCATGGTACGTGGCAAAGGTGTGGCGGCAGATGTCGGGCTGCCACTGGTCAAAGCCCGCCGAGCGCCGCAGCGCCCGCCAGCGCAGCGTCCAGCGCTTGGGGATGACGCAAAGCTCGCGCGGCAGGCGCGCCACCTTGCGCAGGGGGATGATGCGCCCGCCGCCCGTCTTGCTTGTCTGCGGGCGGATGAGCAGCTGGCCGTGTTCCCAGTCGATGTCCGTAGCGGGGTTGATGCGCTCAATTTCCGCCGGGCGCACCCCGCAGTAGAGCAGCAGGTTGAGCGAAAAGCGCATGTCGGCATACTCGCGGCGCGAGGCGACCCGCTCCAGCCGCCGGACCTCGTCCAGCCGCAGCGGGTGAATGCTCTTTTCCGTCACGGTAGGAATATCGATGGGCGAAACAGGGTTTTCCGCACACCATTCGTGGCGTAGCCCGAACGCAAAGATGCTGTGGAGGATGGCGCGCGCCTTGCGGTAGCTGTGGGCGCTGTGCCCGAAGCTGCGGGCGAGGGCTTCGCGGCATTCGGCCGTGGTGATGGCGCGCAGCGGGCGCGCCCCCAGCCCTTCGATGCGCAGGAAGCGGTGGATGTAGTAACGCAGGTCGCGCCGTGTGACGCTGCGCCGCGAAGCGCGCGCTTGCAGGCTCAGGTCGGCAGCCGTGGCAAAGGTGACGGTGGCGGTGCTGCGGTGGACAGTTGCAACCCCCTCGCGGATGATTTTCCGCAGCAGTCTCAACATGCTCTCCCGATCCTGAGGGAGATCGGAAAGCCCGTGGGTCTCCAGCGCTTCGAGCAGGAGACGTGCAGAATCGTTCTCGTCAATGGGGAGATTCTTCAGCAGTGTTTTTGCGGTTTTCATTTGTTAGTTGTAGTACGAGAGAGATTCAGAAAAAATCTTTTTTTGCGACAGGAAGTTTTTGTAAAGCGTTTATGAGCTTGCTCCGCTGCCCGACTCGGTGTACGATGGGGTACGATGAGAAGAACTCCCATACCCGGACTGGTGCTGGCAGACGGCTGGCTGGCTCCCTTTGAGCGCGACATCAGGGGGCGGCTGCGGCTCTTCGACGCCAAGCGCGAGAGTATCCGCCGACGCTGGGGCTCGCTGGCAGCCTTTGCCGACGGTTGCCGCCGCATGGGTTTCACCCGCGACCCCCGGACAGACGAATGGGTCTACCGCGAATGGGCACCGGGAGCCCGCGGGTTGTGGCTCATCGGCGATTTCAACGGCTGGGATCGCAGCGCCCACCCCATGCAGCCCACCGCCACCGGCGTGTGGGAGCTGCGGCTGCCCGCCGCGGCCTTGCAGCACGGGCAGCGGGTGAAAGTGCACGTCGTCGGCGCGGACCTGCAGCACCGCGACCGCATCCCGGCGTGGATCCGTTTCACCGAGCAGAACCCGGAAAACTTCGACTACTGCGGCCTCATCTGGGAGCCCGCCAAACCCTATGTGTGGCGCCACCCGCGCTGGAACCCCGCCAAACTCGGCACCCCCTTCATCTACGAAGCGCATGTGGGCATGAGCGGGGAGGAACCCCGCATCCACAGCTACCGCGAGTTTGCGGACAAGGTGTTGCCGCGCGTGCACGCGCTCGGCTACAACCTCGTGCAGCTCATGGCCGTGCAGGAGCACCCCTACTACGGTTCCTTCGGCTACCACGTCTCCTCCTTTTTCGCCCCCTGCAACCGCTTCGGCACGCCCGAGGATCTCAAGTACCTCATCGACACCGCGCACGGGCTGGGCATCGGCGTGCTGCTCGATGTCGTGCACAGCCACGCCGTCAAAAACATGGCCGAAGGGCTCAACGACTTCGACGGCAGCGGCGGGCAGTACTTCAAAGCCGGCGAGCGCGACAGCCGCCACCCCGACTGGGACAGCTGCCTCTTCGACTACGGGCGGGACCAAGTGCTGGAGTTCCTGCTCTCCAATCTGCGCTGGTGGTTGGAGGAGTACCGCTTCGACGGCTTCCGCTTCGACGGCGTCACCAGCATGCTCTACATCCACCACGGGCACGAACCCTTCACCGAGCTCGGCTGCTACTACAACACGCAGGTCAACCCCGATGCCGTCACCTACCTGCAACTGGCCACCACATTGGTGCACGAAATTTGCCCCGGAGCCTACATCATCGCCGAGGACATGAGCGGCATGCCCGGGCTCTGCCGCCCCGTGGACGAAGGCGGATTCGGCTTCACCCACCGCCTCGCCATGGGGCTGCCCGACTACTGGATCAAGCTGCTCAAAGAGAAAAAAGACGAGGAATGGAGCGTCGGCGACATGTGGTACACCCTCATCAACCGCCGCTACGGCGAGCCCAACATCGCCTACGCCGAAAGCCACGACCAAGCCCTCGTCGGCGACAAAACCATCGCCTTCCGCCTGATGGATGCCGAGATGTACACCCACATGAGCTGCGACAGCCACAGCCTGATGATCGACCGCGGCATCGCGCTGCACAAAATGATACGGCTGGTCACGCTGGCCGCCGGCGGCGAGGGCTGGCTCAACTTCATGGGCAACGAGTTCGGACATCCCGAATGGATCGACTTCCCCCGCGAGGGCAACGGCAACTCCTACCAGTACTGCCGCCGCCAGTGGAGCCTGGTCGACAGCGAACTGCTGCGCTACCGGCACCTCAACGCCTTTGACGCCGCAATGGTGCGGCTGGCCGCCGAGCGCGACCTGCTCGACGCTCCCCCTGCGCAGCCCCTGCACATGGACGAAAGCAACCGTGTCATGGCCTTCTCCCGCGCCGGGCTCCTCTTCGTGTTCAACTGGAACGGCGAAGCCGCCATCCCCGACTACCGGCTTCCCGCACCGCAGGAGGGCAACTGGCGCATCGTGCTCGACAGCGACGAGCCCCGCTTCGGCGGCTTCGGCCGCCAAGACCACCGCGTGACCCACTGCACGGACGACGACGGGCAGCTGGCGCTCTACCTGCTGCCACGCACCGTCCTCGTGCTCGAAGTCAGCCGCTGAGCCGGGAAGCGCTCAGCCCCGCGCCAGCAGCTGCACCACGAGCTTGCGATCCGGCGAGGCCATCGGCTCGCTCTCCAGCCGCGCGAGCGGCACAAAAAATTCCCCCTCGCGAGGCTGCTCGTCCGGGGCCGCGCGGAACAAGCGGCGCAGCACCCGGTAGCGGGTAACGCTGTAGCGCTGATCGAGCAAATGCTCCAAGCCCGCCACCTCCGCCGCACTGCGGCGGGGGAGGCGCAGCATCCCCGCATGCCGCGCCCCGCTCGGCTGGCGCTCCATCAGCAAACCCTCGGGCGTCAGCGCCCAAAGATCGCAGTGCTCCGTGCGCAGCAGCTCCGGCTTGGGAAGTTTCATCGGCAACTGCTCCGGGCGGCGCGTCGCGCAAAACGCCCGCACCGGACACAGCAAGCAATCCGGCTGCCCGCCCGTGCAGACCCGCTGCCCCAGCTCCATCAACGCCGCATTGTACGCCCGCGCCCGCTCCGGCGACACCAAGCGCGCCGCCAGCGCCCACTGGCGGCGGCGACCCTCCGGCGCATCCACCGGCGAAGCATCATCAAACAAACGCGCCAGCACCCGAGCCACATTCGCATCCACCAGCGGGGCAGGGCGGTTAAACGCAAAACTCAGCACCGCCGCCGCCGTGTAATCCCCGATACCCGGCAGCGCACGAATCGCCCCCGGATCCTCCGGAAAACAGCCGGCGTGGCGCGCCACAATCGCCTGCGCCGCCGCCTGCAGCGAACGCACACGGCGGTAATACCCCAAACCCTCCCACGAACGCAGCGCCACCTCCTCATCCGCCTCCGCCAGTGCCAGCGGCGTCGGAAAACGGCGCATCCACGCCTCATAACGCCCCAGCACCGTCGGAATCGTCGTCTGCTGCAGCATCACCTCACTCACCAAAATCGCCCACGGATCCGTCGTGCGCCGCCAAGGATAATCACGCGCCTCGCTGTCGAACCACGCCACCAGCGCCGCCGCAAACGCAGGCGCCATCGCCCCCGCCCGCCGCAGCATCGCCTCAGAGCGTGCATCGCCCGCCCGCGCATCCTGCGCGCCGTTCACCTGAGAACCCTGCGCATCCTCCTTCTGTGCGCCGTTCACCCGTGAACCCTGCGCATCCTCCTTCTGTGCGCCGTTCACCCGTGAACCCTGCGCATCCT
>JBJEVK010000070.1:44517-56363 GCA_051884295.1 Akkermansia sp.
CCTCCTGCGCGCCCCCCCCCTGAGAGCCGGACTTGCGAGGCATCACATCTTGCCGCTCACCATCTCCGTGAGCGTATTGAGCAAATCCTCCGAGCCATAAGCCTCCGTCTGCGCCAAGTTGAGCAGCGCCACCATAAAGCCCTGAACCGCCGAGCGCACCTCCTGATCGCCCAAATGCTTGCGGAAGCGCAGCTTCTGCTCCGAATCCGGCGTCGGGAGACTCTCAGCGCGTTGGCGCAGCGCCTGCATACGCCCGGAAATATCCTTCACGCGCGGCACCGCCGCATCCGCCGAAGCACGGTCACTAATCCCGTTGAGCACCTCCGTCAGCTCATGCAGCAGCACCACCGTCTCGCGCCCCGCGCGCACATAGCCATCCTCCTCGGGAGAAACAGCAGGCTGCGCCCCCTCCGCCGCCGACAGCGGAGCCGACCAAACAGCCCCAACCGCAGCAAGCAAGGCAACAACAGAGAATCTCATGACAAGCAACATCGAACGTGGAACATTCTAAACACCCGCCAAGCTAATGTCAACGGGAAAACCCGCAAGAGACTCAATCACGGAACATTTTTTGCAGAAGACGCCTCCTGTGGAACCAAATGATCCAAACCGAAGCGCCAGTGAATATCCTCCACATTGCCGAAAATGAGAATATCAATCATATAATCCGACAAAAATGTCAGCGGCGCCACCAGCACCGTCGGCAAACTCGACATCGTCGGCCACAAATTCCCCTTCAAATCCAGCGACTCCAAATTCAGCGCCAAATTCATCCGCACACTCAGATTGTACCCCTTTGCCTTCGCCTGCCGGGCATACAGCGTCCCATCGGCAATCTCAAACTCCGCATACGCATTCTGAATATCATAGCGCAGCAAATGATTCGCAAAAGGCACCCGAGACGCCGTATCCGTCACCGTCGTCCCCACGCGCTCCACCGTACTGCCCGTGCCCGAAAACAAACGACCGAACATTCGCAACAGCCAATTCGGCTCCCGCTGCTCCCCCGTCTGCTCATGAATCGCCTTCCGCTCCAACGACTCCAAATTGCCCGGTAAATCCGAAATAAACGCATTCAGCGGCTTAAACAGCGAAAGCTCCAGCAAATCACCATTGCTCACATCCAGCTTGCCGTAAGCGCGCAAATCCCGCAGCTCCGGGCTTGGCGAGCGGAAGCGAATCTCCCCGTTGCACATCGCCGGAGAAAACTGCTTGTCATACGAATCCGCAATCGCCCGCAAATCCATATTCTGAGCCTCCACAAAACCATCAAACGACGTACTCTCCCCCGCAATCCCCAAATGCACCGCCGCCCGCATCACCCCGCCCCAGCACTGCGCCGTCATATCACTGAGCACCACCTCATCATCCGACAGTGTCACAAAACCCGAAAAATGCGCGAGCGGGATCTGCGTCCCGAGAAAACGGAAAAAGCCCTGCGACGCCTCCGGCAGCATCTCCGCGCGGATACAGCCGCTCATCGGCACCGTGCAGCTCGACGCGAGCGGGAACACACAGCTCGCCGTCGACACCTGCACCGGCTGCGGCAGCACAATATCCCTCATATAGTCCAGCAAATCCGGGAAAAACATCCCGAACGAATACGCCGGATAGCAGGTGCCGCCGATATTCGTCAGCCGCAGCGTATTCGACTCCAAATCAAAAAACACATCCTCACCCTGCACCACACACTCCGTCGGACCCTTCTCAAAACCCTGACGGCGCAGCCAGCGGCGATTGTCATAGCGCAGGTACGGCGAAGACAAATCAATCGTCGTCACATCCGGCAGCGGCTGACCCGTCGCATCCCGCACATCCATGCGCACCACAACATCCACCCCGCAAGTCGCCTGCGCCACCCGAACAAAAGGATCATCCCCCCAAGTCGTGCGCAGCCGCTCCCCCACCACCTGACCCGCCGCATCCCGCACATCCTCATAAGCCCCCAGCAAATAATCCGTGTCGCGAATATCAGCATCGCAATGCACGCGCAAATCCAGCCCGGAGCCATAGCGCACCACCGCGTTAATATTCTCCGCCGTCACGTGGCTGAGCCCCGGCGTAAAGCGGAAATCGCGGATAATCCCGTGCGCATCGGCATCATCAATCAACGCATCGACAAGATCTGCCGTCAGCGTGTTGCGCCCCGTCAGCGTCAGCGACTCCCGCAAATCACCCGCCACATCCAGCCACAGCCCACCCCCCTGCGCATGCGACAACTCCACATGCGCGGCACAAAGCAAGCGCCCCTCCTCATCCGGGCACAGCGTTGCGCGCAGCAGCAGACCCAGCGCCACAGGATGCTCGCGCAGCGCAGGCAACTGCGGTGTGCGCACCAGCTCCGGCACCTGCAACTCTAACTCCGCCCGGCGCAGGCGGAACGGCTGCACATCCAGCGCCAGCAGCGGCACCTGCCCCTGCACCGACTCCGGCAGGCGCAGCAAATCCGTCGTCCAGCCCTGCGCCGCCAGCAAACGCTCCGCCGCCGCCGGAGAAAGAGCGAACGACGCATCGCGCAGCAGCAACTGCGAGCGCCCCTCCTCCTGCTGCAACTGCACCTGTGAACCCAGCCGCAGCTCCCGCTCATTGAGCACAGCCGCCAGCGCCAACTGCCACTCCCCATCCCCCTCCGGGTGCACAGCGAGCGACAGCGCGCGCAACTCACCCCAATCCGGCGAGCGCAGCGCCTCCAACTGCACATCCAGACCCCCCGGCGAGCCCTTGAGCATCTGCTGCCAATCAGGAGCCAAGCACAAATGCCTCGCCCCCTCCAGCGTCAGGCAGAAATTCTCCGCAGACATCGAGCGCCACGACGCCTGCGCGCAGCGCAGCGCCGCCGAAAGCTCCCCCACCGCACCCGCCGCCGCATCCTTCCACGGCAGCCGCAACGCGCGGAGCTGCACCTGCGCCTGAGCCCCGGCAAGCCCATCCTCCCCCAGCGCCAGCGAACCCGCATGCAAACGGAACGCCGCCTCCCCGATCGAAAGAGCATCGTCACCGACCTCCGCCGCCTGCACATCCAGCGTCGTCTGCACATCCTCCGCCGACAGCTCCCCGCCGCACAAACGCGCCGCCTGCAACAGCAAGCGCGCACTCGCCACCCTGGCGCGCGCGCCGTCCCACTCGGGCTGCTCCAACTCCAGCGTCAGCTGCGGTTGCTCCACGGCCCCCGCCTCAATCGCGCAGCGATCCCACGCCGCGCGGAGACTCGCGCGCGTCAGCGTGGGCAGCAGATCCTGCAAGCGCGTCTCCCCCGGAACAAAGCGCTGCATCTGCAAGCCGAGCTGCGCGCTGAGCTGCAGCTCCCCCTCCGACTCCCAGCCCGCCGGCAGCGGCAGCGGCTCCCCCGCCACACTCTGCCACAACTTCTGCAGGCAGGGCAGGGCAGCCCGCAGCTCCGCGCGCGCCTGCCCCTGACCCTCATACACCTGACCCTCCGCATGCAGCGAAGCATCGGGCAGCTCCAACTCCAAATTCGTGAGATTGATATTGCCGTCCTCCAAGTACAGCGAAAGATCGACATGGCGGAACTCGAGCTCATCGAAGCGGAGGTCGCCCTGCACCACCTGCGTGTTGAGCGCGTAGCGTTTGAGCGCGCCATCCTCGGTAAACAACGCATGTCCCCGCATGCGGATAGTCGGCGGGGTTGCACGCACCACCCGCGCGCGCCACGCCGCCAGCTGCTTGTCCCCATATGTCTCCGCCAACTGCAGCAGATTCGCCGTGCTGTCCAGCTCGACATCCAGCTCGCGGTGCGCGAGGTCATAGCCGCCGCGCAGGGAAATCTGCGTTTCGGGCGACAGCGTGCGGAAACCGCTGCGGTTAATCGTGAGCACATTCTTCTCCAAGCGGGCATCCAACACCAAATCGTGCAGGCAAAGCTCCGCAGGCGTTTGCAGCGTCGGCACCTCGGCCAGCAGCGACACCAGCGGCAGCTCGCCCAGCAAATTCACGCGGCACTGCAGCTTAGGCGCCTTGTCGGGGGAGCCCCAATCCTGCCGAGCCAGCTCGCGCTGCACACGGAGCAGCGTCCCGCGGTGCTCGGCCAAAAGCGCCGCCGGGTCGGGAGCCTCCCCGTCCGAATCCGAGCCCTGCAACAGCGACTCCGGCACAAACACCCGCAGCTCCGCCGCCGCACCGCTGATACTCGTCCGCAGCTCCGCATGCCACAGCTGCGCCTTAGCACGGTGCGCCACGCGCACATCCACCGCCTCCGCGCTCAGTGCCTCGTCCTCCGACAGCGGCAGCCGCAGCTCTGCCCCGCGCAGATACACCGTGTGCGGCAGCACATCCCCACCGAGCAAATCCAACACATCCCACTCCGCCTGCAACTTGCGCACCGTGAGGGTGGCGGGCGAAGCCCCCTGCTGCGGCAGCGCCGCGCGGACGCCCTCCGCCTTGAACGCCAGCCCCGACTTGGGAGCCAGTCGCAGCCGATCCAACTGCACCTGCAAGCCCTGCGCCGCCAGCTCGCGCTCCATCGCGCGCAGCGCACAGGACGGCAGCCCCGCCAAACTCAACCAGGCAATCAACCCCACAGCCAGCACCAGCCCCACCAGGCACAGAACCGGGAGGAGCACACCCACGCGTTTGATGGGCAGTCGGCCGCGCATAGGGCAGGGGCGCGTGCTTAAATCTCGGGGTCACTCTCGCCCTCCGGCAGCGGGGGCGCTTTCGGCAAATTTTTGTCGATATCGTCCAGCAGGTTGACCAGCTCCACCCCTCGGCGGGCCGAATCATCGTGGCGGAACGTAAGCTTGGGCGTGTTGCGCAGAATCACGCGGCGGCTGACAGCCCGCTGAATCTCGCCGCGGTGCTTGCTCAGCTTCTCAATCACCTGCGCGGGGTGCATCCGCCCCACCACGCCGACCCACACGCGCCCCTCCTTGAGATCCTCGGTGATTTCCACATCGAGAATCGAGACAATGGTGCCGGACCAATCAAACTCCTTCTGAACGTAGGAGCTGATTTCGCGTTTCATCAGCTCATTGACCTTGTCGAGGCGTCGCGCGGGCATGGTGGGGAATGGGGGTTACAGACTCTGCTTAATCTTCTCGAGGGTGTAGCACTCGATGACATCGCCCTCCTCGTAGTCATCGTAGTCGGCCAGACGGATGCCGCATTCGAGCCCGCTCTTGACCTCCTCGACCTCGTCTTGGAAGCGGCGCAGCGTGGACATCTTGCCGTCGAACACCACCTGACCGTCGCGCAGCACGCGAGCCTCGGCCTTGCGGAACATCTTGCCGTCCGAAACATAAGACCCCGCAGCCTTACCCTTGTTCAACTTGAACACCTGCTTAATCGTGGCATGGCCGATGATGGTCTCGCGCGTCTCGGGCTCCAGCAGACCGAGCATGGCATCCTTCACCTGGTCGATCAGCTCGTAGACAATGGAGAAAATCTTGACCTGAACACCCTCGCGCTTCACGGCGCGCACGGCGTTCGTCTCCACCTTGACATTGAAGCCGAGAATCACCGCATCCGAGGACGAAGCCAGCAGCACATCGCTCTCCGAAATCGGGCCGGCAGCCGCGCCGATGAAGCGGCACTCCACCTTGTCGCTCTCAATGTCCGTAATCGCCTTCTTGATAGCCTCCACCGAGCCCTGCACATCGCCCTTGAGGTAGAGCTTGAGCACCGCCTTCTGCGAACCGTCGCCCATCATGGCCAAAATATCCTCCATGCGCGAACGCTTGGGCTGGCGCAGGCGCTCCATGCGCAGCTCCTCCAAACGCTCCTCGGACAGCCTGCGCGCGGCGCGCTCATTCTCCATCTCCACCAGCTCATCGCCCACATTGGGCGTCTCGATGAAGCCGGAAACCTCCGCCGGCATGCCCGGCGTCACCTTCTTGATGCTCTTGCCCTGGTCATTGAGCATGGTCTTGACCTTGCCCGCGAAGGGGCCGCAGATGAACGGCATGCCCACCTTCAGCGTACCGCTCTGCACCAGCACCGTGGCCGAGCAGCCCTTGCCCTGCTCCATGCGCGCCTCGATGATGGAAGCGCGGCAGTTCGCCCTGGGGTTGGCCTTGAGCTCCATCACCTCCGCCTGCAGGCAGAGCAGGTCGAGCAGGTCATTGATGCCCGCACCCGTGTGCGCCGAAATATCCACGCACTCGACATCGCCGCCGAAATCCGTCGGCACCAGCCCCTCCTCCATCAACTGCGTGCGCACGCGCACGGGATCCGCCGCCGGAAGATCGCACTTGTTTACCGCCACAATCATCGTCTTGCCCGCCGCCTTGGCGTGCATGATGGCCTCCTTCGTCTGGGGCATGATACCGTCGTTGGCGGCAACCACCAGCACCACAATATCCGTCACATCCGCGCCGCGGGCGCGCATCTCGGTGAAAATGGCGTGGCCGGGCGTGTCGATAAAGGTCAGCGTCTGCTCATTGTGCTGCACGGTGTAGGCACCGATGTGCTGGGTGATGCCGCCGGCCTCGCCCGCCACCACCTTGGTGCGGCGGATGTAGTCCAGAAGCGACGTCTTGCCGTGGTCAACGTGACCCATGACCGTGATGATAGGAGTGCGCAGCTTGAGCGCGTCCTCCGGCTCCTCCTCGGGAGCCACGGCCTCGGGCTCCTTAATCTCCTCCGTCGGCGCCTTCACCCCGGCACCCTTCTCGCGCTTCTGGCGCTCATAAGTCAGCCCGTGCTTCTCGCACAGGGCAGCCACCTGATCGCTGTCGAGAATCGTGCCCGGGTTGGCAAACACCCCCATGGGCAGCAGCTCGGCAATGAGCTTGAAAGGCTTGAGCCCGATGATCGCCGCCAAATCCGCCACGCTGATGGGCGCTTTGACCGTGATGGCCGTCTCCGCAGCCGGCTCAGCGGCCGCGGGAGCAGGCGCAGGAGTCGGCGCGGGGGCAGGAGCCGGCGTGGCCGCGGGAGCAGGCGCCGCCGCCGGGGCGGGAACTGCCGCAGGTGCAGGCGTCGGCGCCGGGGCGGGAGCCTTGCGCTTCTTGGGTGCCAGCAGGTCGAGCGCCTCCTTCTTGGGCGCGGAAGTCTTGGATTCGGCCGCAGAGCGAGACGCCGGGGCGCTCGCCGAGGGTTGAGCCTTCTTCTTCTTCTTGGAACCACCGAGAAGATCCAGCACAACGGGCTTTTTTTGTTCGTTATTCGGCATGGGAAAAGAAATGATAAGTGAGCGGAGCCTCTCAGCAGGCCTCCTTGGCTTTGTCGACAATCTCCTGCGCCTCGGCCTCGCCGATGCCGAGAGCCTCCACCAAGTCCTCGGCGGCGGCAAAGTCGGCAATCGTCTGCACGGTGGTAAAGCCGTTGGCAATCATGGCCTCGGCCAGCGCATCGCTCACGCCGAGCGTCTGCACCAGCGCCGCAGCGCCCTCCTGAGCAATCTGCTTGGTGGCGGCGTGCTCGTCGTGCGGCTCCACGCGCACATCCCACGCCGCATCCGGCGTCGAAATCAGGCGGGCCGTCAGGCGCACATTCTGCCCGCGGCGACCCTTGGCCTTGGCGGCGGCGCGGTCGTCCTCCACGATGACGGTGACCACCCGCTTCTCCTCGTCCACATCAATGCTCAGCGGCTCAATGGGCGAGAGCGAATCCGTCACCAGCGCGGCCTTGTCCTCGGTGTATTCCAAGATGTCGACCTTCTCGCGGTTGAGCTCGTTGACCACGTTCTTCACGCGCGCCCCGCGCATGCCCACGCACGCCCCCACGGGGTCGATGTTCGGGTCGTTGCTGCGCACGATCATCTTGGTGCGGTAGCCCGGCTCGCGGACAATGCGGACAATCTCGATGGTGTGGTCGGCAATCTCCATGACCTCGTTCTCGAAAAGGCGGCGCACTAGGTTGGGATGGCTGCGGGAAAGGATGAGCTCGTTGCCGCGCACGCCGTCGCGCACCTCGACAATGTAGAAGCGCAGGCGATCCCCGCTGGCGTACTCCTCGCCGGGGATGCGCTGGCGCAGCGGCACCAGCGCCTCGAACTTCTCCACCTCCACGATGACATCGCCGCGGTCGTAGCGCTTGACCGTACCCGTCACCAGCTCGCCGATGCGGTCGCGAAACGCATCGGCCAGCATCTCCTGCTCCGCCTTGCGGATGCGCTGCTGCATGGTCTGGCGCGCCGTCTGCACGGCAATGCGACCGAAATCGGGCGGCGTGACATTCACGCTGATGGTGTCGCCGGGGGCGTAAACCTTGCCCTTCTTGGCGCCCTTGGCCTGAGCGACCGACAGGGGAACCTCGTTGAACGCATCCGTCAGCTCCTCATCGGCCACCACCGTCATATCGGCCTTGATGCGCACGGTGTCCGTCTTGGTGTTGATGACGGCGCGCAGGCAGTGGATGCGGTCGGCGCCGGGAACCATCTTGGCGTAAGCCGTCAGGAAAGAATCTTCGAGAGCTTTCAACACGCGATCGGGGGTCAGATCCTTTTCGCGAACGTAGTAGTCAATCAGAGCGGTAATATCGTTGGCGGGCATGGTGAGCGGCTGTTGTTTGGGGGGTGAGCGGTCTACAAAAAAAGAGCGGGTCCGCGACCCGCCCCAATCCATGTGAGACCGGAACTTGTACACGCGCATTGTGGCACCTCGTGCTTGTGCTGTCAAGCCTTTTCTGCGCGTGCGTGCTCAAAAAAAACGGCGTGTTTTTCAACGGAGACCGAGTGGCGTACGTCTCACTCCTTTGATATGAGACTGATTCGTACCCTACCACTGATGGCGGCGCTGGCGCTGCTGCCCGCGGGCGTCCTGCGGGCGGATTCGCCCGCCGAAAACAGGACCGATGAACTGGAGGAGCTCGCCGAGCACGCACGAGGGCTCAACGCCGATTTCGTGCGCGCGGCTCAGCGCGGCGACAACGCGGCGATGCTGGAGTTGGTGAGCACCCCCACCGCCGCGCCGATCGCGCAGCGCTCCTTCTTCCTCTATGTCGCCTCCGTGTGCGGGGCGCTCGATGTGGTGCAGCAGCTGGTGGGGCAGCAGGGCACCGACGTCAACGTGCGCGTGGGCGAGGACGGCGAGACCCCGCTC
Source organism: Akkermansia sp. (assembly GCA_051884295.1). Classification (GTDB taxonomy): domain Bacteria; phylum Verrucomicrobiota; class Verrucomicrobiia; order Verrucomicrobiales; family Akkermansiaceae; genus Akkermansia. Next base: position 53,517 of record JBJEVK010000070.1, read on the forward strand.
ATGGCCGCCGTGGCCTGCGGACAGCTCGGCGTGGTCAACTACCTCCTGCAGCAGGGCGCCAACCCCAACGTGCGCGATGAGGACGGCAAGACCCCCTTGCACGAAGCCTGCGACAACGGCAGCCTGCCCATCGTCATGGCGCTGGTCGGGCATGGCGCGGACATCAACGCGCGCGATGAGGACGGCGAAACCCCGCTGCACGAGGCCAAGCAGCCCGCCATCCGCGACTACCTGATCGCCCGCGGCGCGCGCTGAGCGCGGAGGGAGGCAGACACATTTCACCCGGCTCTCCCTGCGGATTGCTCTTGCGCAGGGAGAGCTGCGGGGGTAGAGTAGGGGGCGTTATGAACGTCCAACTGTTCAAAGACCTCTGCGAGGCAATCGGCGCGCCCGGTTTCGAGTACGGCATCCGCGAGCTCATCATGAAGGAGATGCAGCCCTATGCCGATGAGATGCACATCGACAACATCGGCAACGTGGTTTGCCGAATCAAGGGCAAGAGCGCCGAAAAGAGCATCATGTGCGCCGCGCACATGGATGAAATCGGCTTCATCGTCCGCCACATCGACGACAATGGCTTCATCCGCATCCTGCCGCTGGGCGGCTTCGATGCCAAGACCCTCACCGCCCAGCGCGTCATCGTGCACGGCAAGAAAGACCTGCCCGGCTGCATGGGCGTGAAACCCATCCACGTCATGAGCCCCGAGGAGCGCACCAAGATGCCCGCCGTGACGGATTATGTGGTCGACCTCGGCCTGCCTAAGGAAGAAGTCGAGAAATGGGTGACCGTGGGCGACCCCATCACCCGCAAGAGCGATTTGGTGGAGATGGGCGACTGCCTCAACGTCAAGAGCATCGACAACCGCGGCGGCTGCTACATGCTCATCCAAGCCTGCAAGAGCATCATCGACGGCGGCAATCGCCCCGACTACGACCTCTACGCCGTCTTCACCGTGCAGGAGGAAGTCGGCCTGCGCGGCGCCCACGCCGCCACCCTGGCGGTGAACCCCACCTTCGCCTTTGCTCTGGACACCACCATCGCCTTCGACACCCCCGGCAGCGGCGCGCACGACAAATGCACCGAGCTGGGCAAAGGAACCGCCATCAAGGTCTACGACGGAACCCTCATCACCGACCGCCGCATGGTCGACTACATGGTGCAGCTGGCCGAGGAAGCCGGCATCCCCTACCAGCGCGAGTTGCTCAGCGCCGGCGGCACGGATGCGGGCGCGCTGCAAAAGTTCAGCGCGGGCGGCTCCATCTGCGGCGCCCTGTCCATCCCCGTGCGCAACGTGCACCAGCACATCGAGATGGCGCACAAGATCGACATCCAAGCCAGCGAGGACCTGCTGGCGCTGCTCTTCACCAACCTCAACCGCTGGGACTGGAGCTGGGCGCACAAGGAGCGCAGCCTGAGCCCCAAGCAGGCTTGAGCCGCCGCACGCGGCAACCCTCGCCCTCCCGCCGTTGCCGCATACACAAGCCCCGCGCAGAGTTTCTCTGCGCGGGGCTTGTTTTTCGTGGGGGAGGGCTCAGGTTTCATTCGGCAAGGGAGCCGTGTCATTTCTCCGCCGCAGCAGCCGAATGCCGTCGCGCAGCAACAGGACGACAAAGGGGGTCATAAGCAGGTAGATGATCGTAGCGGGACGGCTCAGTAGTTGGATATGGTATTCCGGGGTGAATTGCGTGATGGCTGTCTGCGAGATGGCATGGACACAGAAAAGGAAAAGGGTTGCTGAGCCGATGTGTGCGAGCGCTTTGCCGATCAAGGGAATCCGACTCAGAAATTCGGAAAAACGGAGGATCACATACGACATGCCTATCGCAGCGATGATGTTGAGCAGGGGCTGAGAATAATAGCAGGAATTAAGACCGACGGTTCCCACGTTTCTGACCATCAGTACATAAATCATGAGCGCGACCCAAGGTAACCAACGGGATTGGTATACGGAGGTGCGGATGATATTGTATCGCTTGGCCAGATAGCCTGCATAAACAAACACGGATGCGTTCACTCCGGCTTGAATACTCATGGGTAAGACGAGAAATCGGTGTGAGATGTAAGCCGAACCGGCAGAGAGGAAAACGATCACCCAAGCGTATCGATAGCGCAGTGCCATCCTGACCGTTAGCAGTGAGCATAAAAGCCCCGGCAGAAACCAAAATGTACCCGTCATTTGGATATGGGCGCGAGTGATAGGAAGATCATAAGGCCACCCAAGTCCGTAGAGACAGGCAATCAGGCGCTGAGACAACAGGTGGGGCAGAGTTGTCGGAATCTCTATGCAGGAGCAAACGAAAGCAAGGATGAGTGTCGCAATGCTGCAGCCGCAGACATACGGCCACATCAACTGCCTGCATCTCTTGAGAAAATAGTCCCTGATCGGTAGTTTGCAGGAGAGAAAATAGCCGCTGATGATGAAAAACAGGGGCAAGTGGAAGCCGCAGATATATTTCCCGATGGGCGACGGAAGGGGGGAATGCCCCAAAATGACCAGAATGATGCCGATACCCTTGGCTATGTCAAATGCCGCTAAACGCTGAGGAGAACCCATGCGTGGCTCACCATACGCTTTCACGATGCTGTAGTCAATCACAAAATATACACCGTTGGTAATGCATCACTTGGAACAACCATCTCATTCTAACAACAGGGATAGGGATATTCCTCAACATTGATACTCAGGCGTGAGCATTACGCAGCATCGTGAATGCTGTATCCTTGGCATTCTGTGCGTCTCTTGGGCAGAGGCTTGATACCCCGCCGTGACGGAGCTCCCATCAGCAGATGTCTCAGAGCTGCACCTCGCGGCGGACGAGCTGCCACACGGCGGCGAAAGAGTCCGC
>JBJEVK010000071.1:0-54918 GCA_051884295.1 Akkermansia sp.
CCCTCGGGAACCTCGCCGCCCTCGGCCCAGGGAGCGGTGCAGTGCGTCTCGGCACCCTCCTCAAACTTGAAGGAGTAGCGCGTATCGGCGGGCAGGATGAACTTGACCCCCTTGGACGCGGCATCGGCCAAGATGCTGTTGGCCAGGTCGAGCTTGTCGGCCTCAATCTTGGAGGCACCGACCTTGTGACCCTGAGCCGCCAGGAAGGTGTTGGCCATCGCGCCGCCGATGAGGAAGGTCTGGCTCTTCTCCATGAGCTTGGAGAGCACCTGAATCTTGTCCGAAACCTTGGCGCCACCCATAATCACCACGAAGGGCTGCTCGGGGTTCGCCAGCTTGCCCTCCAGGTACTCCAGCTCGTGCTCGATGAGGAAGCCCATGGCGGACTTCTCCGCAAAGTGGGTCACGCCCTCGGTCGAGGCGTGGGCGCGGTGCGCGGAACCGAACGCGTCGTTGACGAAGAGCGTCGCATCGCCCAGCAGCGCCTTGGCAAACTCGGGGTCGTTCTTCTTCTCCTTCTTGTCAAAGCGCACATTGTCCAGCAGCAGCACATCGCCATCCTTGAGCGCCTTGCGCGCGGCGGTGGCCGCCTCGCCGATGGTCTCGGGCACGAAAGCCACGGGCTGACCCAGATGCCCGGCCAGGCACTCGGCAGCGGCTTTCAGAGAGAACTCGGGCTGGTAGCCCGTGCCGTCCGGACGCCCGAGGTGGGAGCAAAGAACCACGCGAGCCCCCTTGCTGACAAGGTGCTTGATGGTGGGCAGCGCAGCGACGATGCGGGCATCGTTGGTGATGACGCCATCCTTCATGGGAACGTTGAAGTCCACGCGGACGAGGACTTCCTTACCGGCGACATCGAGGTCGCGAACAGTCAGTTTAGCCATAGTTGTATTAGGTTGAGAATGATGAACGGGCACGCAGCAAAGGCGGCACGCGGGCATGATAGCGGAAAAATGCGCGTTTTTCAAGGGAAAATATCACCCCGCAGCAGCTTCCGTCGCGCTCAGGAGACACGCGCGCCCCGACCGCCGGGCAGCGGTCGGGGCGCCGGAAAGGCTCGGCGGGGGCGGCTCAATAGCTGCGCGCCCAGAGCACGCGGCGCGTGGTGGGGCGACCCGTGAGGATGCAGGGAGCCTCCGGGCCGCTGCCCATCTCGCCCTGCGGGATGCAGCGGATGCTGATGCGCAGGCTCTTGGCCAACTCCTCCTCCTGCTCGGGGCTGCCGTCCCAGGGGCAGAGCAGCCAGTCCGCATCGCCCTCGCCCGCGAAATTCGCCTTCAGCTCCTCCAAGCTCGCGCAGGGGCGGATGTGGCTGTCGCGGAAGCTCTGCTGGCGCTGCAGGAGGCTGTGCTGAATGTCGCCCAGCAGCTCGACCACGCCGGCCACGAAGTCGGCCTCGGGCATGAAGATTTTTTCGTTGCTCGCGGCATCGCGTCGGGCGAGGCAGACACTGCCCTTCTCCAGGTCGCGCGGACCGATCTCCACACGCAGGGGCACGCCTTTCTTCACCCACTCCCACTTCTTCGTGCCGCCGTTGAGGTCGCGGTCGTCGACCTGCACACGGATGGGCAGTCCGCAAAAACTCTGCGCCGCCAGCTTGTCGGCCAGCGCGGCGCAGTGGTCAAGGATGGCCTGCCGCGTCTCGGCCTTGGGCGTGACGGGGATGATGACCACCTGGCGCGGCGCCACACGGGGCGGGCAGACCAGCCCGTCGTCGTCCGAATGCGCCATGATGAGCGTGCCGATCATGCGGGTGGACACGCCCCAGGAGGTCGTCCACGCGAACTGACGCTCGTTGTTGCGCCCGGCAAAGGAGATGTTCTGCGCCTTGGCGAAGTTCTGCCCCAGGAAATGCGAGGTACCGGCCTGAATCGCCTTGCGATCCTGCACCATGGCCTCAACCGTGAAGGTGCGCACAGCGCCGGGGAAACGCTCGTGCTCCGTCTTTTCGCCGGGGATGGAGGGCACGGCGAGCACCTCGCGCTGGAAGTTCTCATACACCTTGTGCATGGTGGCGGTCTCGGCCTCGGCCTCCTCGCGCGTCTCGTGGGCGGTGTGCCCCTCCTGCCACAGGAACTCCGCCGTGCGCAGGAAAATGCGCGGGCGCATCTCCCAGCGCATCACGTTGCACCACTGGTTGACCTTGAAGGGCAGATCGCGATAGCTCTCCAGCCAGCGCGAAAAGGCAGCGCCGATGACCGTCTCCGAGGTGGGGCGAATCACATACTTGTCCGTCAGCTCGCCCGCCGGCAACATCTTGGTCTTGCCCGTCTCGGGGTCCTTGACGGCCTCCAGACGATGGTGGGTGACCACGGCGCATTCCGTGGCGAAGCCCTCGGCGTGCTCGGCCTCTTTCTCCAGGTAGGAGACGGGGATGAGCATGGGGAAATAGGCGTTGGTGTGCCCCGTGCGCTTGAACTCGGCATCGAGCTGCTGCTGAATCAGCTCCCAGATGGCGTAGCCCCACGGCTTGATGACCATGCAGCCGCGCACTTCGGAGTTCTCCGCCATGTCGGCGGCCTTGATGACTTGCTGGTACCACTCGGGGAAATTCTCGGCCCGGGTCGGGGAGATTGCGTGTTGCTGTGCCATGAGGGGGATTGTAGTGGGTTGCGGTGATTTGTCAACGATTTTAGTAGGGCGCGTGGCGCAGGCAACGGTGGTTCAGGCAGGCGAGCGCCGCCATCAGAAGCGCCATCAGCCACAGCCCCAGCACCAGAAAAAAAACGGTCAGCACACAGGCCGCCGCCAAACTGACGCCGTGCATGCGCCGGGGCGAATCAATGAGCCCGTGCATGATCTGCCCGCCGTCCAGAGGAAAAACCGGCAGCAGATTCAGCACCGACCACCACGCGCAAACCTCCGTGAGAAAGGCGAAAAACATCAGCGCGGCGGGCGAGCCCAGCTCCCAAGCCCCGGCGGGCACCTGCCCCAGCATAAAATGCAGCGCGAGGAAGCCCCCCACGCGCACATCGCCCACATAGGCACAGAGCAGCAGCACGCCCAGCGCTCCCGTCAGCAGCGAGGCCAGCGGTCCCGCCAAAGTCATCAGCACCCCCTGCAAGCGCGTCAGCCGTGTGTCGGGGTTGTTGCAGTCGCCGCCCAGCCACGCGAGGTAAATCTCCGGCTCGCCCCCGCCCATCAGCCGCCCCGTCAGCGCGTGTCCCATCTCGTGGCTCAACAGGCAGAGGAAACCCGCGATGATGAAGAGCGCTACGCCGAACAGATGCTGCATGCTGGCGGTGCCGAACACCCCGCCCAACACGGCCAGCGTCAGCCAGAGCGAGGGGTGGATGCTCACCCGAACGCCGAAGAGAGAGAAGCGAATCATCGCCCGCCATTCTGCCGCAGCGACGCAAGGCGGGCAAGCATCCAATGCAGCATGCGCCCGCTCATGACATATTTTTCTTGCGGTGCGCGCCGCGTCCGTGCTAAGGTGGCATCGTCATGGAAGTCTCTCCCCCAAAGAACGAAGATACGCCGAAGTACCCGATGCTGAGAACGGCCATGGTCGCGGCAGCGGGCGGCGCCCTGCTCGCCTCCTGCCAGCAGCAGCAGATGCAAGGCGGCGTACCGCTCCCGCCTCTTCCCACCATACAATCCGCTAAATAAAATTCATGGATGTTTCCCCCGAACCTCGCAAAGCCTCGCCCCGCTACCCGCGCATGTTGCCGGCAGCGCTGCTCGGGCTGCTGAGCACGGCTGCGGGCGCGGAGGAGGTGCCGCAGCCCGCAGGCGCCGCCCCGAACGCCGCACAACGCAGCGAAGCACCCGCCGAGCGCGCGCAACGCCCCCCGCAGCTCCTGGAGGGCGAGGTTATTCGCGAACTGCCGCGCGTGCAGCTGCCCCCGGCTCCCGACAGGCGCCCCCCGCAACGCACACCGGGCAAACCCAAGCTGCCGCCTAAGCGCTGAGCCCGCGCCGCCATGCAGCCCACACTGACCCTGACGCTCTGCCTGACGCACGATTGCCCCCTGCGCTGCCGCTACTGCTACGCCGGGCACAAATACGCCGCCGCCATGCCTCGCGAAACCGCGCGGCGCGCCATCGACATGGCTCTGCGCGAGGCCGAGCGCAGCGGGCAGGCACTGGACCTGGGCTTTTTCGGCGGGGAGCCGCTCATGGAGTGGGAGCTGCTGCAGAGCTGCGATGCCTACCTGCGCGAGCGGGCGGCGCGCCTGCCGCTGCCGCCGCGTTTCTCGCTGACGACCAACGGTGTGCTGCTCACGCCGGACAAGCTGGCGTGGCTGCGGGCGCAGGACTACCAGCTGGTGCTGTCGGTGGACGGCTCGCCCGCCATGCACAACCTCAACCGCGTGTTCCCCGACGGGCGCGGCAGTCACGCCCTGCTGCTGCCCGTGCTGGAGCAGATGCGCGAACAGCCCTCGGCGAAGGACCATCTCGTCTGCGTGGTCACCCCCAACAACGTGGTGCATCTGGCGGAGGGCGTGCGCTGGCTCGCCGAGCACGGCAACGCGCCCATCGGGCTCAATTTCGACTACTGGAGCTCGTGGTGCGATGCGGATGTTGCGCGACTGCGCGAGCAGTACCGCCTCTGCGCCGAGCTCATGCTGCAGAGCTACCGCGCGGGCAGCCCCCTGCATCTGGAATGCCTGGAGGGCAAAATCATCACCCACCTCAACGGAGGCTACTGCGAACGCTGCCGCCTCGGCGAGCAGGAAATCTGCGTCTCCGTCGACGGCAACTTCTTCCCCTGCTCGCGGCTGGTCGGCTCGGGCGATGACCCGGCGCTCTGCTTCGGCAACGTGCGCGAGGGCATCGACCGCGCGCGGCAGGCATGGCTCATCGCCACGCGCGGCAACACGCACCCCGCCTGCCGGGTCTGCTCGCTGCGCCGGCGCTGCATGAACGGCTGCGGCTGCACCAACTACGCCACCACCGGGCACATCGACCGCGTGGCGCCCGTCACCTGCGCGCTGGAAAAGCTGCTCATCGGGCTGGCCGACGAAGTGGCCGCCACCCTCTACGCCGAGCGCAACCCGGCTTTCCTCCGCCGCTTTTACGGCTGAGCCGCCGCAGGGGCATCAGCCGAGCCGCTGCGCCAGCAGCTCCGCCGAGGCGCGCACACACTCGGGGCAAGGCACCCGCATGCCCTTGGACACAAAGCGGCAGATGCGCGCGCCGCAGCGCGCCTCAAAGGCCGCCGCCATCTCCTCCGCCTGCTCCGGCAGTATCTGCATGGCGCTGTAGAGCGAGCCGCAGACACCACCGGGCGAGCCGCCCTTGCCGCAGCTCTTCAGCGATTCGGCCAAGTCCGCACGCCCGAACGCGTGGCAGATGGTCTGGGCACAGTTGTACGGATTGCGATACATGCTGACGGCTGTTTCAACGCGATTCATGCCCCGATGGTAGCAGCACTGCGCCCGCGCGTCAAGCATTCCCTCGCGGGTGACACAAATCCTACTTGACGCCCGCCGAGCCTTGCTCCAACATGTTGTCGTGAAATTCCACCTTCTTCCCCTCATTGCGGCGCTGCTCGCTCTTGCCGGAGTCGGCTGCACCCCCAAGACGACCGACCCCGAACAGCTCCGCGCCATGCACGAGCAGAACGAAACCCTGCGGCAGGACATCAACCGAATGCAGGCGCTCATCGAACAGGCGGGGGAGGATGTACCCGGGCTCACGGAGCAGATTGCCGCCGCCGAGGCCGAATCCGCTGCCCGCATCAAGGAGCTGGACACGCTGGACGCCCGCGAGACGCAGCTGCGCTTGCGAGCCATCGAGTTGCAGGACAGGCTGGACGCTTTCCGCGCTTCTTTCCGCATGATGCAGAGTGAAATCGCCAACAGCCGCCGCTCATGAGCCTCGCCAACAACACCCCGACCCCGCAAGGGACGCCCCGCATCCCCATTCGCCCCCTGCCTACCCCCCTGCCCGGCTCCCCGGTGAAGGCAGACGACAAGACGACCAAACCAAGCGCCGACCCGGCCGCCGAACACGCGAGCGACGAGGTCAAGACGGACACCACACCCGCGCCGCAGGAGACGGCGCCGAGCACCCCGACCGACAGCAAGGCGAAACCCGCCCGCAAGCACGAGCGGGGCGGGCTCCTGCTCGACAGCCTGCTGGTGCTCCTGCTGGCCGGGGCACTGGGCGGCGGCATCTGGTACCTTCAGCGCGAGCTGGCCAAGTACCGCATCCCCGGGCCGATGGAACAGGCGGCCACGGTCAACGTCGAGCTCTGCCGCCAGCGCGAGGCGCTGCAACCCGCCGCCTACCACGCGGACGAACAGCTCCACCTGCGTCGCCGTCTCGCCTCCCTCGTGCAGAAGAACGAGGAGCTCAAGCGCCGCATCGAGGAGAAGAAGCAGTCCATTGAAACCCAACACCAAAAGGTGCTGGCGGTGCAGCACGAAATCCGCCAGGAGGACAAAACCGCCCGCAGCGTGGCGCGCGGCCTGCTGCCCGGCATGGCCATCGGCGATGCCTCGACCACCACGGGGCGCGTCTACAACAACGCCGTCATCTACCGCCTGGAGAGCGGGCGCATCACCCTGCGCACGCCCGAGGGTCAAGTGCGCTTCCCCACCAACATTTTGGTCAAGGACAGCCTGCCCGACATCGCGCGCTATGCCTTCGGGCTGGATGACATGGTCGACATGAGCGATTTTGAAGTGACGAGCGACCAGCCCGCCCCCAAGCCCCGCAAGGGCAAGCTCATCCCCGCCAAAACCGCGCCCAAGGCCGACACCGGCGCCCCCGCCGACTACGAGCCGACGGCCGGTTCCCCCGTGCTGGACACCAACGGCAACGCCACCACCACCCTGACGGCTCCCCTCGAGGACGAGCCGACGAGCGAGGCGCCCGTGCAAAGCTGGCAGCCCCCCGCCGGAGAGCTGCCGCTCTGAGAGCCGGTGTTCCCGATACACAGGGGCGCGCCCTCCCGCAAGGAAGGGCGCGCCCCTTGTTTTCCGCGCCTGTCGTGCACCGGCAAACGCGACGCAAGGCCTCAGTAATCGCGCTTGAGCAGGTAATCGCTGATGGCCAGCAGCGGCTCGCGGCGCTTGGCGGAAAAGACCTCCAGCGCCGCGCGCGCCGAAGCCGTCAACGCGCGCGCCTCGGCACGCGCCGCCTCCAACCCCATGAGCGCGGGGTAAGTGGCCTTCTGCTCGCGGGCATCCTTGCCGATACTCTTGCCCATCACCTCGGGAGTCGAGATGACATCGAGAATATCGTCAATAATCTGGAAGGCCAGCCCGAGATCATGCCCGTAATCCGTGAGCGCCTCGAGCTGCTCTCCCGTGCATCCGGCCGACATACCGCCCAGGCGCACAGAGGCCATGAGCAGCGCGGCGGTCTTGCCCTTGTGGATAGCGCGCAGCTCATCCAAGCTCAGGCGGCGCCCCTCGCCCTCCAAGTCGAGCACCTGCCCGCCCACGAGGTTGAGACTGCCCGTGCGGTAGGCCAGTTCGGCCACATAGTCCCCCACATCGTAGCGCTCATTGCCCGGCACGCGGGCGAGAATCGCAAAAGCCTCCGTCAGCAGGGCATCGCCCGCCAGCACCGCAATTCCCTCGCCGAACACCTTGTGATTCGTGGGGCGACCGCGGCGCAGGTCATCGTTGTCCATGCAGGGCAAATCATCGTGGATGAGGGTGTAGGTGTGCAGCACCTCGAGGGCGCAGGCCGCATTGAGCGCCGCCTCCTCACTGCCGCCGCAGGCCTTGGCCGCCTGCAGGCAGAGCAGCGGGCGAATGCGCTTACCGCCCGCGAAAAGGCTGTAGCGCATGGCCTTGTGCAGCGTGGTCGGCGCCACATCCTCCCCCGGCAGCAGCGCATCCAGACGCGCCTCCACCTTGGCAGCACAGTCCGCGACGAGAGCCTTGATATCCATGGCAAGAGCAAATGGGGACAAACTTACGCCTGCACCAGCAGCTCAGCAATCTGCACGGCGTTGAGCGCAGCGCCCTTGCGCACCTGGTCGCCCACCACCCAGAGGTTGAGGGCATTCTCCACCGCCAGATCCTTGCGGATGCGGCCGACGTAGCAGGTGTCGCCCTTGGTGGAATCGAGCGGCGTGGGCCACACATTGTTGGCGGGGTCGTCCATGAGCGCCACGCCGGGCATACCCTCGTAGCAGGCGCGGGCGCCCGCCACATCCACCGGCTTCTCAAACTGTGCGATGCAGGAGATCGAGTGGCTGCGATACACGGGGACGCGCACGCAGGTGCAAGTGACATTCAGCTCGGGCAGCCCCATAATCTTGCGCCCCTCGTTGAGCATCTTGAGCTCCTCCTTGGTGTAGCCGCTGTCCGTGAAGGCATCAATCTGCGGCAGCACGTTGAAGGCAATCTGTCGCGGGTAGGTGTTCATCTCCACGGGGTGCCCGTCGACGATGGCGCGCACCTGGTTCTCCAGCTCGGTGATACCGTGCTGGCCGCTGCCGCTCACCGCCTGGTAGCTGCTGGCGATGATGGTCTTGAGCCCGTACTTGAGGTGCAGCGGGTAGAGCGCCATCAGGGTGATGATGGTCGTGCAGTTGGGGTTGGCAATGATGTTGCGCGGGTGCTTCAACGCCTCGCTGCCGTTGATTTCGGGCACCACCAGCGGCACATCGGCCTCCTGGCGGAACGCGGAAGAATTGTCGATGACCACGGCACCCGCTGCCGCCGCAATGGGAGCGAAGCGGCGCGAGATATCCCCGCCGGCCGAGAAGAGCGCAATGTCGACATCGCCGAAGGACTCCTCCGTCAGCTCCTCCACCGTGAGCATCTGCCCGCGGAAGCGCACCTGTTTGCCCGCCGAGCGCTTGGAGGCCAGCAGATTGAGCGAGACCAGCGGGAAATGACGGGTCTCAAGGCAGGACAGGATTTCAACGCCCACCGCTCCGGTGGCGCCCACAATGGCTACTCTGGGGGTATTCATGGTCACGTTCACTGGGTGAAATCGGCACCCTCTGCGGGTGCATGCGCACGCGAGTATACAGGAAACGCCCCGCTTTTCAAGCGCAAACCTCTTTTTTCTTGGCAAGCGGGGGGAGATGAGAGTAGAATCCGAGCAGACGCACGAGCCCCCCTCTCACCATGTCACAGCCCATTCTCATCGTTATTCCCGCCCGCTATGCCTCCACCCGCCTGCCCGGCAAGCCCCTGGTGAAAATCGCCGGGGTCGAGATGATCAAACGCGTGGCCGACATCGCCGCCAGCATCTGCCGGCACAATGACAACTGCCGCTACATCGTCGCCACGGATGATCAGCGCATCGTCGACTACTGCGACAGCGCCGCCATTCCCGCCGTGATGACGAGCGAGAGCTGCCGCAGCGGCACGGAGCGCTGCTGGGATGCCGTGGGGCAGCAGGAAACCGCCCCCGCCTTCATCATCAACCTGCAAGGCGACAACCCGCTCTGCCCCCCCTGGGTCATCCAGCAGCTCATCGACGCGTGGAAAAGCGCCCCGGCCGATGTCTTCACCCCCTGCATCCACCTCGACTGGGCCGAGTATGACCGCCTGACGGAGAGCAAGAAAACCACCCCCTACAGTGGCACCACCGTGCTGGTCGACAAGGACGGCTACGCACTCGCCTTCTCCAAGAGCACCATTCCCGCCATCCGCAAGCCCGAGAAAGCGCGCGAGCTGCTGGAGAAGAGCCCCGTGCGCCGCCATGTCGGTCTCTACGCCTACACCTACGCCGCGCTGAAGAACTATTTTGAGCTGCCCGAATCGGACTACGAAAAGGGCTGCGTGGAGGGACTGGAGCAGATGCGCTTCCTCTACAACGGGCTGCGTGTCAAGATGGTGGAGGTCAACTACCGCGGGCGCAAGACCACCAGCGGCGTCGACTCCCCCGAGGACGTCGCGCGCGTGGAGGCCATCCTGGCGGAATACGGCGAGTACGAGCTCTAAGCAACCATGAGCAGCAAGGACACACCCAAGCTTCCGCAGCATCTGGCCATCATCATGGATGGCAACGGCCGCTGGGCCGCCCGGCACCGCCTGCCCCGCGCCAAGGGGCACGAACATGGCGGCAAGACAGTGCAGCGTGTCATCGACCTCTGCTTGGAAAAGGGCATTCCTTGGCTGACCCTCTACGCCTTCTCCACGGAAAACTGGGGGCGCTCGGCGCTGGAGGTAAGCGCGCTCATGCACATGCTCAAAAAATACCTGCGCGAGCGCCTGCCCGAGATGCAGGAGAAGCAGGTGCGCATGCACGCCATCGGCGAGCTGCACATGCTGCCCGCCGACTGCCGCGAGGAGCTCGACCGCAGCATCCGCGAGACGCAGCACAACCGCGCCCTCAACGTCGTGCTGGCGCTCTCCTACGGCTCGCGCCAGGAAATCACCGCCGCCGCACGCCGGCTGGCCGAGCAGGTGCAGGCCGGGCAGCTGCAGCCCGCCGACATCACCCCGGAGCTGCTGGAGCGGCAGCTCTACACAGCGGGCATGCCCGACCCGGACCTACTCATCCGCACCAGCGGAGAGCTGCGCCTGAGCAACTACCTGCTCTGGCAGCTCTCCTACGCCGAAATCTATGTCACCGACGTGCTGTGGCCGGATTTTGACCGCGACGACCTGGAGGCCGCCCTCGCCTCCTACTCCTCGCGCGAGCGCCGCTTCGGCAAGCGCCGCAGCAAGGGCTGAGGCGCCGAGAAGCCCCCCCCCGAGCTGCGGAGAGCCCCACCTATCCGAAGCGCAGCTCTGCCTCTACGCCTCCCCCTCCGCCGCTCGCTGCACCTCCTCGTCCGGGAGCGTGTAGGCGGTGCGGAAGCGGCGGTAGAACCATCTTCCACAGTTAATGACGGCTCTTCTCCGATTCCTCTATCTGACGGAGCATGCGGTCGAAATCGCTCTCGTACAAACGATCCTGAATCACGCGATATTTTTCAAATTCACTCTCTGCAAAGGCTTTGGCTATTTCTGCCGTCACTGCCCCCTTGTGCGTCAGGATGTCAGCATCGTTGAACCGCAGGAAAGCATCCAGCTTGCTTGCCCAATCCGCCATGGTCATCGGTATTCGTCGCCGCGCCTGACGCGTAGCATAGTCCAGATACATGGTGACGATTTCATTCAGCTCCGATATTTCCTCATGGGTGAGGTAATTCTTCGCTACGGAAACATCTACCTTTACAATTTTGCCTTCCGGTGCGTTTTTCCACGTGGTAAGCCCCATATGCTGCTTCCGGCAATCCGCACGGTTCATGATGACCTCAGCCGCGGTATGGTGATGCACGGCATAGTGCATCTTGTTCTGCACACTTGCAAAGAAATCCCGCGTCATCTGACTGTCGAAGTTGTAGTCTACGCTCGTGGCGTAGATATCCGTAATCTTCTGGTAGAATCTGCGCTCGCTCGCCCGGATTTCCTGAATTTCGGAGATAAGGTGTTCAAAATAATCTTCGTCGAAAATTTGCCCGTTCATCAAACGGTTCTTATCCAGCACATAGCCTTGTTTTGTAAAGGCCTCCAGCACCTTGGTCGCCCACGCTCGGAATTCCGTGGCTCGGGTAGAGTTGATTCGGTACCCCACAGCTATAATCGCCTTCAAGGAGTAGAACTTGTATTGATAGGTCTTGCCGTTGTCGGCAACTTGTGCAAAATTTGCACAAGTTGAACGCTCATCCGCTTCACCCTCTGCATAAATGTTTTGCAGATGCTTGGTCACCACGCTTCTGTCGACATCAAACAGCTGGCCTATGGCTTTCTGGGTCAGCCATACTTCATGATCCTGCACACGAACCTCTACCCCCTCCGCTTTCGCGTCACGGGTAAAGACCAGAAAGTCCGCTGTTCCGTTGCGTAGCTGTAGCTTGTCTTTTGGCATCGCTGCGTCTCTTGGGGTTATGATTTTAGCTTGCCGTTCATCAGACGGTGTAGGCGTAGGTCACACTGTTTGTTGAGGTTTTGAACATTCCTGGTCGGTCATGTGGTGTTTATCTGCTGTTCGGAGTGCGGATCGGCTCCTACCCTAACACATCATTCGGCCTCTCAATGTAGCATTTACAGGCCGCTTAGTCAAACCTATCCCCACTCTGCCAAGGCAAGCGCCGAGAAGCCACCCCCGAGCTGAGGAGAGCCCCACCTATCCGAAGCGCAGCCCTGCCTCTACGCCTCCCCCTCCGCCGCTCGCTGCACCTCCTCGTCCGGGAGCGTGTAGGCGGTGCGGAAGCGGCGGTAGAAGGCCTGAGCCAGCAACTCGCGCAAGCGCGTGCGCTTGTCGTCATCCTGCAAATGGTATCCATGAACACCTTCATGTTGGAGCTTCGTGCCGATGCCGCCGGACAGTCATGGAAGCGATTGATGACGGGCATGGGCAGGCTCACCTTGCCGTATTCGTGTGGCTTGAAAATGCCGAAGATCGCATTGGCTACATTCCAAATGACAGTGGCTTTTTCCTGAATGTTGGTGCCTAACCGATCAATCCTGTCCTCATCCATGATGAGCTATCTTTCGACCTGCAAAGTGTAACAAAAACAGGGTTCTAAAAAAAGCGAAAAAAAGACGTTATCCGGCGGTCGCGCTCCCCGCCCTCCGAGCGCAAAAAGGGGGAGACCAGGCGGTCTCCCCCGAGGGTGATGCGTCGGTATGCGGGGCGCTTACTTCTTCTTGTAGCCGCACTTGGGGCAGCTGCCGTCCTTGTCCAGCGCGATGCCGCAGAGCGGGCAGCGGTCGATGCTCCCCTTGACCTCGAACTCGCAGGAGGCGGCGTTGACGCCGCTCGTGAAGGTGATCTTCGCGATGTTGAGCTTGTCCTTGAGCAGCGAGTAGACCATCTTGATCATGCCCTCCACCGTCATCGTCTCCTTGGTGACGACCAGGCGGCAGTCGGGATAGGCGGTGCAGAGCTCGTTGCTGAAGGCCTCGCCCTTCATGGTGTTGGTGCGGTGGCCGTTCTTGATGCCCTGCTTCTCGTAGACGTCCAGAATGGCCGGCAGCAGCGGGTCGTCCTCGCGCAGAATCAGCGCGTGGTCAAAGTTTTTGATGACATCCCAGGCCGTCTTCTGAATCTCGTTGCAGGGGAACACCATGTTCACGCCCGGCTCCACGCTGTCCTCCACCTCGATGGTGAGCACACCCGTGTGGCCGTGCAGATACTGAGCCTCGCCCTGGAAACGATAGAAACGATGGGCATACTGAATGTCAAATGTTGTGATACTTCTCATGGCTGTATGAATCTTGTTCAGCAGCGGTCGGATGGCCGCTGAGTTTATTTTATAATTATTCTAATTAAAAACAAGCAAAAAAACAAACTTTTCGGAGGAAAACGCGTCAGGCGCGCCGCAGTACCTCCAGCAGCTGCCGCACGGGGAGCCCGATGACGTTGTCGACATCGCCCTCTACGCTTTCGACGATGAGCTCGCTCTTCTCCTGCATGGCGTAGGCGCCGGCCTTGTCGAGCACGTAGACCTCGCTCAGGTAGCGGCGGATGTCCTCTGCGCTCATGCGGCGGAAGCGCACATAGCTCTTAACGGCAAAATCGCGGCGCTCGCCGCCGGGCATGTAGACCGCCACCGCCGTGCAGACGCAGTGGGTGCGCCCCTGCAACTCGCTGAGCATGCGCGCGGCGTCGGCCTCGTCGCTCGGCTTGCCGAGGGGGTGACCGTCGATGAACACGAGCGTGTCCGCCCCCACCACGATGTCCCCGGGGTGCTGCGCCGCCACGGCGCCGGCCTTGAGGGCGGCGTTGCGGGCGCAGAGCTCCTCGGGCGGCAGGGTGGGGTCGTCCAGCTCCTCGCAGGGCAGCGTTTCCACCCGGAACTCGACTCCCTCGCGCTGCAACAGGTCGCGGCGGCGGGGGGATTGGGACGCGAGAATCAGCATCTTATTCGGCGGGGCTCATGCGATCCAGCACGCGGTGGCGCACATCGTCGGGCAGCTCGTGGATGCTTTGGATGGTCGTGCCGCGCAGGGTGTTGGCGAGGGCGCGGCAGGCATCGCGATCCTCGCGGCTGGCAAATTCGAGCCCCACGAGGGCGCGACCGACCACCTCGCCGCTGTACTGGTAGTTGAAGTAGCAGAGGTTGGCGTACTCACCCATCGCGCGCATGAACTCCGTGAACGCGCCGGGGCGCTCGGGGAACTCGATGACGAAAAAGACCGGGTGGTGCAGGCGCTCGCGGTCGTAGGAAATCATGCGGAAGCGCACATCGGCATCGTCGGTGACATCGCGCGCCTCCAGCCCGAAGCGCGCCAGGCGGCTGCGGATCTCCTCAAACTGCTCATCCGTGCCCAGCACGCCGAAGACAGGGTGCTGAATCTCGCCCGCCAAACGCCCGTACTGCACATCCGTCAGGAGCACGCCCTCGGGGATGTTCTCCAGATACTTGAGGATTTCGCCGCGGCGCGTCACCATGGGGATTTGCAGGTAGCGCTGGCGGCGCTTTGGCTCGCTGCCCACCCCGGCGCGTGCGGCGACCACCCCGAAGCGCGAAAAATCCATGTTGGCGCCCGAGAGTACCACCAGACATTTCTCGCCGGGGCGCAGACGACCGGCGGCCTCGTCCTGCAGCAGCGCGGCCAGACCCATGGCGCCGCTGGGCTCCGTCACCGTGCGGTTGCTGGTCCACAGCGTGCGGATGGCGCGACAGACCTCCTCGTTGCTCACCGTCACAAAACCATCCAGCAGCTCACGGCAGATCTCATAGGTGTATTCCCCCGCCCGGCGCACTGCCGTGCCGTCGCAGAACACGTCCACATAGGGCAGCTCGCCGCGCGAGCCGCTCTCCACCGCCAGCTTCATGGAGGCCTGATCCACCCCCTCGACGCCGATGCAGCGGCACTGTGGCCAGAAATGTTTGAACCAGCAGGCGCAGCCCGCCGCCAGCCCGCCGCCGCCGATCTGGAGATACACGCGGTCAAAGGCGCCCATGCCGCTCATCAGCACCTCATCGGCCAGCGTTCCCTGCCCGCCCATGGTGCGCAGGTCGTCGTAGGGGTGGACAAAGGTCAGACCCTCGGCCTCCGCAAAGGCGTGCGCCGCCGCCGAAGCGGCATCGTAGGAATCGCCGGTGAGCACGATCTGCACCTGCTCACCGCCGTGCATGCGCACGGCGTTCTGCTTGACCTCGGGCGTGGAACGCGGCATGAAAATATGCGCCCGGCAGCCCAGGCGCGCCGCCGCCAGCGCCACGCCCTGCCCGTGGTTGCCCGCACTGGCGGCCACCACACCGCGCGCGCGCTCCTCCGGCGTCAGCTTGGCCATGCAGTTGTAGGCGCCGCGCCACTTGTAGGCCTTGATGGGGCCCAGATCCTCGCGCTTAACGAACACACGCGCCCCGCAGTCGGGCAGGCAGAGCTCCTGCAGCGGCGTGGGAGAGCCGACCGCATACACCCGCTGGCGCGCTTGGAGAATTTCCTCGAACAGCTGATTATTCAACTCACTCATATCGTATGAGGGCATTCTACACCCCGCCCCGAGGCTTGGCAAGCGCGTTATCGGGCTTTCCTCAGGATGCGGGCGGCAGGAAATGCCAGCCTCGCGCCGCCGTTAACTCCTCGAACAGCGCCTCGCTCTCTGCTGCGTCGCCCTGCTCGGCGGCCATGCGCAGGTATAGGCGGGCGCGCTCGGGGTCGGGCGTCGTGTTCGCATTGCCCAGCTGCGTGAGCACCGCCATCAGGGTGTAGGCCTGCGGCAGGCCGAGGGCGGCGGCCTCGCCCAGCGCGTCGATGGCACGCTGCAAATCCGGCTCCGCGCCGCAACCGTTGAAGTACAAGTCGGCCAGCGCTACATGGGCATAGAGAACGCCCTGCTCCGCCAGCTCCCGCAGGCGCGCCGTGCCCCGCGCGGGCTCCGCCGGGCAGCCGCGCCCCGTCGCCAGGCAGTAGGCATGCGCCACCTTGGCGCGGTCAAAGCCGCGGGCGGCGGCCTCGGCGTACAGGGCGGTAACGCGCTCGGCCGGATAGGTCTGCGGCTCGCGGAGGAAGAGCGCCGCCAGCGTCACTGCCGCCTCCTGATAGCCGAGCATCACCGCCTCCTGCAGGTGGCGCGTTCCCCTCGGCACATCCGGCGGCACCGTCTCGCCGCGACCGCAGCTTTCCAAAGCTCCCAGCACCGCCAGCGCCTCCGGCCAATGACGCTCCGCCGAGCGGCAGATCAGCTCCCCCACCTGCTGCTCGCCGAGCGCAGCGTCGGCAGACTGAGCCAAGTTGTAGGAGGCCTTGGCACTGCCATGGGCATCGGCCTTCTCCCACCACGAGCGCGCGGCACCCGGATTCTCCGACTCGCTGAGCGCCGCGAGAATCTCTTCCAAGTACACATTGTTGTTCCGCAGCTCAGAGGACACCTCGGGAGCCGTCAGATTTCCCTTGCTCAGGCGACCGCTCATCAGCAGGTAGGCCGCGCGCGCCCGCACACTGCCCGCCTTGCAGGCCTCGGCCAGGAGCCGCATCGCCTCCCGCTCGTTCGCACGCCCGCCGAGGCCGGAGGCCGTGTAGGCAGCCAGCTCCAGCATCGCCGGGGCATAGCCGGCGGCGACCGCTGCGGCGAGCAGCTGACGCGCCTCCTGCACCGCCTCCGTCGGCGCCGCGCCCGTCATGGCGTAGTCCGACAGCTGCCGCGCGCGCCACACCTGCGCCGCCGGAGCTCCCGCCGCTGCGGCTTCTGCCATCAGGCGCAGGTAATCCTGCTCCGTGCCCCCGGCGTCCAGCACCGCCTGCACCGCCGGGTAGTAATCATCGGCGCCCTGCTCCGCCATCGTCTGCAAGGCTGCCCGCAGCGCCGCAGCGGCATCGGGCACAGGCGCGGCAGGAAGGGGCGCGGCGCCCGCCTCCTCCGCCGACAGGGGCAGGGCGCACAAGAGCGCCGCCATCAGCAGGGAATGTCTCATCTCACCGATATCATACCCGAGCTTGGGGGCGGCGACAAGCATCTTCTGCGCGGGTGGGATTCCGTCGCAGATGAGCAGGCGCGTATGCCATCATTTTTTCTTGACAAAACCCATCCTTTGTCGCCCCTTTATAGGAAAAGCGCACTTCGCTATCATGTCTCACACGCTCATCATCGCCGAAAAACCCAGTGTTGCCTCTGACCTTGCCCGTGTGCTGGGTAAAAAACTCGGCAAGTTTACCCGAGATGAGGAGGCGGGCTGCTTCTCCAACGAGACGCTGCTCATCACCTCGGCCGTGGGTCATTTGGTGGAGCAGAAGAAGCCGCAGACGGAGGACGGCAAGAGTTTGCCTTGGCGCATGGACTGCCTGCCCGTCATGCCCACCGCGATGGAGCTGGAGCCCATTGCCCGCTCGGCGGATCGCCTGCGCAAGGTGCTGCGCTTGGCGCGCCGCAAGGATGTGACGGCGCTGGTCAATGCCTGCGATGCCGGGCGCGAGGGGGAGCTGATTTTCCGCAACATTATCCGCTACGGCAAGATTCGCAAGCCCATCTCCCGCCTGTGGATGCAGAGCATGACGGATGATTCCATCCTCGAGGCCTGGGGCTCGCTCAAGACGGATGCGGAGATGCAGCACTTGGCGGATGCCGCCGTCTGCCGCTCCGAGTCCGACTGGCTGGTGGGGCTGAACAGCACGCGCGCCCTCACTGTGCTGCAAAGCGGCGCGGGCGGCTTCAATGTCACCCCGGCGGGGCGCGTCCAAACCCCCACGCTGGCTATTCTGGCGGCGCGGCAGAAGGAAATTCTCGCCTTTACCCCGGAGCCCTACTTTGAGGTGCACGCCACCTTTGCCGCCGCCGCGGGCAACTACGAGGGGCGCTGGTTCAACCCCGCCCACCGCCGCAGCGAGCAGGCGCCCCAGCGCACGCGGGAGCGCCTGTGGAGCCGCGAGGAGGCGGAGGCCATCGCCGCGCGCTGCCAAGGGGCACCCGCCGTGGTGGAGGAGACGCGCAAGCCCGTCTCCATGCCCGCTCCCCTGCTCTTCGACCTCACCTCGCTGCAGAAGGAGGCGAGCAACCGCTTCGGCTTCTCGGCGCGGCGCACCCTGCAACTGGCGCAGGAGTGCTACGAAAAGCACAAGGTGCTGACCTACCCGCGCACGGATTCCAAGTTCCTGCCCAATGACTACCTGAAGGTGGCCACGCGCACGGTGGCGGCGCTGGGCGGGGCGCTGCCCGAGTTTGCGGGCTTCACGCGCCTGATTCTCGACGAACGCCGCGTCCGCCCCAACAAGCGGGTGTTCGACAGCAGCAAGGTCAGCGACCACTTTGCCATCATCCCCACGGGGCGCATCGTGCCGCTCACGGGCGACACCGCCAAGATTTTCACCCTCGTGGTGCAGCGCTTCCTCGGCGTGTTCATGCCGAATGCCGAGTTCGAGGACACCGAGCGCACCACCATCGTGACCACAGCGCAGGCGCGCGACTGCTTCTCCACCCACGGCCGCGTGCAGCTTTCCGCCGGCTGGCGCGCTCTCTACGGCACCGAGCGCCGCAAGAAGGACGAGCTCTGCGCCGTCGCCCCCGGTGAGCAGGTGCACACCGCCGCCGTTGCCGTGCACGATGAGCAGACCAAGCCCCCCGCCGCCTACACCGAGGCGACCCTGCTGACGGCGATGGAGACGGCGGGCAAGCTGGTGGAGGACGACGACTTGGCCGATGCCATGAAGGAGCGCGGGCTGGGCACACCCGCCACGCGCGCCGCCATCATCGAGGGGCTGCTGACGCAGGAGTACATTGTCCGCGAGGGCAAGGAGCTCATCGCTACCCGCCGCGGCATGGATCTCATCGACCTGCTGCAAAAAATCGGCCTGGGGGCGCTCTCCAGTCCGGAGCTGACGGGCGATTGGGAATACCGCCTCAAGCAGATGGAGAACGGCAAGCTGGAGCGTGAGCGCTTCATGAAGGACATCCGCACCTACACGACCGAGATTGTCGATGCCGTGCGCCACTACATGAGCGAGGGGCGCAACCCCGATTTGGACGTTGATTGCCCGGCCTGCCATGCGCACGGGCTCAGCAGCCGCGTGGATGCCGTCTCCTGCCACGCCTGCAAGTTCCGCATCCGCCGCGTGCACGCCGGGCTCAGCCTGAGCGATGAGCAGCTCACCCGCCTCATCACCGAGGGCAGCCTGCCCGTCACCGACGGCTTCCGCTCCAAGTTCGGCAAACCCTTCAAGGCGGGGCTGCGGCTCGTACCCCCCGCCACGGAGCGCTCCTCGTGGAAGGCCGAGTTCACCTTCGAGGAGGAGCGCGCCGAGAAGCGCGAGCAGCCCACCGTCCCCGCCGGCACCATCGAGGTTCCCGGTCAGGGGACCCTCGCCCTGCAGGAGAGCGAGAAGCAGTGGAGCGTGCCCGACATGCTGCTGACGGGCGGGCGCAAGGGCTTTTCGATGTCGCGCAACATCCTCGGCAAGGACATCACCCGCGAGCAGCTGGAGCAGGTGCTGACCCGGGGCAAGACGGAGCTCATCTCCGGCTTTGTGTCGCAGCGCACGCACCGCAGTTTCGATGCCTACCTCGTGCTCGATGCCAAGAAGGGTAATGTGGCCTTTGAGTTCCCGCCGCGTGAGGAACGCCCCAAAGGCGGCAAGGGGCGCAGCGCCGCCGCTGCCGACAAGGGCGCGGCAAACGACGACCTGAGCAAGGCGACCCGCCACGGCCGTATCAAGGTGAAGGGCAAGGGTGAGTACGAGCTGCTGGAGACCCCCGCCGCCTGGCATGTGGACGGCCTGGTCTACGGAAAGAACAGAAAACCCCTCACCGTGCCACACCTCATGTGCGGCGTCAACATCGATACCGCCACCGTCACCAAGCTGCTGACCAAGGGTAAGACTGACCTCATCAGCAAGTTTATCTCCTCCAAGAGCGGCAAGAGCTTCGATGCCTACCTCGTCTTTACCCCCGGCAGCGGGCGCGTCAGCTACGAATTTCCCCCGCGCAAAGAGTCATGAGCCTGCTGCGCCGCCTGACGAGCTTTTTCGATGTGTTCACGGGGGGCATCTGCCTCTGCGTGCTGTTGGGGCTGTTGCTGCCCTGCAGCGGGCGCGGGGCGGAGGCGTTTGACGGACTGACGAATGCGGCCATTGTACTGCTGTTCTACCTCTACGGGGTCAAGCTGAGCCCCCGCTCCGTGTTGGAAGGGCTGCTGCACTGGCGCCTGCAAGCCATGGTGGCCTTCTTCACCTTTGTCTTTTTCCCGATCTTCATCACGGGCGCGCGCCCGCTCTTCGAGCCGCTTATCGGGCTGCCGCTCTCCATGGGGCTGCTCTATGTGGCCTGCCTGCCCTCCACGGTGCAGAGCAGCATCGCCTTCACCGGGGTGGCGGGGGGCAATATCCCCGCCGCCGTCTGCGCCGCCTCGGTCTCCAGCCTCATCGGGGTGGTGCTGACGCCCTTCCTCGTCAGCCTGCTCTTCGCCACGCAGGGCGGCGGCGCCGAGGTCGGGCTGGACAACGTGCTGAACATCTGTCGGCAGATTCTGCTGCCCTTCGTGCTGGGTCAGCTGAGCCGCCCCTGGCTGAGCTCGTGGGTGCTGCGCCACAGGAAGCTCATCGGCTACAACGACAAGGCCACCATTTGGCTGGTGGTCTACACCGCCTTTTCCGGCGCCACGGCGGGGGGCTATTGGTCGCAGCTGCAGTGGGGACAGCTCGGCGGGCTGCTGCTCACCTGCTTCCTGCTGCTCTGCGTCATCCACGCCACAACCTATTTCTCCTCCCAATGGCTGGGCTTCAACCGCGCCGACCGCATCACCATCGTGTTCTGCGGCAGCAAGAAGAGCCTAGCCGTCGGCGCACCCATGATGATGGCCATCTTCGGCACGCTGGACAACAACCTGCTGTTGCCCCTGATGATTTTCCACCAAGTGCAGCTCATGACCTGCGCCCACCTCGCCCGCCACTGGCACCGCGAGGGCGATAACGACGGCGGTTACTGACCCTCCGACCATGCACCCCGCCCTCGCCTCCGCCTTTGTCCGCCTGAGCGCCGACCACCTCGGGGCGCTGCTCGCCATCGTGCTGCTCGGCGCGCTCTTCATCCTGGCGGCGCGCCGCCGCCCCCTGCCGCAGCGCCGGATCTTTGCCCGCGGGCTCGCCATCGCGCTGCTGCTGCTCTGGGCGGGGGAGATTCTCTGGCGAGCCGGCTCGCGCGACTTCCCCCTCTACCCCGATGGCTTGCCGCTGCACTACTGCTCCGTCGCCATGCTGATGGCGGCCGCTGCGCTGTGGTATCGCAGTTCCCTGCTCTGCGGCGCGGTGTTTTTCAGCGTGATGACGGCGAGTATTCAGGCGCTTATCACCCCGGCGCTGGAGCTCGGTGCGCCCTCGCTGCGCTACCTGTTCTTCTTTGCCACGCACGGCGCACTGCTCATTGCGGCGGTGGCGCTCCCGCTGGCGCTGGGCTGGCGCGCGCGCCGCTGCGACCCGCTCATCACCCTCGCCGTGGGAGACCTGTACCTGCTCGCCGTCCACCCCCTCAACCTGCTGCTGGGCACCAACTACGGCTTCACCCTGCACCCGCCCGTGCCCGGCACCCTGCTGGACTACGCCGGCCCCGCCCCCTGGTATTACCTCGCCCTGCAACTCCCGGCTCTGGCGCTCTTCTACCTGCTCTATCTGTTCGTGCGCCGGAACGAACAGCGGAGGTCATCGGGGCATCGCGAACAAATGCACTCTGACGTTCCCCGAACGCCAAAGCGACAAGCGGCACGATGACGACAGCATATACCGACGAACGTGTCGAATCCGCAACTTGCGGGGGGAAAACATTCGAAATGAGACATCTTACCTTGCATTCTCATGCATCATGCGGTATATTTGGAAGCGCTCCGTGTCTAATAACGTTAGCCTATCTTCTCGCCGACTCAGCGTACTGGTTCCCGTGTACAACACCGGAGCCCTGCTTGAGCCCTGTTTGCGCTCCCTATCCGCTCAGGATTTCGAGAGCATTGAGTTTGTGTGCATAGACGATGGCAGCACCGATGGATCCGCCGATGTGCTGGATGCATGGGCGGCTCGGGACTCTCGGTTCCGAGTGCTGCACCTGCCCAATGGCGGCTATGGCAAAGCCATGAACCGCGCGCTGGACGAAGCTCGCGGCGAGTGGATCGGTATCGTCGAACCGGACGATACCATCGAGCCAACCATGTATTCGCACCTCATGGAACTGGCCGCGCACACCCGAGCCCCCATTGTGAAGGGCAGCTACACCATCGTCCGCGGGGGCACCACCCTCCCGGCCAATAAGTTTGCCTCTGTAGAGCCCGGCACCGAGCTCCCCGCTGCCACCGTGGCGGACTACATCCTGGGGAGCCCTTCCATCTGGAGCGGCATCTACCGCCGCAGCTTTCTGCTGGAGAACCGCATTCGCTTCTCTGAAACGCCGGGGGCAGCCTACCAGGATTTAGGCTTCGGAATCCGTACCTGGATTAAATCTGTATTACCCCCCCTGATAGTGGGGATTACGAAAGTATTATCTGTATCACTCCTGTAGGAGCTTACCACTACCGGGAGGATAATCCCCACTCCAGCACCCGGAAAATGGATGAGGGTGCATGGATAGCTCTGCGTGAGCTTGAATTGCAGGCAGATGTTTATGAATCTCTGCCGCCCGCCGCGACGGATCTGCGCAGTATCCTGGCACGGCGCATCCTGCACACCCTGCAAGCCGACTACCGCTTGCGCCTCAGGACGCGCATTCCGGACTATTTGGCGGCCTATTCTTCCCTGCTCAATCGCTATTTCCCGCTGCACTCCCTGCGAGCCGATTGCTTCAAAAAGCGCGAGTGGCACGATTTGCAGCTTATCTGCAACACCCCGCAGCTATACCCCAAGAGACGCCGGGGTAATGTCTCCTGGCTGCAGCTCCTTTGTTCCTGCCGCCGTGAGGCCGGCCACCGAGTGCTGCGATTTTGCGGATTCACCATTCATCTCTCCCATTAAACCATGTCCACAGAACCCAAGGTCTCCGTCGTTGTCCCCATCTATGGTGTTGAACGCTTTTTGCATCAATGCGTCGATTCCATCCTCGCACAGACTCTCCGCGATATCGAGATCATCCTGGTTGATGACGGCTCGCCGGACGGCTGCCCCGGCATCGTGGATGAATACGCCGCCCGAGACCCGCGCGTGCTTGCCGTTCACCAGCCCAATGGCGGATATGGCAAAGCCGTGAATCACGGCATCTCTTTGGCACGCGCCCCCTACATCGGCATCATTGAAAGCGACGACTGGATTGAACCCACCATGTATGAGAAGCTGTACAATCGAGCGGTGGAAACCCATGCAGATTTCGTCAAATGTATGTTCTGGACATACAACTCCACCAAACCGGAGAGCGAGCAGAATATATTATGGAACGAACCGGGGAAACTGGATTGGCACACCGCCCCGGATGGAGTATTCAAACCCACGGACTGGGAGATGATTTTCACCCTGCATGCCAGTCTTTGGAGCAATCTGTACCGAGCCGATTTCCTGCGACAAATCCCGTTGATTGAATCACCCTCGGCTGCCTATCAGGATTTTCCGTTCATCATGGAAGTGCTGGCAAAAGCCAATACCATGAGTTTGGTGAAAGAACCCTTGCTGCACTACCGTATGGAACCCAATCAGGGCTCATCGACCATGCGCAAGGACGCGCGCCTGCTGCAAATGCCCATCATGACTCTCGAAGGACGCAACATTTTGAAAAAATACAGTATCCTCGATTCCGTCAAGGAGAGTTTCTTCTACCACGCTTATCTGACCAACTTCGGTTTCCTGATCAGTATTCGGAAGGAACTCGCGCAGGAATTCTTCGACCATTACCACGCCGTCATGAAGTCCATTGCCGGCTATCCCGATTTCACCTTCCGCTACTTTACGCCCAAAGAACGAAGACGCGCTGAAAAAATCATTGCAGGAGGCAAGGTCACGACAGTCAGGCGGCCTTGGAAACTCCGTCTCAAAAAAGGAAGATTAACACTACGCTTGAATGGGTCTGAGCACCAATGGCAGCTTTGGGGATAAAGCCCTCCCGTTCAGTCGCATCTGCAAGCATCATCCGCATATGAAGATTCTTCTCTGTTCATGCGTTCCGTTTTGGGATTTCTGGAAAGAGGGTGGGGGCGTCGCTGTTTATGTCAACAATCTGATACCGGCATTATCCGATCGGGGGCATGATGTTTCGTTCCTCTGTTATGGGTTCAAGACCAACCCGCTGAAGCATGCTCCCTACATCAGGGAATCGCACAACCCGTATCCCCAAACGATCTGCCGCTCCTATGACCTGATTCATTCGCCCGTACCTGCCCCTAGCCGCACGCACTCCAACAATCCTCAATTATCCATCTCTCCACGGCCCGAACTGGAACAATGTATCGTAGACTTCATCAGGAAACAAGGGGGATACGATATCATTCATTTCCATTCTCTCGAAGGCATCACTCCCCAGGTACTCAAGGCTCTCAGACAGACCTTTCCCGCAACGGGCATCTTCTATTCAGCGCATGATTACCACCCTTTCTGCGTGGGAATCCGGCTCTATCAGGAAAAAAACAGGCAGCGCTGCGAATGCTACCATGACGGGCAGACTTGCTTAGGCTGTATTCCGGAATGGGACGCAAAGGCATTGCAGCGGCATGCCGTACATTACTACAAAGACCCTTATAACAAAGTCAGCATGCCCGGATTCCTGCGCAAGATCCTCATCAGGCACTCGGGAAAGAGAAATGATACCGAAATTCACCGGATTCAGGCAACCGCGCAGGATTATAAGGCATACAGGAAGACTTATATCGAACACCTCAACCAATATACTGACGGTATCCTCGCCGTCAGCCGGAGAGTCGGGCAGATATACGAACACATGGGAATAAGCCATCGGCTCATCAAACTAAGCTATATTGGCACCAGGGTAGCAGAGCATCAGAAAGGATACCAGGTCACGCCGGGCTCCCTGCCGCTGAATCTCCTTTTCATGGGCGCCGCGACGGCACCGGAAAAAGGCTTTCCTTTCCTCCTGGATGCCCTAGCGTCCCTGTCCCCGGAAACAGCCGCCAACCTGAACTTCACGATTGCAGCGGCAGGAACCGATCCTCAGCAACTCAAGGAATGCCTCAAACACCTCAACAGCTACAAGGTATACGAAGGCTACACCCACGACCAGTTGCAGGATATCATGCAGAATATCCATCTGGGCATTGTCCCGGTTGTGTGGGAAGACAACCTCCCGCAAGTTGCCATCGAAATGGTGGCACATGGCGTAGCGGTTCT
The DNA here is from genome assembly GCA_051884295.1 of Akkermansia sp. Lineage (GTDB taxonomy): Bacteria > Verrucomicrobiota > Verrucomicrobiia > Verrucomicrobiales > Akkermansiaceae > Akkermansia. The sequence continues at coordinate 25,101 of JBJEVK010000071.1, forward strand.
TGCCAGCGATGCCGGCGGAGCATCAGAATTAACCACCTCTGCCCACTTCCGGTTCCGGTGCGGCGACAAATCTGATTTCATCACAAAACTCACTCAAATCATCCGGCAGCCTGACCTGTTATCCGAATACTGGGCCGGACACAGCGGACTCACCACCATGCAGCAGCACGCCGAACAACTCGAACACATTTACCGGCAGAACAAGCCATGAAATACGACTACCTCATCGTCGGCTCCGGACTCTTCGGGGCTACCTTCGCCCACTTGGCGCACAAAGTCGACAAACAATGCCTCGTTATCGACAAGAGCCCTCATCCGGGCGGAAATATTTACTGCGAGCAGCAGCACGGCATCAACATCCACAAGTACGGAGCACACATCTTCCACACCTCCGATAAGCAGGTTTGGGACTTTGTCACCTCACTTGTCCCCTTCAACCGCTACACCAACTGCCCGGTGGCTCTCTACGGCGGCAAACTCTATAACCTGCCGTTCAACATGAATACCTTCTACCGGATGTGGGGCGTCACCACCCCGGCGGAGGCCAGCGCTAAAATCGAAGCTCAGAAACGCGAAGCCGTAGCCGCCATGGCTGCCGCCGGGGTCACCACCCCGCGCAATCTGGAGGAGCAGGCGCTCACCCTTGTGGGGCGCGATATTTATGAAACCCTCATCAAAGGCTATACCGAAAAGCAATGGGGGCGTCCCTGCACCGAACTGCCCGCCTTCATCATCCGCCGCCTGCCCGTGCGGCTGGTCTACGATAACAACTACTTCAACGATACATACCAAGGCATCCCCATCGGCGGCTACAACAAGTTAACCGAGGCTCTCCTTAGCGGCATCGAATGCCGCACCGGGGTCGATTTCTTTGAGCAGGGTCGCGCCTACTGGGAGAATCTGGCAGAGAAAATCGTCTTTACCGGATGTATCGATGAATTCTACGGCTACCGCTTCGGCAAGCTGCAATACCGCACCGTGCGCTTCGAGGAAGAACTGCACCACACGCCCAACCTACAGGGCAACGCCGTGGTCAACTACACGGAGCGCGGGGTGCCCTGGACCCGCATCATCGAACACAAGCACTTTGAATGCTTCGGCTCGGAAGTGGAGGGCAACCCGGTCACCATCATCTCCAAGGAATTTTCCACCGAATGGACGGAAGGCAGCGAACCCTTTTACCCGGTGAATGATGCGGCCAACAATGCCTTGGCCGAGCAATACCGCGCACTCGCGGCCCGGGAACAGAACATCATCTTCGGAGGTCGCCTGGCTGAATATCAGTACTACGACATGGCGCCCGTCATCGCCTCGGTGCTGAATCACCCCGAAATCCGCTCTCTGCATGTCTGATTCTCCACCCGTCTCCGTCATGGTTTCTCGTGGACGATTTCGCGCCGGCCGGGCTTGACAGCCGATGACGGGAGGGGTAGAGTAGCGCTATGGAGGATTTGGTTCTCACACACAAGGTCGCCAGCTACGAATGCGACGATGATCACCTGCTCAAGCCCGAGTGTTTTATGCTGCTGTGCCAGGAGATGGCCGAGAGCCACGCGCAGCTGCACGGCTTCGGCTACGACTGGGGCATGCAGAGCCGCATGATTTGGGTGGAGGTGCAGGGCTGTTTCGAGTTTCTGCGCCGCCCGACTTGGAAAGAGACGGTGACGCTGCGCACCAACACGGGGACGGCGAGTGCCCTGCAGGCGCGCCGCTTTGTGGAGATGAGCGATGCCGAGGGGCGGATCATTGCGCGAGCGGATTTGCTGTGGGTGCTCATCAACGTCGATACGCGCCGCCCCATCCCCCTGCGCCGTGCCAAGCTCGACCCCTCGGTGGCGAGCGAGTGCCCGCCCATCACCACGCCGCTGACGGAGCCGAGCGCGTGGCCCGAGGCGCAGGCCGATGCCGAGATCACGGCGCCGCGCCGCGATGTGGACTTCAACGGGCACATCAACAACAGCGCCTACCTGACTTGGGCACTGGATGCCCTGCCCGCCGAGGCCCGCCCGGGGGCGGCGCCCGCGCGCTTCCGCCTGCAGTTCCGCCGCGAGAGTTTCTGCGGGGAGCGTTTGCAGGTGTTGCACGCCACGGTGGGGAAGATGACGCGCCATCTCATCACGGACGGCACGCAGTGCCGCGCTGAGCTGTGCATCGAATGGGTCTGAATGTTGCCGAGCGCGTCGATGCGCTGTGCCGCCGCCGCTGCTCCTTTGCGCTCTATACCCTGCCGCAGGAGAGCACGGAGCATTTCTGCCTCTGCGAGGGGGAGCCGGAGTCCCGGCTGCAGGGGGACGGCTTTGTGCTGGCGACCTACGAGGGGCGGCGACTGTTCATCCCCGCGCAGTTCCGCGAGCCGCCCCCGCCCGAGCGCTTCGAGCCCCTGCCCCCGCGAGCGCCGCGCAGGCCGGAGACGCGGCGCGAGGACTACGCGGCGCTTTTCCGCCGCTACCACGGGGCTTTGGGCGCCGAGCTGCGCAAGGTGGTGCTGGCGCGCACGCGCGATTTGCCGATTGCCGCCAATTTTTCTCCCTACGCGACCTACCGCATTCCCTGCGCCACGCGCCCCATGGGCTTCAAGGCGCTGGTGCACACGCCCGAGCTGGGCACCTGGATTTGCTGCACGCCGGAGATTTTGCTGCGCGGGCGTGGCGACAGCTGGGAGACGATGGCGCTCGCGGGCACGCGCCCGACGAGCAGCGCCCCCTGGGATGCCAAGAACAGCGGGGAGCAGGCGCTGGTGGCCGACTTTATCCGCCGCTGTGTGCAGCGCCGCGCCGAGGCGGTGGAGGAGCTCCCGCGCGAGACCTTGCCGGGGGGCGACATCGAGCACCTGTGCACGCGCTTCCGCATGCGCATGAGCCGCGCCGCCGCGCTGCAGCTGCTCGATGAGCTGCCGCCCACCCCTGCGGTGAGCGGTTTCCCCACGGCGCAGGCGCGGGCACTGATTGCGGCGAGCCCCGACATCGAGCGCAGCTGCTACGCCGGCTACCTCGGCGCGTGGAGCGCTGAGCGGGTCGATCTGTATGTGACGCTGCGCTGCATGCAGGTGTTTGACCGCTGTTGCCGCCTCTACGCCGGGGGCGGGTTGATGCCCGATTCACGCGAGGAGAGCGAGTGGCGGGAGACGCTCGCCAAGATGCGGGTGATGGAGGAGGCCATGCGCGCCGCGGGCTGCCGCTGAGGAGCGGCTCAGTGCTGCTGCCGATAGGCCTGCAGCGCCACGGCAGCGGCGGCCATCTCGGCCTCGCGCTTGCTGGCTCCCTGCGCCTGCCCCAGCACCCGACCCTGCCAGTGCACCCGGGCGATGAAGGGTCCCGTGCCCGCAGCTTCCGGCGACACGGGCTCGGTGCTGTAGGTGGGAGCTTCGTTGTTGACGGCCTGCAGGAGCTCCAGCAGCTCGCCCTTAAAGTTAACGGCGACGAGCCGCTCGGCGGCGTCCAGACTGCTTTGCAGCAGCTTGAGCGCCACGCGGCGCGCCGCGTTGTACTGCGAATCCATCATCACGGCGCCGATGACACTTTCAAAGGTGTTGGCCTGGATGGAAAGGATGTGGCGCCCGCCGCTTTTCTCCAGCTGCGGGCTGAGCCGCAGCTGCTCACACCAGCCCAGCTCGGCGCAGAGCTCGCCGAGGTGGCGGCGGCTGACGATGCCCGCGCGCATCTTGGTGAGCGTTCCCTCATCGGCCTTAGGAAAGCGGGTGAAGAGCTCGCGGCTCACCACGAGTTCCAGCACGGCATCCCCGAGAAATTCCAGCCGTTCGTAGTGCAGGTTGGTGCTGCGCTTTTGGTCGGCGCTCGGGTGGGTCAGCGCCTGCTCGAGCCAGCTCACATCGTTAAAACGATAGCCCAAGCTCTCTTCGATGACCTCGCGTTGCATGCCCGGGAGTCTAGCACAGCTCGCTTTCCGGCGCAATTGTTTTATCGTCACCTTTTCTGCGTTGACCCGCCGGAGTCTCTGTGGTAGGCTGAGAATCGCGCATGGCTGTCTATCACCGGATGGTCGGCGCAGCACCCCCTTTCCCCGACCGGGTATGAGACAAAAAATTTTCGACCTCACGGAACAGGCAGCCTGCACCAAGCACTGGCCGGCATGGCTGGTGCGTTTTGCGGAGAATCGGCTCGGCTTCACCGAGTTCAACCGAGCGCACGATTTGATTGAAGCCGATTTGGAGAACAACTCCCCCGATAACTTCTTCCGGCTGGCCTGCAAGCACATCCCCCTGAACTACGACATCGAGGGGCTGGAGAATATCCCGAAGGAGGGCCCCTGCGTCATCGTCTGCAACCACCCGCACGGCATGTCCGACGGGCTCATGTTCGGCGATGTGGCCATGCGCGTGCGCAGCGATGTCCGCATCATCTGCAACGAATGGCTCAACTATGTGCGCGCCATGCGCCCCTATACCATTCAGGTGGATGTCTACGGCGGCGATGCCGCCAAGCGCGCTAACATGCGCGGCATGCGCGACACCATCAAGTGGCTGCGCGAGGGGCACTGCATCCTCGTCTTCCCCAGCGGCTCGGCGGCCACCTTCTCCTGCCGCGATGCCCGCGTCATCGACGACCCGTGGCAGACCAACATCGCCTCCATCATCCGCAAGACGGGTGCCACCGTCGTGCCGATGAACATCTCGGGGCGCACGGGCATCCTGTTCCAGATGGTCAGCCTGCTGGCCAAGCCCTACCGCGCCGCGCTGCTGGCGCGCGAAATCAAGCGCGACAAGCGCACCCGCCACCGTCTGGTGCTGGGCAAGCCCATCTCGCCCACCACCATCAGCCAGCTGCCCGATGATGAGGCGCTGAGCGATTACCTGCGCCTGAGCAGCATGCTGCTGCGCTACCCACTCGTGGCGCCGACGCTCACGATGCCGGAGCGCAAGATGGAGCCCATCGACCCGCCCGAGGATGCCGATCTGTTGCAGCGCGAGCTGGATGCCTGCGCCAACGATATTCTCTACAGCAACGACAGCTCCGGGCTGGTGGTTTATGCACTGGAAGCCGCCAAGGTGCCCCGGCTGATGCACGAAATCGGCGTGCAGCGCGAGCTGACGTTCCGCGCTGTCGGCGAGGGCACGGGCAACGCCTGCGATCTGGATGCCTACGATGATCACTACGTTCACCTCGTCATGTGGGACAGCCGCAAGCGCGCGCTGGCCGGTGCCTACCGCATGGGGCGCACCGACCGCATCGTCGAGACGCGCGGGCGCAAGGGCATCTACAACTCGCTCTTCTTCCACCTGTGCCGGCGGCTCATCCGCACCCTCGGCAAGGGGCTGGAGATGGGGCGCGCCTTCATCACCGCGCCCTACCAGCGCATGCCCGCCTCGCTGGACACGCTGTGGATGGGCATCGGCCGCTTCATCAACAAACACCCCGAGTACCGCTACCTCTACGGCACCGTCAGCATTTCGCAAGACTACACCCCTGCCTCGCGCTCGCTGATGCTCTCCTACCTGCGCCAACACGCCATGGAGCCCGGACTGTCGCGCTACATCCACGCCTACGAGCCGCCGCGCGCACTGGAAATCGGCCTGCGCAGCCAGGATCGCCGCCTCTTGAAGCGCGCGCTTCCCGAGCTGAAATTCCTCAACGCCCAAGTGAGCGCGCTCGAGCCCGACGGCAAGGGAATTCCCGTCCTGCTGCGCCAGTACCTGCGCCTGGGGGGGCGCATGGTCGCATTCAATGTCGATTCGGACTTCGGCGACACGCTGGACTGCTTCGTGGTGGTCGATTTGGAACATGCGCCCAAACGGCTCTTGGATCGCTACTGCGGAAAGAATGTCTAACCCGATTCCCAACTTGACAAATAAGACAGCTTCGGACAGAATGCAATCGCTCATGGGTACAATCGGCAGAACGGTGAAAGGCGGGAGCTCCATCCTTCCCGCCTTGGTTGGGTGGGCAATCGCCGGTCTGTGTGCGGCGCAGGCAGAATCCGGACATTTTGTACCGCTGCCCGAAACGGAGAGCAGTGAGAGCGGCAGCAATCCCCTGCTGGAGATGCGCGACCGCGCCCTCACGGACGGTGCCCGGCTGACGCCGGAAATTCCCGATGCCATCACCATTGACAATGTGGGGGGCGACATCTCCTACGACAACGATACCCGCACCATCACTTACCGCGGCGGGAACACCCCCATTGCCGTACAGACGGATCGCGGCGGCTTCATGCAGGCATCCGCCGTCACGGTCGACATGAAACAGCAAGCCGCCACCCTCAGCGGTCCCGTGGTGCTCTACCAGGGCGACATGATGATCCGCGGGCGCGAGGGGGCGACGTACGACTGGAAAAACGGCAGCGCTGTCGTACGCGGTGTGCGTGCCAAGGTCAACGGCCTGATTATCCGGGGTTCCTCGGTCGAGTCGAAAACCGATACCTCGGGCAAGCAGTATCTGGTCATTCACGATGCCTACGTCTCCACCGAGGATGCGCAAAAACCCTCCAGCTGGGTCGGCACCGGCACCCTGACCATCTACCCGGGGGACTACGGCAGCATCTCGCGCCTGAGCGTTGCCGGCAAAGAGAGCGACATCACCATCCCCGTGCTCGGCTGGTTTACCTTCACCCACTCGCTCAACCCCCGCGAGGGTTACCTGCCCAATTTCGGCGCCAAATCCATCTGGGGCACCTACTTCCTCAACAGCTACGGCTTTCTTCTGGGCAACAAACGCGTCGATAAGGGAATGCCCACGGCCGATTACCTGCTGACCACCCACCTCGATTATCGCACGCGCCGCGGCGCCGCCATCGGTCTCGATATCGAGGACATTGCCCTGGCAAAACGCTACAAGGAAATGCAGGGGCTCAGGATGTACGGACTGGCCGATGCTTCGCCCATGATTTCCCCCACTGAAAAGCCCCGCACCCTCACCCGCGATAACCGCTACCGGATCAGCCTGCAGCAGGAGTGGGAGGGCAAGGTGGCCGATGACACGCGAGGCAAGTGGAAGCTCACCGGCAATATCAACGCCGTGTCTGATCGCTACACACTGCGCGATTTCTTTGAGAATCAATCCCGCGTCGATAATCAACCGGATAACACCATTCGAATCACCCGTACCGACGAGCGCTCGCAGGCCATGCTCTACACCCGCTTTGCGCCCAACACCTACTACGCGAGCGATGAGCGCATCGAGGCCTCCTTCTACCGCGTGCGCAGTGCCGTCGGCAACACGGGGCTGAGCTACGAAACCAACAACTCGGCCACTATCATGCGCCAGTACCTGCCCCCCGAGCAGCGCGCAGCTTACCGCAGCATGTTGGCCAACTACCGCAGCAATGAGCTTCGGGAATACTACACCCGCATGCTCATGACCCGCGCCTACACGCGCGTCAACACCACCCACGAGCTCACGACCACCGTCAAGCCCCTGCCCTTCCTCAATCTCACCCCCAAGGTGGGTGCCGGCTACACCGGCTACTACGATGTCGGCGGTGTCGGCTCCGATAACCGTTTCCTGGGCTATTTGGGCTGCGACCTCGACATCAAATTCAACTACAACCACCGCAATTTTGCCTACAGACCCCTTGGCCTGCGCGGGTTGACACACGTTTTCCACCCCTACGTCTCCTACTCCCAAGCCTCCATCTCTTCCTCCAACCCGCTGGTGCCGCGTATCGACAACTGGTCCGGCACCACCAACGGCAGCACCAGCAGCCCCATGCCCTTGGACTTCTGCGGCTTCAACGGCTTGGACGGCTGGGGAGACTGGACCATCGTCCGCTTCGGTCTGCAAAACGTGCTCAACAGCCGGGTAGACGGCGAGCGACTGCGCCTGGTGAACTGGAATGTGTTTATCGACTACAATGTCGACAATCCCAACACCGAGGCTCAATACTCCAACCTCTACAACGTCCTTACCTTCTCGCCCGGTGAACGGCTCCGCTTCGACATGGAATCCCAGACGCCCACCATCCGCGATGGCTACGGGTACCACCAATACAATTTGGGTGCCACCTACATGCCCTTCTGCTGGTTGGAGGGACAAGTCGGCTACCGCAGCATCCAAGGCCACCCCATCCTGGAGGATGCCAGTCAAGTCTACTTCAAAGTCAACCTGCGTCTGGACGAGCGCAACACGCTCTACGGACGCTGGTATTTCGATATCAGTGAGAAACGCATGCCGATTCAGGAATACTCCTACTTCCGCAATTACGGCGCGTGGTATGTGGGTGCCACCCTCTTCCTGCGCGATAACGGCGGCAAACGCGAAGAAGGCTTCGGCCTTTCCTTCACGCTGGGGGAGACCGGCTCCGCACTCCCCGTCAGGTTCTACTAAGCTCCATGCGCCAGTCACCGCCCCTCCTCTCCGGTCTTGTCGGCGACAGCCTTGAGTTTCGCGTCATCTCCGGCATCTCGCGAGTCCTCGTCGGGCAGCGGGAACTTGCCGGGCTGCTGGAGCACATTCTGCAAACCCTCGAACAGAACCTGGGCTTTTCTCAGGGCGCACTCTGCCTGCTGCAAGGCGATGAACTCAGCATTGAAGCCTCCTACGGACTCTCCGAGGAGGAAAAGGCCCGGGGCACCTACCACTTGGGCGAGGGAATCACCGGCGAAGTAGGGCGCAGCGGCAAGCCGGCCATCATCCGCGACACCGCCCACAGCCGCGGTTTCCTGAACCGCACGGGAGCCTTGCACGGCGACATGAGCGAGTCCTTTCTCTGCGTGCCCGTGCTGCACTCCGGCGAAATCATCGGCACGCTTTCCCTTTCCTTCCCCGTGCTGCGCGAGGCGGTGCTGGAGAAACTCCTGCGCTTGCTGGAAGTCGTCGCCAACATTCTGGCCGATGCCGTGGCCTCCGTCCGCGCCCAGGTCAACGAGCGCCAGCAACTCGAACGCGAAAACGACCGCATGCGTTACGAACTGGGTGAAAACCAGGGCTTTGAAAACATCATCGGCCATTCCTCCGCCATGCGCTCCGTCTATCTCGAAATGGCGAAGGTGGCACGCTCAACGGCCAATGTGCTGCTGCTGGGCGAATCCGGCACGGGCAAGGAACTGCTGGCGCAGGCGATTCACTACGCCTCGGATCGCCGCAGCGGTCCCTTTGTCGCCGTCAACTGTGCCGCGCTGCCGGAAGGGCTCATCGAATCCGAACTCTTCGGCCACGAGAAAGGCGCGTTCACCGGAGCCATCAAGCAGCGCATCGGCCGATTCGAGGAAGCCAGCGAGGGTACCCTCTTCCTCGACGAAATCGGCGATATTCCCGTCCAAACGCAGGTCAAGCTCCTACGCGTGCTTCAGGAAAAAATCTTCGAGCGCGTCGGCTCTCAGCAACCGCTGCGCACCAACGCCCGCATCATCGCCGCAACCTCGCGCAATTTGGAGAAGATGAAGGACGAAGGCAGCTTCCGCGAGGATCTGTACTACCGACTCGCTGTGCTTCCCATTGCCGTTCCGCCCCTGCGCAGCCGCAAGGTCGACATCATCTCGCTGGCCGATTTCTTCCTCACCAAGTACAACAAGCGATACAACAAGCATGTGTTGCGCCTCTCCACCCCTGCCATTGACATGCTCATGAGCTACCACTGGCCGGGCAACGTGCGCGAGCTCGAGAATATGATTGAGCGCGCCGTCATCATGTCCAACAGCAGCGTCATCAACGCCGTCGATCTCCCCCCCTCTCTGCAGACCGCTCAGGCCACGGGAACCGAGAACATCCTGCCCGACCATAGCGATGCTCAGCCGGGTGCCGCGCTGGAGGTGCTCACCGCTGCCTTTGAAACAGAGCTCATCACCGCCGCGCTCAAGCGCACCAAAGGCAATGTCTCCGCCGCCGCGCGCGAGCTTTCCACCACCATCCGCAAGCTCAACTACCGCATCCGGCAGCTGCACATCTGCCCCGCGCAGTACCGCTGAGCGCTTTTCTCGTCTGCATACAGTATTTATTCTTGCTATTCATCGGAGAAAAAGGCAGTATGGGGAAAGCGCCACTGCCTTATTCTTTTCCCCCCTTCACCACCATGCCAACTCCGTACACGAAAATCGGCTTCATCCAAAACGCCCCCATGCCGGGTGATTTCTCCGTCAACCTGCGCGCGATTGTTCAGGGCTACCGCGAATGCCTCGACCACGGCGCGGAGCTGGTCATCGCCCCCGCAGAAGCCATCTGCGGGCCGGAACCCGCAGATCTCATCAAGCGGCGTTCCTACATTCGCCAAATGCGCCAAGCGCTCGATGCCCTCTCGCGCGAACTGGGCAGCGCCCCGCTGCTCACCTGCCTCTACTCCACCATCATCACCGAGGAAGAGCTTTGGGACGGCATGCTGGGCGAAGAGGATGCCGACCCCGAAATCATCGGTGAGAACCTGACCCTCGTCCCCGTGCTGCTGGAGCGCAACAGCGTCACCGAAATGGACGACGGCGAGCAGAATTTCATCGACGACCACTGCATCTACATCTCCATCAGTCCGGAAGGCATGCTGCCCGATTTGGGCGGTCTCGAGCTCATGGTGCACTTCGATACCAGCCCCTGGCACATGCAAGCCCCCGAGAAAGATGCCGAGGAGCGCTCTTGGGAAGCCCGCTCCAACGGGACCCCGGTTGCCTGCGTCCGCGCCGTGGGAGTGGCGGGCTCCTCGCTCTACGCCGGAGGCTCTGTCCTTTACAATGCCGATGGAAAATGCATGCTGCGCATGCCGCTTTTCCGCACAGGGGCTGCCGTCGGCGACCTGCGCCGCGCCAAGCCCCTGCGCGCCTTCCCCGAGCCGGAGGATCGCCTCCGGCAGGCGCTGGTCATGGGCATTCGCGACACCGTTCGACGCAACGGCTACAGCGGGGTCTGCCTGCCCCTGGATCACCCGGCCTCGGCACTGCTGGCGGCACTGGCCTGCGAAGCTCTCGGCGCCGGCAATGTCTGCGGCATCACCTTCAGCGATAACCGCACAATCACCCGGGCCCTGGGCTGCGACTGCCGCGACCTGAGCACCGCCCTCCCGGAACCGGGCATCCTCGACCGCGCCGGACTCGAACGAGCAGAACCCCTCACGGCGCGATGGCAGGGTGCACTCATGCAAAGCTTTGCCGAGGAGCGAGGGCTCATGCTCCTTTCCCCCCTCAACCGCCGCGACATCATGCTGGGCAACTTCACCCTCTACGGTGACAGCTGCGGTCTGCTCGCCCCGCTGGGCAAGCTCTACCCCATGGATCTCTACCTGCTGAGCCGCAGCTACAGCGAGGAACACAGCGGGCTTTTCGGAGCACTGACCCCGCCGCCCCACGCCGCGCAGAACCGCATCCTGCACGAGCTGGCCGATCTCAATGTCAGCGCGGGCGAGCTGATTGCACGCGAGGACAAACTCTTTAACGAGAACGATGTGCGCTACATCCAGCGCCGCATCATTGCCTCCGCCTTCAAGCGCAGCCAACTCCCCCTCATGCTGAGCATCGAACCCCCGGCCGAGCGGCTCAACATCCCCATCTGCCACCGGCTCAACGACTGAGGGCTCGTGCTCAGCGCGAGCAGGGAGCATCATGGCTCCGGCAGCGTGCGCTCCTCCGAGCCCACGCTCAGGAAGAGCAGTGTCCAGCCCGAGAAAATCATCTCGATGGCGATGATGGTACCCAGCAGCCACAGCGATGAACCCGGCCAGCCCCAAAGCACCAGACCGCCTAACACAACGGAAATCAACCCGTTGAACACCCGCCATGCCATCCCTGCATGCGAGCGCAGAGCCAGGGCGAGGATCAGCCGCAGGGCGCCCTCGCCCAGCAACACCGCCCCGATGACGAGGGTCAGCAGCTCCAGCGAAAACACCGGTTGCAGCACCATCAGCACCCCCAAGGCACCGTACACCAATGCCGTCAGCAGGTTCCACCAGCGATTCGGTGCCTGAACGACTCCCTGCACCAGACGCACCAGAGCCGCAGCTCCCAGCACAAAGCCCGCCACCCATACCGCCGATGCCCCCAAGAGAAAGGGGAAGCCCAGCAGGACAAAGCCCAAGATCAGCTCGGCAATCGCCAGAAGCCCACTCAGCCAGGGGCTGCTCATCAAGCGACACGACGCCGCAGCGCAGGATTTTTTATTGGCAGACATGGTCGTGATGACGGTTCAGCTTCTCCCAACGCTCCTCGGCCGCCCGCCAATTCAGGCGATCGACGATGCCCTCAATATATCCCGCTCGGTTGTTGCGATAACTCAGATAATAGGCGTGCTCCCACACATCGCACACCAGCAGCGGATGCAACCCGGGCACCAGCCCATCCTCGTGGCGCTGCAAGCCCAACACCACCGGTCGCCCCGAGGCGCGATCCGCCGCCAGCATCACCCAGCCGCTGCCCTGCACCCCCAAAGCCACCCCTCGGAACACCCGGAGGAAGCCCTGATAGGAACCGAACGCCGCGCACAATGCCTCCGCCAAGGCACCCTGCGGCACCTGCAGCGGCTCCGGGCTCAAACTCTGCCAGTACAGCGTGTGCAGGAAATGCCCCGCCAAATGGAAGGACAAATCATGCGCCGCTTCGCGCGCTGCCGACTCGGGTAAAGAACCCTCGGCCACCGCATGCAGACGCTCAAGCGCCGCATTCGCCCCCGCCACATAGGCTGCGTGGTGCCGATCGTGGTGAATACACAGCGTCTCGACATCCAGCACGGGCTCCAACGCCGATTCCGCATAGGGCAACGGGGACAACACATAGCGCCCCCCCGCATAAAGCAAAGAACATTCTTTCATACAGGAGCTGAGACGCCGCCCGCCGCACAGCACTTCACTGTACGGTAGAAAAAGCGACATCCAGCGTGATCACCGTCACATTGTCCGCATGTTCCTCGTTGAGCTCGCGGCAGGCCTCGACCAAATGCGCCGCCAAACTTCCCCCGCGTTCGTTGAGCAGGTTGCGCAGCTCAGGCAACAGCACCCCCTGAGCCAACAGGGGGTCTGCCCCGTCCGTGCACAAAATCAGTCTATCCCCCGGCAGGAGCGGGTAGCCCGCGCGCGGGGCATCCACCAGCGGAATGCGCGACCCCGTCAGCGCACTGCGCAGCATGTGCCCGTTGCGCTGCGCCTCGCGCAGCGTCATCCCCCCCGCGCATACATAGCGCTCGAACACCGCCCGCATCGAGTGATCCGCATTCAACCGAAGCAAACGCCCCATGCGCCACAAGTACAAAGGAGAATCCCCCACGCTGATCCAATGCAACACCCCCCGCCGGGCAAACACAGCCGACAGGGTCGTCCCGCCGAAGGCCCCCTGAGACTCATACACCGAGCGCACCGCCGCATTCGCCGCCTCCAGCGCCGTCTGCAAACGCCCCGGCAGGTCAGCAGACTCCTGCGCCGCAAAGGCATCGGCAAAGGCTGCTGCCGCCGCCCGGGACGCACAATCCCCGAAACAATGCCCGCCCATCCCATCACAAACGACCGCCAGCATTCCCCCAGCAACAGGACGCGCCGCATACGCATCCTCCTGCTTCTCGCGACGACCGAGCCACTGAGCCACATGAGCCTCCATGCAACGCTACTCCATAACACATCCGCCGCCACCATTCAAGAAAAAAGCACCTGCGCCGCAAAAGCAACTCCGACGCACCGCAGCATCGCGCGACAGCGGGTACTCACGCGATTTAACCTTGCGCGACCACGGCGTGGGCGTGTAGAATAGCGGGCATGAAGCACCAAGACGATCTTTTCCGCTTTCTGAGCATTCCCGGCGTATCTGCCCAGGCTGAGCATGCAGCCGATTGCGAGCGCGTGGCCGACTTTCTGGTCGACAAGCTCCGCAGCATCGGCTTCAGCGCCACCAAGCACCTGACTGATATCCACCCCATTGTCACCGCCCACAGCCCCCACATCGAGGGAGCTCCCACCGTGCTCATCTACGGCCACTACGATGTCATGCCCGTGGATCCCATCGCCGAATGGCACAGCGACCCCTTCCGCCCCGAAATCCGCGACGGGCGCATCTACGCCCGCGGTGCCTCCGATGACAAGGGCGAAATCATGTGCCACATTCTCGGCGCGCAGGAAGTCATCGAGGAGGACGGCGCCCTGCCCCTCAACGTCACCTACCTCTTCGAGGGCGAGGAGGAGCGCGGCTCCGCCAGCCTCTCCGCGTTCATCAAGACGCCCGAGGCACAGCGCGAACTCGCCTGCGACATCATCGTGGTGAGCGACACCGGCATGGCCGCGCCCGACATCCCCAGCTTCTCCTACGGCCTCAAGGGGCTCTGCTGCTTCGAACTCAAAATCAGCGGTCCCTCCATGGATCTGCACAGCGGCATCTTCGGCGGCGCCGTCGCCAACCCCATCACCACCCTGTGCGAGATGATTGCGAGCACCCACGACGCCGACAACCGCGTCACTGTCGAGGGTTTTTATGACGGCGTGAGCGAGATTGCCGACTGGGAGCGCGCGAGCTGGGCTCGCGTCCCCGGCGCCTCCGATGCCGAGCTCGCCGCCCTTACGGGGGTGCCCGAACTGCGCACCGAACGCGGCTACACCGGCACGGAATGCGCCTACGCCCGCCCCACGCTCGAACTCAACGGCATCTCCGGCGGCTACGAGGGAGAAGGCTCCAAGACTGTCATTCCCACCCATGCTATCGCCAAGATGAGCTGCCGCTTGGTACCCGGACAGGATCCCGTCGACATCATGCACAAGGTCGAAGCCCATTTCCGCCGGGTCTGCCCGCCGAGCGTCCGCATGGAGTACACCATGCAACACGCCGGCGATGCCTACCTGGCCGACCCGCACAGCCCCTTCGGCAAGGCCGCCCAAAAGGCGCAGGAACTCACCTTCGGCAACCCGCCCGTGCTCGTGCGCGAGGGCGGCTCCATCCCCATCGTGGCCGAAATGTCGAGCATCCTCGGCAAGGATGCCCTCTTCCTCGGGCTCGACCTGCCCGACGCCCGCATCCACTCCCCCAACGAGAACATGCGCGTGGAGATTTTCGAGAAAGGTATCACCATGGTCAAGCACATGCTGCGGCTCATGGCGCAGGTCAAGCCCTAAGCTCCACCCGGATGACAGCGGTCGACATCAGCGGCGTGCACAAGAGCTTCCCCGGCCACTGGGGGCGCGGCGGTGCCTACGCCGTCCGCGGGGTGAGCCTGAGCATCGCCGAGGGCGAGGTCTACGGGCTCATCGGTCCCAACGGCAGCGGCAAAAGCACACTGATGAAGATGCTCGTGGGGCTGCTGCGCCCCGATGCGGGCTCCTGCCGCGTCTTTGAACACCCGGCCAACCATGCGGACAACCGCCACAGCATCGGTTTTCTGCCCGAAAACCCCTATTTCTACAAATTCCTCAGCGGCGCAGAAACCCTGCGCTTCTACGGTCGGCTCTGCGGACTGCGCGGTCGTGCGCTGCGCGAGCGCACCCGCGAGCTGCTGCAACTCGTGGGGCTCGAGGAGGCCGCCGAGCGCCGGCTAGGCGGTTATTCCAAGGGCATGCTGCAACGCATCGGACTGGCGCAGGCGATGGTGCAGAACCCGCGGCTGCTCGTGCTCGACGAACCCACCGCCGGGGTAGACCCCATCGGCTCGCGCAGCATCCGCGACATCATCCTGCAACTCCGGGCGCGCGGCGTCACCATCTTCCTCTGCTCACACCTGCTGGAGCAGGTGCAGGAAGTCTGCGACCGCGTCGGCATCCTCTACCAAGGCACCCTGCTGGCGGAGGGGAGCATCGCCGAGCTCACCGAGGACAGCCGCCGCAGCTGCATCACCCTGCGCGATGCCACCCCCGAGCTGCTTGAGCAGATGCGCCACTGCGCCGGAAGTTGCTGGGAAGGCTGTTCGCCCGCCCGCAACAGTCTCGAGAGCGTGTTCCTGCGGGGCATACGCGCCAAGATGAGCGAGGGAGCATCCGAACGGCACTCAACGGCGCCTCATTCTTTGTAAAACACTCTATTTACAAGCGGAAACTCACATTTACCGCTTGCCAGGGGGAGTTTCGGCTGCTACACTGCCTTTGTGCGGTGACCCCGCAATCTCATCCACTATGAACAAAAGCCAACTGATTGATATCATCCGTCAGGAGATGGGAGGCTCGGCAACCAAGAAGGATGCGGCCCTTGCCCTCTCCGCCACCCTGAGTGCCATCACCAAGGCCGTCGCCACCGACAAGGTGCAGATTATCGGCTTCGGCACCTTTGAAACCAAGACGCGTCCCGCCCGCAAGGGTCGCAACCCCCGCACCGGCGAAACGCTGGAGATTCCGGCTTCGAGCTCGGTCGTTTTTAAAGCGGCTTCCTCGCTGAAGGGCTGAGCAAGAAGAGCTCGTTCCTTTCCCTGCCCGGCAGCAAGAGCTGCCGGGTGTTTTTTGTGCGTCGCCTTGCGGAGCCGCTGCACACGGCAGGAGCAGTGGTGCCGTCGGGTGTTCCTGCGCGTCGACTTACAGAGCCGCGCTCCACTCCGGAGGCGGCTGCGGCAGCGACAGATTGCAGATGCGGTCAATCATCCGCTCCCATTCCTCGTGACCGCTGATAATCTGAATGCGGATGCGCAGGAAGTAGATCGGCACATCCATCTCGCCGGGTTTCAGGAAACGCACGGCATCCTTTTCCGTTGTGATGATGGCGTCCATCGCGCGGTCGGCGCAGCGCTCCACAAAAGCCTCCAAATCCTCCTGGTTAAACCAGTGGTGGTCCGGGTAGCGGCGGCGAATCTCCACATGCGCGCCCTCCGCTTCCACCAGCCGCTCGAAGCTCTCGGGGCGGGCAATGCCGCTCAGGCAGGCCACATACTTATCCTTGAGAAAGGAGAGCGGGCGGCGCTCCCCCGTGAAGATGTTTTCCAGATAGGCCGGGGAGTGATCCGTCACGATAATGTCGGCCTTGGTGTTGTAGCGGCGAATGGTGGCGATGAGCGTCTCCTGCGGCTTGCCGCCGCTCTTCGTCAGGATGATGTAACTCGCGCGTCTGAGCGAGCTGCGCGGCTCGCGCATCGTGCCGCGGGGCAGCAGTGCCCCCGTGCCGAAGGGGAACCCGCAGTCCACCAGCACAATGTCCACCTCGTGCCGCAGCTTGAGGTACTGCATACCGTCATCCAAAATCAGCGTGTTGCAGCCCAGCTGTTCGATGGCAAAAATGCCCGATTTCACGCGGTCCTTGTCCACCAGCACGGCCACATCATCCAGATTGCGCGCCAGCATAAAGGGCTCATCGCCGGCGTAGAGCGGGCTGAGGTAGCGCGTCTTGCCGTCGCTGGCAATCTTGGGCAGATGCGGCACGGGGTTCCCCTGCGCATCCGTCCAGTGCTGAGGCTCGCGCAGGTCGGCACTCTTGTAACCACGGGTCAGGATAGCGCAGCGGCGACCGCGCGCCGCCAGCGTGTGCGCCAACAGCTCCACCACCGGGGTCTTGCCCGTACCGCCCGCCGTGATATTGCCCACACTCACCACGAAGGTGCCCAGGTAATGCACCGTCTTCATCTGCCGGGCAAAGAGGAACAGTCGCAGCTTGACCACCAAGTAAAAGAACAGCGACGCAAAACGCAGCAGGCAGCGCAGC
This sequence comes from Akkermansia sp., assembly GCA_051884295.1. GTDB lineage: Bacteria > Verrucomicrobiota > Verrucomicrobiia > Verrucomicrobiales > Akkermansiaceae > Akkermansia. The sequence goes on from JBJEVK010000071.1 coordinate 42,553, forward strand.
AAGGTCGCACGAAAACCGTGCGCACGCCCGAACACCACCTCGGTTGCCCACTCCTCGAACTCTTCTGCCCGCGTCTTCATCGTGCTCAGAACTCACAGTTGCGCGGCGTGCGCGGATAGGGCAGCACATCGCGGATATTGCTCACCCCCGTCACAAACATCATCAGGCGCTCAAAACCCAGCCCGAAGCCCGCATGAGGCACCGTGCCGAAGCGCCGCAAATCGCAGTACCATGCGTAAGACTCAGCATTCATCCCCTGGCGGGCAATGTTGGCCTCCAGCTGTTCCAAGCGCTCCTCGCGCTGGCTGCCGCCGATCAGCTCGCCGATGCCCGGCACCAGCACATCCATGGCCGTCACCGTCCTGCCGTCCTCGTTGAGGCGCATGTAGAAAGGTTTGATTTCCTTCGGGTAATCATAGACGATGACCGGCCCGCCGAAATGCTGCTCCGTCAGGAAACGCTCGTGCTCGCTCTGCATGTCCATCCCCCAGTGCGGCGCGTACTCAAACTTCCGCCCGCTGCGCTGCATGATGTCAATCGCCTCCGTGTAGCTGCATCGCACAAAGGGCGTGTTGGCCACCGCCTCCAGGCGCGCGCGCAGCCCCTTGTCCACAAACTTGCAGAAAAACTCGAAATCTCCGCTGTCGTCATCCAGCATCGTCTGCACCAAATGCCGGACAAAAGCCTCCGCCACCTCCATGTCGCCCGCAAGGTCGCAGAACGCCATCTCCGGCTCAATCATCCAAAACTCCGCGGCGTGGCGCGAGGTGTTGCTGTTCTCTGCGCGGAAAGTCGGACCGAAGGTGTAGATATTGCCCAGCGCGCAGGCGAAGGTCTCGCCCTCCAGCTGCCCCGACACCGTCAAATTGGCGGGTTTGCCGAAGAAATCGCGCCCGTAGTCCGCATTTTGCGCCAGCGGATCCAGCGTCGTCACGCGGAACATCTCGCCCGCGCCCTCGCAGTCCGAAGCCGTGATGATGGGGGTGTGCACCCACACAAAGCTGCGGGAGCGGAAAAAATCATGCACCGCCGCCGCCATGCGCGAGCGCGTGCGGAACACCGCACCGAACAGGTTAGTTCGCGGACGCAGATGCGCGACGGAGCGCAGGAACTCCGGCGAATGACCTTTCTTCTGCAGGGGGTAGGTCTCGGGCGAGGCACCCAGCAGCTGCAGGCGCGTCGCCTGAATCTCCCACTTCTGACGACCGGGGCTCGGCACCAGCCGCCCCTCCGCCATCACCGAAGCCCCCGTCGTCATGCGAGCAATCGACTCATACCCGGGAATCCCGGCATCGGCCACCACCTGCACATTGGCCAAGCAAGAGCCATCGTTGAGCTCTAAGAAAGAAAAACTTTTGGAATCGCGGCGCGTACGCACCCAGCCCGCCACCAGAACGGAATCGCAGGGCGACTCCGCCGCGAGTACCTGTTTGACAAAAGATCTATTCATGCTTGCTGCCGCTCAGCTTAGCACATCCTCCCCCGAACATCCAGCAAAAAGCCATGGTGCCGCATCGGCGATGAGGCACCGGCGTATTTCACGCATCACAGGGCTCCGCCGACAAGGTTATCCTTGACTAATCCGCTGCCGGGGGAGCATGATGGACGGCGTTCATGGACAAAGATCTCAAGAAAACACTGGCGGCGCTCTCCTCGGTAGTGTGGAGCGCCCTGTTGACGCTGATGAAGTTTGTCGTGGGGCTGATGACGGGGTCGCTGGGTATTTTGTCGGAAGCCCTGCACAGCGCCTTGGATTTGCTGGCGGCGGGGGGAACCCTGTACGCCGTGAAGGTGGCGGCGCGCCCCGCCGATGAGGATCACCCCTACGGTCACGGGAAGGTCGAGAACCTCATGGCGCTGGGCGAGACGCTGCTGCTGATTCTGACCGCCATCTGGGTGCTGCACGAGGCGACGGCGCGCCTGCTGAGCGATGATCCCACGGCGCTGCATGTGGAAACTTCGGTGTGGGCCTTTGTCGTCGTCATCGTCGCGCTGGTGGTCGACATCAACCGCTCGGCCATGCTGCACCGCGTGGCACGCGAGACCAACAGCGCCGCTCTGGAGGCCGATGCCGCACACTTTGCCACGGATATTTGGAGCAGTGCCGCCGTGCTGCTCGGCATTTCCTGCGCGGCGCTGGCGGAGCATGTTGTCCCGGGCACCCGGCTGCACTGGTTCCTGCTGCGGGCGGATGTGTTTGCCTCGATGGCGGTGGCGCTGCTCATCCTCAATGTCTGCCGCGAGCTGGGCACCAAGGCCATCAACAACCTCATGGACAAGGCCGACGACGAGAGCGGGCAGCGGGTGCGCGCCATCATGGCCGAGCGCATGCCGGCCTACCCGTTGGAGCGCCTGCGCGTGCGCGAGGCCGGTAACCGTTACTATGTGGACATGGTGGTGCTGGTGCCTAAGGATTTGCACGTGGACACGGCGCACGAAATCGCCGATGCTATCGAAGCCTTGGTCGCCGAGGCTCTGCCGGAGGCCGAAACCATGGTTCACATGCAGCCGGGTGACAGCGGCCCCGAAACGCCCGGCTTCGTCATCCGCCGCTTGGCACTCACTCACCGCTTCGGCGTGCATGGGCTGGTGCTGCTGCACACGGAGGACGGGCAATTCATCATTCTGGTGGACTTGGAGCTGCCTCGCCACGCCACGCTGGAGCATTGGCATGTGCCCGTGGAGGCCTTCCGCCGCGAGGTGGCGCACCATCTGCACGCCGACCGCGTGGTGGTGCATGTAGAACCCAGCGAGCGCATTCTGCCCGTTAGAACCCAGCCCCTGCCCCCGGAGGAGGAGTGGAACGAGCGCGTGCGCCGCGCCATGATCAGCATCGGCGCCCCCCTGCCCACCGGCATCAACACTTACAACGATGGTGATCGCCGCCTCTGCGTGGTCTCCATCCCGCCGGAGTTCAGCCTGACCGTGGAGGAGAGCCACGGGCGGCTCACCATGCTCACCAAGAAACTGAGCGAGGCGCTGCCCGCCGTCGCGCGCATGGTCGTCACCTACTCCGACTGAGAGCTCGGGCATCCGGTGCGCGCGGTTTAAGCCGCCATCGCCCCCCTCCGCACCATGCACAACGCGCTTCCCCCGAACGGAGGAAGCGCGTTGCGGTAAAGGAGATGGCTGATGCCGTTCTCAGGGCTTCACCACCGAGGCGAGCACCACCGTCCCGTTGAAGGGGGTCGTGACACCGGCGGGGATCGTGACCTGCGACAAACGCAGGGACTGGTTCATCTGCACCCCCGAAATGTCGGCCTCAATGTGAGCGGGAATGTCCTTCACGGCGCTCTTGATGGGCAGCTCGTAGACGATCTGGTTCACCTGACCGCCCTGAGCCACACCGGCAGCCGTGCCCACCAGCTTGACGATGACCTTGGACTTGACCACGGTATCGGCCGTCACGGCGATGAAGTCGACGTGTGTGGTACTGTCCGTCAGGAAGTTGCGCTGCACGTCCTTGACGAGCGTCAGCTGCTCCTGACCGTCGATGTTGAGCTTGACGAGGATGCTGTCCGTGTCCACGGAAGCCAGCAGCGCGCGGAGCTCACCGGCCTTGATCTGCACGTTGATGTTGCCCTCGATGGCGGGACCGTAGACCACGCCGGGGAGGTAACCCTGAGCACGCAGGGCGTTGAGCTTACCGGTGCCCACGACCTCGCGCTTCGTTGCGTTAAGAGTATGTTTCGTCATAATTGAATACGATAGCGTTAAAATGAATGTTTGTTCGGAGTTCTTCCGACGTCGGAGCGCGTTCGTCTCCCGCCGGGATGGCACACCCTTGCAGCGAAACAAAGGTGGACGCTCAGTGTACACCTTTCGGCGCAGAAGTCAAGCCATAATTCAGATAATAACGCAGTTTTGACGCGCATGGCAACATTTTCGCCACAGAGCGCGTGGCGTTTGTTTCACCCTGCACTTCTTGCAAATCATCCGGCAGCGTGGCAGTTTGGAGCTGTCGGCAGGCACGGGAGCCCTGCTCCGCGAGCCGATCGACGAACATCTGAACAAGACCATATGAAGAACGCATACATTCCGGCGCTTGCCATCAGCGCCCTCTCCGTCTGCCTCGGCGCAGAAAGCACCCCGCAGCAATCCGCCCCCGCCACCAAGGAGGCGTTTTCCTTCAACGAATGGCTGCCCGGCCGCTTCAAGCTCTTCGATGCCAAGCGCGACCACGCCGAGAACCCCTGGGTGCAGTCCGTGGACTTCCGCTTCCGTCCGCAGTACCAGTGGAGCTACATGGATCCCGCCGGTGGTGCGGATCGGGTGAAAGGCGGCAGCGCCGGCAACGGACGCCGCGGCAATGATGAGTGGCGCCGCTTCCGCCTGGGCGGCAAGGCCAAGGTACTCAACTGCATCACGCTCTTCACCGACTGGGACATCGGCGGGCTCAACCAGCGCAACAAGTACAGCAAGGGGCAGTGGAACCGCAGCCGCGGCAAGACCTCTGTCTACGAGCTCTACGCGCAGGCCGATCTGAAGCCCGTGACCCTGACCGTGGGCAAGATGAAGCCCGCCTACATCGGCGAATACCGCACCAGCGATTCGCAGATTCTCACCATCGAGCGCTCCAACCTCGTCAATCAGCTGACGGCCGAGGCTCTCTACGGCATCCACCTGAAGAACAGCGACAAGAAAGCCAAGTTCGGCTGGGAAGCCGGTGTCTATGTCAACGGTAGCCACGATGACCTCTGGAAATCGCCCGCCTTCAACAGCACGACCAACGCCATGGCCGCCGTGGGGCTGAGCTACGCCACCTCCGACAAGAGCCGCCTGTACCTGGACTACATGCACAGCTTCTACAACGAGGATCGCAAGCGGCCCGTCGGCGTGGCGGAGGAAGGTCCCGGCGCCCGCGACATCGTGGCGCTGACCTGGACGGCCAAGCGCGGCAACTTCTCCTTCATGGCGGAGGGCATGGCGGGCTTCAACACACCGGGAGCCACGGGCAGCAAGGCCGGGGCTGAAAACGTCGCGGGCATCTCGCTCATCCCCTCCTACAAGCTCAGCAAGCACACGGAGGCCGTGTTCCGCTACCAGCTGGCGGCGGGCAGCAACGCGGTGGACGCCTACAGCCGCTACGCCACCACCAACTCGGCCTACTCCTCGGTCAGCGATGCCTTGCAGGGCTTCTACTTCGGCGTGAACTACTATGTGAACCCGGAGAAACCCGACATGATGCGCGTGATGCTCGGCGCGGAGTACCAGTGCTCCTCCGGCATGGATGCCAAGGGAGCTAAGGGCTTCACCGGCTGGCAATACGGCGCCGCTCTGCGCGCGAACTTCTAATTCAACCATTAACACAACACCATACGATGATGATTAAGAATCTGACCATCGCCCTTCTCGGGCTCATCTCCCTCGCCGCTGCGGACACCACCCTGACGGGTGCCGGAGCCTCCTTCCCCGCCCCGGTGTACCAGCAATGGACCTACTCCTACTCGCAGGCCAACCCCGGCACCACCGTGACCTACCAGAGCCTCGGATCCGGCGCCGGGCTCAACCAAATCAAGCAGGGCACCGTGGACTTTGCCGGCACGGACAATCCGCTCAAGCTCGATGAACAGGAAGCGGCGGGACTCATTCAATTCCCCATGCTCACGGGCGGCGTGGTGGTCATCGTCAATCTGCCGGGCATCAAAAACGGTCAGCTCAAGCTCAGCCGCGCCGTGCTCGCCGACATCTACCTGGGCAAAATCACCCAGTGGAACGACAAGGCCATCGCCGCGCTGAACCCCAAGCTCAAGCTGCCCAAGCAAAAGATTACCGTGGTGCACCGCTCGGACTCCAGCGGCACCTCCTTCATCTTCACCAACTACCTGAGCAAGATTTCCGCAGACTGGAAAGCGCAGGTGGGGCAGGGCGCCGCCGTCAAGTGGCCCGCGGGCATCGGCGGCCAGAAGAACCCGGGTGTCTGCAACAACGTGGCCAAAATTAAGGGCGCCATCGGCTACACCGAGTACACCTACGCCGTGGAGGCCAAGCTCTGCTGCGCCGCGCTGGAAAACGCCGCCGGCAAGTATGTGCAGCCCACCCCGCAGACCTTTGCGGCGGGTGCTGCCGGAGCCGATTGGAAGAACGCCCCCGGCTTCTACATGGAGCTGACGGATGTGCCCGGCGAGCAGAGCTGGCCCATCACGGGCGTGACCTACATTCTCCTGCGCCGCGACACCCCCGCCGAGAAGCGCGCCGAGTTGAAGAAATACTTCAACTGGTGCTTCACCGAGGGTGCTGCCGCCGCCGGCAAACTCAACTATGTGGCGCTGCCGCAAAACGTGGTTGAGCTCGTCAAACCCGTCCTCTGAGTCCACCCTGCGCCCCTCGCGCTACGGCACGGGGGGCGCAGCAGCCAACAAGATCCGATATGCAACAAACCGATCGCCGTTTCCGCTTTGCCTGCTTGGCCTGTGCAGCGCTGGCCGGATTGCTCATGCTCGGGGTATTCGTGCAGCTGGGGGCGCACTCCGCCGCCGCCTGGCAGCGTTTCGGGCTCGGCTTTCTGTGCTCGGCCGAGTGGGATCCGGCGCAGGGTATCTTCGGCGCGGCTCCGGCCATCGTCGGCACCCTGCTCACCACCCTGCTCGCACTGCTCTTCGCCATCCCGCTCTCCTTTGTGGCGGCGCTTTTCGTCACCGAGGCTCCCGACTGGCTCGCGCGACCGCTCTCGCAGGCGATTGACCTGCTGGCGGCCATCCCCTCCGTCATCTACGGTATGTGGGGGCTCTTTGTGCTCGCTCCCATCATGCAGGACCATGTGCAGCCCCTGCTAGCCGCAATTCCGTACAGCACCCGCCTGCTGGGCGAGGACTACAACGGTTTCGGCTTCCTGACGGCGGGGCTCATCCTCTCGCTGATGATTCTGCCCTACATGAGCGCCGTCATGCGCGATGTCTTCCGCATGACCCCTCCCATGCTGCGCGAGGCAGCCTACGGCGCGGGATGCACCCGCTGGGAGGCCACCAAGGACGTCGTCATGCGCTACGGCATCCGCGGCATCCTCGGCGGTATCTTCATCGGCATGGGGCGCGCGCTGGGCGAGACCATGGCCGTGCTCTTCGTCATCGGCAACATGGTGCAGCTGCCCGAGGGACTCTTCTCGGGCGGTACCACCATTGCCGCCACCCTTGCCAACAACTTTGCCGAATCGCAGGGGCTTGAGCAAAGCGCACTCTTCGCGCTGGGGCTCATCCTGCTGCTCATGAGCTTCGGTATTCAGGTTGCCGCGCAGTACTACCTGCACCTCACCGGTGCCAAACGCGGCGAAGCCCGCTGATATCCCCCACCATCCACATGACCAGTATTGCCAACACACAGCGCCGCCCGCTCTTCTTCCGCCGCCTCGGCGATCGGATGCTCGCGGCCTTTTCCTACTTCTCCATTCTCATCGCCGTCGGCGGCATGGGGTGGATTCTCTACACCGTGCTGCTCAACGGCGCGCATGCGCTCACGCCGGACATCCTCAGTTCGGCCTCCAAACCCTACGGTGAGCCCGGCGGCGGCATTGCCAACGCCCTGCTCGGCACCCTGCTCATCACCGCCGGAGCCACGCTCCTCGCCGTGCCGCCCGCGCTGGCGGCGGGCATCTACCTGGCCGAGTACGGCAAGGGCAACCGCGCGGCAGACGTGCTGCGCTTCTGTGCCAACGTGCTCATGGGGCTCCCCTCCATCATCGTGGGTCTGTTTGTCTATGTCCTCATCGTGGTGCCCACGGGCAACTTCTCCGGCTTTGCGGGGACGGTGGCGCTCGCGATCATCATGTTCCCCGTCATCATGCGCACCACCGAGGACATGATGGCCATGGTGCCCGACACGCTGCGCGAGTCCGCGCTGGCGCTGGGCATGACCCGCATGCGCACCACGCTCTGCATCATCGCCCGCGCAGCCAAGAACGGCTTGGCGACGGGCGTCCTGCTCTCGCTGGCGCGCGTCAGCGGTGAGACGGCACCCCTGCTCTTCACCGCCCTCTTCGCGGACACTTGGCCGAGCGGCTTCTTCACCGAACCCACGGCCAACATTCCCGTCCTCATTACCGAGTACACCACCAACTCGCCCTTCGAGTCCATGCACACGCTGGGCTGGGGCGCCGCCCTGGTCATCTCGGTAACGATTCTCTGCATCAACATTGCCACCCGCTGTATCTTCCATGAACAAAAACATTAAAATCGCCGCGCGCCACCTCAACTTCTACTATGGGGAACATCAGGCGCTCTTCGACAACAACCTCGACATCCCCGAGCACGAAATCACCGCCGTCATCGGGCCCTCCGGCTGCGGCAAATCCACCCACCTGCGCATCTACAACCGCATCTTCGAGCTCTACCGCAACCACCGCGCTGAGGGCGAGGTGCTGCTCGACGGGCAGAACATCCTCTCCCCGGAGGTCGACCTGCTGCAACTGCGCCGCCGCGTGGGCATGATTTTCCAAAAGCCCACGCCCTTCCCCATGAGCATCTTCGACAACGTAGCCTACCCCCTGCGCCTGCACTACAAGCTCAGCCACAGCGAGATTGAGGGCAAGGTGGAAGAAGCGCTGCGCGGCGCCTGCATCTGGGACGAGGTGAAGGATAAACTGCGCCAAAGCGGCATGGCCCTCTCCGGCGGCCAGCAGCAACGCCTCTGCATCGCTCGCGCCATCGCCGCCGAGCCCGAGGTGCTGCTCATGGACGAACCCACGAGCGCCATCGACCCCGTCGCCACCCTCAAGATTGAGGAGCTGGTGCTGGAGCTCAAAAAGCGCTTCACCATCGTCATCGTCACCCACAACATGCAGCAAGCCTCGCGCATCTCCGATCAAACCGCCTTCTTCTACAAAGGGCGCATCATCGAGGTCGGCTCCACCGAGCAAATCTTCACCAACCCACGCAACAAGAAAACCGAGGAATACATCACGGGTCGCTTCGGTTAAACCTTTTTTCCCCACACCACCATGAAAGAACATTTCAACAACGAAATCCGCCGCCTGCAGCACCGTCTGGGCACGCAGGGACACCAAGTCGAGCTAAGCATTCAACGCGCGCTCGATGCCTTCTCCACCACCAACACCGAGCTGGCGCAGAGCGTCATCGCCGATGACAGCAGCATCGATGCCGAGGAAATCTGCATCGAGGAAGAATGCCTCAAAATTCTGGCGCTCTACCAGCCCGTCGCCTCCGACCTGCGCCTCGTGGCCGCTGCGCTCAAAATCAATACGGCGCTGGAGCGCATAGCCGACTTCAGCGTACACATTGCCGAGCGCGTAGAGGATTTGGCCGGGCTCGGCAGCGAACCCGCGCCGGAGCTCATCCGCTTCGGCGATATGCAGAAGCTCGTGCTGAGCATGCTGCGCGAGGCGCTGGATGCCGTGCGCCACAGCGACACGGTTCTGGCCTACAGCATCATCGACAAGGACGACGCCGTGGACACCTTGCACCGCAACACCGTACGGCTCTGTCGCGAGCTGCTGCAACGCCACGCCGCCTCCGCCGGCTACTATGTGGACTGCATCAGTATCTCGCGCGATCTCGAGCGCATCGCCGACCTGACCACCGACATCTGCGAGCACGTCGTCTACCTGGAGACGGGCAAAATCATCCGCCACCGCGACGCCTGAGCCCCCTACCCGAGCCCCAACAGGGGCGGGAGCTTATGCTCTCGCCCCTGCCTTGTTCCGTTGCTCCGAGAAGCGCTTAACACAACTCAGGAGTCAACACACCGGATGTCCAGCCGTTTTCGGAAAGCCATTTCAGGTAGCCCGGAAAAACAGCTTTTGTGTTGGGAGCATGCTGAAGAGAGAAGTGGAATAGAACAATCTCCCCCCTTGATGTTCCCTCAATGAGGTGCCTCAAGGCGCGCGTTCCATCGAAATCCTCCGTTGACGAAGAATCACCGGATCCCAAGCTCCACATCACTATCCGCTGTTTGGTGCGAAGGGTTCGCCAAGCACCCCATGTCAAACTTCCCCAAGGCGGGCGAAACAAGCGTGTCTCCATACAGCGGGCAGCGCGCTCGACATCCTGAATATAGCTTGCAGTATTCTCCCGAAATGCATGCACATGGGAATACGAGTGATTGGCAACCACATGTCCCCCTGCACGGAGTTGCTCCATGAGCTCCGGGTACTTCTCCGCACGCTCACCGCAGCAAAAGAATGTTGCACGGCAGTTGTACTGATGCAGCTGCTGCAACACGAACTCCGTAATTCCTGGTTCCGGTCCGTCGTCAAAGGTCAGGTACACCCTCTTCTCCCGCTCCGAGCGCACCCGGCAAACGCAAAGGGTCTTCAGCGCCTTGTTAACCAGTCTTTTGAACAGAAAGTCCATCTCTTCCTCCTTCGTTACGGCAGGCAGCACTCCTAGCATCGGTATTTTCCTGCCCGTGAACAATGGCTGAGTATCACCTCACGGTGCAGCTACCGGCTTCCCCCGTCGCCGCCTGACGGGGGAAGTCTACAGCATCGTGCATGCTGTATCAAGAAAATAAACAACATCAAGGGTGGACTTCATATTGACGTAGCTCCGCCTCTCACTCCGGAGTTTATCTACCCGGCTGAGCATCAAGCACAGAATACATCTACAGCATGCACGATGCTGTAGATGTCCTCCTATGAAGAATCATCCGGCAGCCAACCATGATATGCGTGTGGATGGGTACAAGCTGCCGGGGTCGGTGTAAACACAAGAACCGCCACTCTTGCGAGCAGCGGTTCTTGTGTGTTAATGAGAGTTGTTCAGGTACGCTTACTTCTCTTCGATATGCACGTCGTATTCGCGACCCATGATGTTGAGCTTCATGTCGTTGCCGGAGATAGCAGCCGCCACGCCCACGGAGCTCAGCGAGACGGGAGCGCCGTAGTTCTCCTCCTTCTTAGCGGTGGGGGGCTCGGGCTTCTTGCCGGCGTAGTAGTCCTCCAGCTGCTGCGGGAACATGGCGTAGATGACGCAGTTCTCGTCCGTAGCGGGGATATTCTTGGCGGTAAGTTTCTCGCGCAGCTCGGGCATACCCGGTCCCTTGAGGTCGGCGGGGCGGCAGGTGATGGGATCCTTGCCCATCTTCTTGGCACACATAGCCTGCAGCTCCGTGTCCACGGGGGCGGGGGTGTGGCCGTAGTAGCCCAGAGCCACATCCGCGCACTGGGGCGTGATGTTCTTCCAGCGGCCGAACTTGACATTCATCATGGCCTGTACGCCGACAATCTGCGAGGTGGGCGTCACCAGCGGAATCCAACCCAGCGCCTTGCGCACCACGGGAATCTCAGCGAACACCTCCTCGAACTTGTCGGTCATGTTCATCTCCTTGAGCTGGTTGCGGAAGTTGGAGAGCATGCCGCCCGGCACCTGATAGCGCAGGGTGTCGCTGTTGACGATTTCGTTCTTGTGGCTGGTGAAGCGCGAGAGGCTATCGTACACCGGCTGGAGCATGGCGGAAATCTCCGTCAGCTTGGCCTTGAAGTCATCCGGAACCTGCGGGCAACGCTCGTAGCCGCTGAGCAGCGCCAGCATGCGCATGGCATCCGGCTGACCCGTGCCGTTGGCGAAGGGAGCGATGGAGACATCCACGGCATCCGCCCCGGCGTTGATGCCGGCCACATAGGTGGCCGCGCCCAGACCGGCGGTCTCGTGCGTGTGGATCCACACGGGCAGACCGACCTCCTTCTTGAGGGTCTGCACCAACGCAGCAGTTTCGCTGGGGGGGATGAGCCCCGCCATGTCTTTGATGACGATGCCGTCGGCTCCCATCTCAGCAATTTGGCGGCCGAGCTTGGCAAAGTATTCAAGGTTGTGCACGGGGGAGGTCGTGTAGCAGATGGTGCCGTGCGCCGTCTGACCGCACTCCTTGACCGCCTTGATGCAGGTGCGCATGTTCTCGGGATCGTTCAGGCAGTCGAAGATGCGGAAGATGTTCATGCCGTGCTTGGCGCTCATCTTGACGAAGGCCTCCACCACATCGTCGGGATAGTTGGTGTAGCCCACCATGTTCTGCCCGCGCAGCAGCATCATGTGCGGGGTCTTGGGAGCCAGCTTCTTGAGGGTATCCAGGCGGTCAAAGGGGTGCTCGCCCAGGAAGCGCAGCCCCGAGTCAATGGAGGCGCCGCCCCAGGTCTCCAGCGCGGAAAAGCCCATCGTGTCGAGGATGGGGGCAATCTTGAGCATCTGTTCGGTGGACATGCGCGTGGCGGCCAGCGACTGGTGGCCGTCGCGCAGAACGGTGCAGTTGAATGTTGCGGGTTTCATAATTTTAAAATGATTCTTAAAAAGGCAATCCTTAAAGTTGGGTTATTCTAGCACGGCGGGAGTCGGTGCGTCAAGCGCGGAATGAGCCTTCCGGCGGGTTTTGTAAGTTGCAAAATCAAATGCGACACCGAAAAGCCGTTGCAGAACACCT
>JBJEVK010000072.1:0-3277 GCA_051884295.1 Akkermansia sp.
CAACAGCATTCGGAAAGCTGATTTTCCGGAGAAAACGCCTCCGTATTGCTCCGGGAGGGGTTGCCCTGTACATGAGAGTGCGCGGGGTGTTGTGCGCGCTGGCTTGGTTTGCCACGGCGCTGGCGCTGTTGTTGTCGCTGGTGTCCGAAATCGGCGGGGTCGATGTGCACGCCGGAGACAGCGCCGCCGAGGGCGGCGACACGGGTGTGTGCTCGCTGCGCGCGATTATCAGCTTTTTCCTCGGCTTCGGCTGGAGCGGTTTTGTGGTGGCGCAGGCCGGGGCGGTGCAGGGTCTGCGCTTTGACAAGGTTGGTCATGGACGGCGGCTCGGAGAGCGGCAGCGTGGGCCATTTTGTGCAGAACCTGGTGACGGGAACCCTGCCGCTGCATGAGCTCGCCTCGAGTGGGTGTGCAGCTGCCCGACTACCTCGGCAAGCAGAGCCCCGAGCCCCCGGAGAAGCCCGCCCCGCAGGCGTGGCTCTTCGTCTATTTTTGTGGAGTGAAGCCGCGAGTGCAACCTAACAAGAGCAAAAAGGAGGCAGACAGGTACAAAAAAAGATTGAGCATGGAGAGCCGAAACTCTACCATGCCCATGATGTATCTTAAGCACATTCAGATTAAGGGAGAGGGCAAAGATTGTTATTTTACTATGCGTAATACGATGACGGGCAGCCGCTCATCTGCCCGCTCTGCCACGGTGAGCAGCATGTGGTGCCTGGCTACTGCCATCGAGCGTGTGGCTGCCATCGCAAAATAAAGTTGATTCAGAGACGCGCGTACGGTTTTCGGAACTTTGAGAACGATCGCCTACGAGTCCTCATTGAATGTGGTCACCGATGAACTTTTTACGCAAACCACAAAAATGGGTGTTGACCCGGATGTGTGCGTGAAACCGGCTGATGCATTCTGCTTATGCAGGAACCGATGCGCACCCCCCCGCCCCCTACAGGGCTCTGCGGGGGGCGGGGGGGGAAATGACACGCGCTCGTGCGCGCTCGGATCAGGCGATGATGCCGAGCTCCTTGCCGGCCTGGGCAAAGGCGGCAATGGCGCGGTCAAGCTGCTCCTCGGTGTGCGCCGCCGAGATTTGCGTGCGGATGCGGGCCTGTCCCTTGGGCACCACGGGGTAGAAGAAGCCCATGGCGTAGACGCCCAGCTCCAGCAGACGGTCGCTCATCTTCTGCGAGAGGGCGGCATCGCCGATCATGACGGGCACGATGGCGTGCCCCGCGCCGGCGAGGTTGAACCCGCACTGCTCCATGCCCTTGCGGAAGTAGGCGGCGTTGTGCTGCACCTTCTGCGTGAGCTCGTTGCTGCTCTCCAGCAGGTCGAGCACCTTGATGGTGGTGGCGGCGATGGCGGGCATGACGCTGTTGGAGAAGAGGTAGGGGCGAGCCTTTTGGCGCAGGATGTCCACAATCTCCTTGCGGGCGGCGACATAGCCGCCGGAGGCGCCGCCGAGCGCCTTGCCGAAGGTGCCGGTGGTGATATCAATCTTGCCGAAGAGACCGCAGTGCTCGTGCGTGCCGCGACCGCGCTCGCCGAGAACACCCGTGGCGTGCGACTCGTCGAAGTGCACCAGCGCGCCGTACTTCTCGGCCAGCGCGTGAATCTTGTCGAGGCTCGCGATGATGCCGTCCATGGAGAACACGCCATCGGTGGAGATGAGGATGGTGCGGGCGCCGGCGGCCTTGGCCTCCTGCAGCTTGGCTTCCAGATCCGCCATGTCGTTGTTGGCGTAGCGGTAGCGCGCGGCCTTGCACAGGCGCACACCGTCGATGATGGAGGCGTGGTTGAGCGCATCGGAGATGATGGCGTCCTCCTTGTCCAGCAGGGCACCGAAGAGACCGCCGTTGGCATCGAAGCAGGAACCGAAGAGGATGGTGTCCTCCGTGCCGAGGAAGGCGCTCAGGCGCTCCTCAAGCTCTTGGTGCAGGGTCTGAGTGCCGCAGATGAAGCGCACGGAGGCCATGCCGAAGCCCCACTTGTCGATGGCTTCCTTGGCGGCTTGCTCCAGCACGGGGCTGTTGGCCAAACCCAGGTAGTTGTTGGCGCACATGTTGATGACCTTGCTGCCATCCTTCAGCCCCACCTCGGAGAACTGAGGCGTGGCGATGTAGCGCTCCTGCTTGAAAAGACCCGCCGCCTTGAGGCCGGCGAGGTCAGCGACCAAACGGTTCTTGAAATCGGTGTTATACATAGCAATGCCGGGTTTCTACGACCCCGCGCGGATTGTACCCCCCTGAGTTCGTGCTGTCAATGCCCGAAAGGGTGTTCGATTCGCTCTTTTTTCTGTTTTTTCAATTTATTTTTTGAATTTTTGAACAAGTGTGTGTGTGGAGGTGTCTCTCCCTTATCAGTCAACGCACCCGGTGGCCGGGGAAGGAGAGAGCTCCGAGCTGCCATGTAAGGGAAAGGCTGAGTTTCATAAGGTAGTAAGTGAGGTGCCGGAAGCCGGGAGGTTTCCGGCACCTTTCTTCGCCGCCCCTCCCCCTGCCACGCAAAAAAAAGAGAGCGCCTGTACGGCGCTCTCCGAGTGATACCCCCGCGCGGGCTCGAACCGCGGACAAATTGATTAAGAGTCAACTGCTCTACCAACTGAGCTACGGAGGCATTTCTGTCTGTGGGCACACGAACCTGCTGACAGACTGGTACCCCCGCGCGGGCTCGAACCGCGGACAAATTGATTAAGAGTCAACTGCTCTACCAACTGAGCTACGGAGGCACTTGGTCTGTCAGCACGCTTCCCGAACCACCTCGGAGAGTTTCATCCCCCCGAAAAGTCCCATCCCCCCGAAGGGAGAGCCGCTGGTCAGATTTGAACTGACGACCCACGCATTACGAATGCGTTGCTCTACCACTGAGCTACAGCGGCGGAAGTGTGCGGGGTGGATTAAACCACAATCGCCCGCACCATGCAAGCAAAATTTCGCAGAACACTCCCATTTTTTCCATTTTGCGGCGCAACGCCTCCCGACGCGCTCAGGCGAAGGGCAGGGGAGGGCGGCATGCCGCGCGCGGGGAGGAACACCGGACACGGCATGCCCGGCGCCGGGGCGCCCGGCACAGCGAGCGGGTGTCAGGGAAGGCTGCCGACGCTGCGACGCGCCACCTCGAACGCGCGGATGGTGCTGGAGGGGTTCGCCAGCCCCTTGCCGGCGATGTCATAGGCGGTGCCGTGGTCGGGGCTGACGCGCAGCCTCGGCAGGCCGATGGTGGCGTTGACCCCGCTGTTGAAGTCCAGCAGCTTGAGGGGGATGAGCGCCTGGTCGTGGTA
>JBJEVK010000073.1:0-14182 GCA_051884295.1 Akkermansia sp.
ACAAGGTGTTCTGCAACGGCTTTTCGGTGTCGCATTTGATTTTGCAACTTACACGCCTCCCGTCGCCTGAGAAAGGTAGTTGACAAGGAGAATCGGACATGGTAGTTTCGAGAAGATGAGAGCTTCAGAAACTATTAGGATCGCAGATGTTGACACGACCGGAGCCGTCTTTCGTTGGCTGTCGGCTCATTTTTCGGTCGAGCATATCCCTTCCTCTCGGTATCATGAGGCAGATTTCCTTCTCTGCGGTGACTTCGGCTATCGCCACGAATCGTTTCGAGGTGTCAAGATCTATACAACAGGGGAGAATCATGCTCCCAACCTTGCTGACTACGACTATTGCCTGACGCACGAGTGGGCGGAGAATGAGCGTTGCCTGCGCCTCCCTTATTGGCAGATGGTTTTGTTGTGCGGGCCGGTGTACCGGGAGCGTTTGCTGCAGCCGCGCCCTCCGCTGACGGCGGAGATGCTGCGCGCGCAAGAACGCGATTTTTGTGCCTTTGTGTGCCGCAATGCCGTGTGTCGCAAGCGCAACCGCTTCGTGCGCAGGCTCAACGCCCGCAAAACGGTGCACTGTGCCGGTCCACTGATGAACAACATCGGCGGGATTTTGCCCCCCGGGTGCGAGGCCAAGTGGGACTACGTTTCCAAGCACCTTTTTTGTGTCTGCTACGAGAATGAGGCTCACCCCGGCTACCAGACAGAGAAAATTCTCGATGCGTTTCTGGCGCGCAGTATTCCCATTTATTGGGGGAGCCCCACGGTGACGGAGGAGTTTAACCCCAAGGCCTTTGTCAACGCGCATGATTTCCGCAGCGATGCGGAGCTCATTGACTACCTGTTGGAGCTTGCGCAGGATGAGGAGCGCATGGCCGCGATGCTCAACGAGCCGATTTTCCGCGATCCGCAGGTGTTGGAAAAGGCCGAGGCTCGCCTGATCGCTTTCTTTGACGAAATTTTCCGCCGCGGCCCCGGCGCCGTGCGCCGCAGTCGGCTGGAGCGCATTCATGCGGTGCTCATGCGCTTCTACGGGCATGGCCTCTTCCGCTCTCTGCGCCGGGTTTCCCGCGCCATCCGAGGCAAGAAGAACAACAATCTCATCAACTGACGCACTCATGATTCGCATCAAATACATTACCCATGCGATGAACCGCAGCAATCGCCCCGTGCTGGCACCCATCTCCTGGGACGACTGCCTGTTTATTCAGGATGCAGAGTGCCGGGATTATGATTGGGCGGTGGTGTACGATGATATGCCGCGGCGCGATGTCGGCACCATTCGCAACGAGACGGAGGTGTTGTGCTGCCCTCCCGAGCGCACGATTTTGGTGACGGCTGAGCCCCCCAGCATCAAGATTTACCCGAAGATTTTTACCCGACAGTTCGGCTATGTGCTGACGACGCATGCTGCGCGCTTCTTGCCGCACCGCCACCATCGCTACGGGCATGGCTGTCTGCATTGGATGGCCGATTATGCGTTGGAGGAGGTGCTCGCCATGCCGGAATATCCCAAGAGCCGGGTTCTTTCCACCGTGTGCTCTTCCAAGCAGCAGAAGCATACCCAGCACTACCGCCGTTATCTGTTGACCAAGTATCTCGCTGAGCAGCTGCCGGAGTTGGACTGGTACGGGCGCGGGGTGAGGGAGCTCAACCGCAAGTACGATGCGCTCAACGCCTACAAGTACCATATCGCGGTGGAGAATTACCTGAATGACTACCACTGGACGGACAAGATTTCCGACCCCATTTTGGGCTTGTGCCTGACTTTTTATGCCGGCGATTCCAAGTTGGGCAACTACCTGCCCTCGGAGAGCTTTATCCCCATCCCGCTGGATGATCCCCCCGAGGCGTTGCGTATCATCCGCGAGGCGATTGATAACAACGAGTACGAAAAGCGCTTGCCCGCCATTCGCGAGGCGCGCCGACTCATTGTCACCAAGTACAACATGTATGCGCAGGTGGTCGACCTGATTCACGAGCACATGGCCAAGCCGGAGGCGGCGCAGGATGCCGTGGTGCCCGGGGCAACGCTCCGGGGGCGCCATACGCTGCGCCGTTGCCCCCTGAATGCTCTGAGCGAGTTCGTGCAGCTGGCGGATTACAAATGGCACGCTCTTCTTGACCCGGTGAAACACTGATATGATTCTCGTACGCCTTTCCGACGGATTGGGGAACCAGCTCTTTCAGTATGCCTACGCGCTTTGTCTGAGCAAGGCGGGCGCGTCGGTGCAGTTGGATTGCTCGTGGTTCCCGGAGTTCGGAAAAAATCGCCTGCGCCGCGCAACACCGAGGGCTTATGCCTTGGGGCACTACACCTTGCGACTGGCGATGGCTCCGCCGGAGTTGGCCGAGCAGCTCACCTACGGCACAGATCTGTGGGCGGGGATGCGACGCCTGCTGCACAAGCGCCCCGGGCTGTTGCGCGAGGGGCGCCACGACACGAGTCCGCAGCGTCTCGCCGCTCTGACGACCGATACGTATGTGCGTGGTTTTTTTCAGGAGTGGCGTTTCCCCGAGGCGGTGCGCAGCGAGCTGCTGGAGGATCTTCGCTTGCCGGCGTCGGTGCCGGATGCGGCGAATCTTGCGATGGCGGAGCGAATTCGCTCTTGCCCCTGCGCTGTGGCGTTGCACATTCGCAGAGGCGATTACCTGAACGAGGATTGCCTGTCGGTGCATGGTCTCTGCTCGGCCGATTATTATGCCCGCGCCGTGCAGTTGATGACCGAGCGGACAGGGCAGGAGCCGCATCTCTTCGTCTTTTCCGATGATGCCGCATGGGTTGTGAACCATTTTCACGCTTCATGCCCGATGACACCGGTGGACATCAACTCCGGCGACAAAGGCTATTTGGATCTGAACCTGATGCGCGCTTGTCGGCACGCGATCATTGCCAACAGCACCTTCTCGTGGTGGGGCGCTTGGCTCATCGAGAACCCCGACAAGGTGGTGGTGGCTCCTGCACGCTGGTTTGCCGACGGGCGGGACAGCACAGCGCTCTGCCCTGCGGTGTGGCTGCGGGTGTGAGTCGCCCGGGAGCTCAGGATTTGCGGCGGGAACCCGGCAGCCCGCCCCGGCGGGCGCGGCGCAGGGTGCGCAGGCAGTTGAGCCGCAGCTTGAGGCGGAGCAGGGGGTGAAGCAGCCCCCGGAGAAGCCCGAGGGGTGAGAACGGGGAAAGCGGCACCTGCGCCGAGCGGAGCTTGCTCGCATCAAACTCGGTCGAGGCAATATCGCTGCCCATATCGACCGGCCCGGCAATGGTGGGGTTGATAATGTACACCCGTACACCCGTCACCGCCTGCATAAAATCGCGGTACCATGTATCGATGGCGCGGTAGCGCGCCACCCATTCCCACAGTTTTTCCTCCGTCGGCAGGTGGGGGAGAATTTCCTCGCATGCCGCAGCGGAAACCAGATAAGCGTAAGTAGCCAAGACACCCTCACTGCGCCACAAGCGACCGCCGATGCGGCGGGCATAGGGGCGACTGTCGCCGTAGGCCAGATACAGGAACCACGCCCCGCGCATGAGCCGCAGGGCATCGACCAGCTCGGCCCATTGCCAGAGCGTTTCGGGCAGGGAAACATCGTCCTCCACCACCAGAGCGTTGCGCCAACCGCGCTGTGCCACCAAGCGCAGAGCCTTGCGGTGCGAGAGGATGCAGCCGCCCACGCCTCCCCACGCGCGCGCCCGATCGCCCGTGCGCGCCGTGAACCACGGCTCCCTGCCGAAATCGGGCAGCTCGCGCCCGTTCACCGCGCTGAGGCGGTGCAGCTTCTCGGGCGGTACCTTGCCGGCATTGAGCTGCTGAAAATATGCCCAGCGGTCGGGGCGCGTATCGAGGTTGATAACGATGACGGCATCAACAACGCTCCATACATCATCGGGCGTGACGGTGGGTTCCATACTCTCACCACTCTACACGATAGACCATCCGTCGACAAGGCAAAAGTCCGCGCGTTGCCGCGCGATGATGACAAAATGGGTGCTTGCCCCCGCTCCGTTCCGCTCTATAATGGCTGGTGATGATTCCCGTGGATAAGATCGGCAGCACATTCGGTCAGGCGGAGGCCTGGCGTTGGCGTCGTGCACGAGATTAACACACCGGGAAGCTCCCCCGTGCGTCCGCACGGCATCATCGCGACAAAAGGCTTTTTTCTGTCACCGCTACGGCTTCCTGAGTAGGCCGCAGCGGTTTTTATTTTCTCAGTTCCGAACATCACATGACTATGCAACAGATCCGGCTCCGACAACAATGCCGACGTGTCACCGAGGGCGACACGCAAACCCCCATCCGCCTGTACATGCAGGTGCGCCTGGCTAATCCCGATGCGATTCTGCTCGAAAGCACCGAGGTGGACGGTCGCTGGGGACGCTACAGCCTGATTGCCACCGATTTTTTGGCCGAGTTCTCCGTCCGCTCCGGCGGCAAACTGGCGGTCACCGTCAACAACCCCACCGTGAGCGCCCTGAGCGAGGCCGACGGGCTGCCCTACATGGAGGGCATGCGCGCGGTGATGGCTGCGCTGGAGATTGCCCCCGACAACGCGGAGATGCCCCCCATCACCCGCGCCCTCTACGGCTACTGGGGCTACGAGATGGCGGCCATCTTCCAACCCAAGCTGGCGCAGACCCTCTGCATGGACGATGCGGAGAGCCGCCTGGTGCTGGCGGCCACGGTGTTCCTTTTTGACCATGTGTACAACCGCCTCTACCAGCTGAGTCTGGGCGAGCCCCGCGACTTCGCCGCGCTGCCCCGCCTGAGCAACACGGCGCAGACACCCGTGCGCGCCGGGGTGGTGGAGATGCACCCCGACGAGGCGCGCTTCAAGGAGGGCGTGTGCCGCGTGCGCCAAATGCTGCGCGACGGCGAGGCCATCCAGGTGGTCGGCTCGCACCAGTGCAGCGCGCCCTTTGTGGGCGATGCCTTCACGCTCTACCGCCGCATGCGCAGTCTTAACCCCAGCCCCTACATGTTCTACATGCACTTCCGCGACCTCGACCTCTTCGGCGCTTCGCCGGAGGTGATGGTGCGCTGCACGGCCAATCAGCTGCTGCTCTCGCCCATCGCGGGCACGCGCCGCCGCGGGCGCAGCGCCGCCGAGGACGAGGCGTTCGCCGCCGAGATGACCGCCAGCCCCAAGGAGCGCGCCGAGCATGTGATGCTGGTGGATTTAGGGCGCAACGACTTGGGGCGCGTGGCCGTGGGCGGCAGTGTGAAGGTGGAGCGGTTGATGGATGTGGAGCGTTTTTCGCATGTCATGCACATGACCAGCCGCGTGACGGCCGAGCTGGCACCGGGGCGCGATGCGCTGGATGTGCTGGCCGGCACCTTCCCGGCGGGCACCGTCAGCGGGGCGCCCAAGGTGCGCGCCATGGAGATTATCCGCGAAATCGAGGAGGTGCCGCGCGGACCCTACGCGGGCTGCATCGGCTGGATGGGGCTGGACAAGGACGCCGTGCACCTCGACACGGGCATCACCATCCGCTCCATGTGGCACCGCAACGGGCGCGTCTACTGGCAGACGGGCGCCGGGCTCGTCTACGACTCTGAGCCCAAGTACGAGTGGATGGAGTGCCGCAACAAGGGCCGCATCATCGACACCATTCTGGCAGACGAAGACTAACCCCCTCTCCCCACCATGATACTGTTCATCGACAACTACGATTCCTTCTCCTACAACATCGTCCAGTATTTCCAAATGACGGGGCGCGAGCCGCGCGTGCTCACCAACGACGACCCGCGCGTGCTGGAGGCCGCTGCGGATCCCGAGCTGGAGGCCGTGGTGCTCTCCCCCGGCCCGAGCAACCCCGAGCACGCGGGCTACTGCCTCGAGTTCCTAGCGCGACTGCCGAAGCGCATCCCCGTGCTGGGTATCTGCCTGGGGCACCAGTGCCTCGGCGCCTTTGCCGGCTGCCCCGTGGTGCGCGGCCCCAAGGTCATGCACGGCAAGACCAGCGACATTATGCACGACGGTACGGGGCTGTATGCGGGTGTGCGCTGCCCCATGACCATCGGGCGCTATCATTCGCTCGTGGTCAAGGTGCCCGACGCGCATCCGCTGCTGGAAGTCACCGCCCGCGATGAGGACGGCGAGGTCATGAGCCTGCGCTACAAAGACCGCCCCTGGGTGGGCGTGCAGTACCACCCGGAGAGCATCCTGACCACCGATGGGCTGCAGCTCATCGCCAATTTCCCCTGCAACATTCTCTGAACCTATGAACACATTTTCCGCTATTTTGGACAAAGTGGCCGACGGCTGCGACCTGAGCAACGCCGAGTGCACCGCCGCCTTTACCGCGCTGATGGACGGGCAGCTGACGCCCGCGCAGAGCGCCGCCTTTCTCATTGCCCTGCGCGCCAAGGGCGAAACCGCCGCCGAAATGGCCGCCGCCGCCGAGGTCTGCCTCTCGCGCTGTCGCCGGGTGGAGGGCATCGCCGGCGAGTACCTCGACATCGTGGGCACGGGCGGCGACGGCAAGCACAGCTTCAACTGCTCCACCGTCAGCGCGCTGGTCATGGCGGGACTGGGCTACCGCATCGTCAAGCACGGCAACCGCGCCGTCTCCTCCTCCAGCGGTGCCGCCGATGCGCTGGAGGGGCTGGGCTACCCCCTCCACCTCGACCCTGCGGGCATCCGCGCCTCGCTGCGGCGCTGCGGCTTCGCCTTCTGCCTGGCGCCGGATTACCACCCCGGGTTCCGCAATGTGGTGCCCATCCGCCGCGAGCTGGGGGTGCGCACGCTCTTCAACCTCATGGGACCCATGATTAACCCCTCGCGCCCCACGCACATCATGATGGGCGTGGCCAAGCCCGAGATGGTGGAGCCCATCGCCCGCGTGCTCGCCTACGGCGGCTACCGCCGCGCGCTGGTGCTGCACGGGGCAGGGGGCTACGACGAGGGCACGGCCTTCGGACCCATCTGCGCCAAACTGGTGGAGCAGGGCGAGCTGAGCGATGTCGACTTCGCCCCCGCCGACTACGGCTTCACGCCGCCCGCTGATGAGCGCGAGCTGGCGGTGGAGACGCCCGAGGAGGCGCGCCGCGCCGTGCTCGACGTGCTGCAAGGGAAGGGCAGCGCCGCCATGCGCGACATGGTGGCCATCAACGTGGCGCTGGCCATCCGGCTCATGGCGCCCGAGCACGACATGCAGTCCTGCGTGGCGCGCGCGCGCATGGCCGTCAGCCAAGGCGTGGGCATGCGCGCTGTGGCCCTCTTCCCCCAAGCCCCGCAAGCATGAACCTGCAACGCTTCATCGATGCCAAGCAGGAGGAACTGCGCGCCCTGCGGCGGCACATGCCGCCGCCGCTCCCCCTGCGCCGCCCCGACTTCCGCGCCGCGCTGCTCGCGCCGCCCCCGGCGGGCGAGCCCCTGCGCGTGATAGCCGAGTACAAGCGCCGCTCCCCCTCGCTGGGGCTCATCAACGAGAGCCTGAGCGCGCAGGAGGTGGCGGCGCAGTACGCCGCCGGCGGGGCCAGCTGCATGAGCGTGCTCACCGAGGAGCGCTTCTTCGGCGGGCATGTGCGCGACCTGAGCGCCGCCGCCCCGGCGGGGTTGCCCCTGCTGCGCAAGGATTTTATCTTCGACGAGCTGCAGGTGCGCGCCACCTGGGCCACCCCCGCCGCCGCCCTGCTGCTCATCGTGGCGCTGACGCCGGATGTCGCGCGCCTGCGCGGGCTGCGCGAGCTGGCGGAAGAGCATGGGCTGCACGCCGTGGTCGAGATTTTCACCGAGCGCGAGCTGGAGCTGGCGCGCGAGAGCGGCGCACGCATCGTGCAGGTCAACGCTCGCAACCTCGAAACCCTGCGCACCGATCGCCGCGCCGGCTTGCAGCTGGTGCGAGAAAAACGCCTGCCGGGCGAGTGCTGGATCGCCGCCAGCGCCATGCAGACACGCTCGCACCTTGACGAGGCCGCCGCCGCGGGCTACAATGCGGCGCTCGTGGGCACCGCGCTCATGCAGGGCAACTCGCCCCTGCGCAACCTGCGCCGCCTCCTGCACCCCGAGAGTGGGTGCGCCTCCTCCCCCTCCTGAACACGCATCATGAAACGACACGACACCAGTCATCCCCCCTTCATCAAGGTCTGCGGTCAGACGCATCCCGCCTCGGTCGACTGCGCCGTGGCCTACGGGGCTCGCTATGTCGGCTTTGTCTTTCATGCGGGCAGCCCCCGCAGCGTGTCGCCCGAGACCGTCGCCGCCATCAACACCGCCCATGTCGGTCGCGTGGGCGTCTTTGTGCGCCAAGGGGCGGATGAGATTCTGCCCATCATGCAGCAGGCGCGGCTCGACTACGCGCAGCTGCACGGCGCCCAAAGCACGACCGATGCCAAGCTCATCGACCCCATGCGCGTCATCCGCGTGCTCTGGCCGGAGCAGTCGGGAAGTCTGCAAGCCCTGCAGGAGCAGATCGACGCCTGGGAACCCTACTGCGCCGCCTACCTGCTGGATGCGGGCAGCATGGGGCAGGGCGGCAGCGGGCGCCGACTGGCGCTTGCGGAGCTGGGGGGGCTGCGCTTCCCCCATCCTTGGATTCTGGCAGGCGGTCTGAGCGCTGAGAATCTGCGCGACACGCTGGCTCAGTGCCGCCCCGACGGCATCGACCTCAACAGCGGCATCGAAATCGCCCCGGGCATCAAATCGGCGGACAAAATGCTCGCCGCTTTCACCGCCGTCTCCCGCAGCTGCTCCCCGGAGCGCTGATGTCCGCCGCGCGGCGGCTCATTTTATTACGGGTGCCCCTCCGCATGTCAGAGCTAGGTAACTGCTCGCCACATGCTGACACAGGCTGCCGGAGGGTTCCCCCGCAGGTCATTTGCCCTTGAAAGGCTCGCACCGCCTGTGCTAGACTCGGGCAATGAGTGCAGAGCCCTCCCCCCACAGCATGCGAAAAAAGTGTGTCCGTTTCTTCCTCTGTCTTGGCGGCGCGGTGCTTGCTTTGGTCTTGGGTGTCGCGGGCTGTTATGTCTGGCTGTTCGGCTGGACATGGCGAAGTTTACCCGCGTTTCACGCGAGCTGGACGCCTGCGGAACGCAGCGCTCTCACCGCGTTTCAGTGCGACCTGTATCAGCTCTTCGAGTGCGAGTTGGCCTCTCTGGCCGAGGAGTTGGAGGATGTTGAGCTTGGGTCGGATCGCGGGGAATGGAAGAGGCTTGGGGATGGTCTGAACGGCATTCTTGATCAACGGGACATCTTGTCCGACATCAGCTCGCAGTTGCGGCGGGTGGCAGGCTCGGGGCAGGCGGCGGAGCCACCCGCAAGCTTCAGGCTCCGCAACGGGATGCGCTTTGAGAATACCACGCTCGCCGGCGTGGCGGCGAGTCTGGGTAGTCTGGGGGCTTTGGAGGCTTTGGTGGCTCACGGGGCTGACCCCAATGCTCTCTTCACGGTGTGTGCGCCCAACGGCGTGCGCTTGCCGGGCGACACGCCGCTGTCTCCGGTGATCAATGGTCGTTTCCTCTTGCAGCGGGAGATTTCCTGGGCTGAGCGGCGCCGGACTGCCGATTTCCTGCTGCAGCATGGCGCCGGAACGGACGGCGAGAGTCGTCGTCGCCGCATCGCCATTGCCTGTGATGTGCCGATGGTGCTGGGGGATGCGGATGCGGAGCAGGTGTGGCTCTGGGCGCTTGATCGCGGCATCCGCATGCGGGTGGAGGATCTCTGTGCCATCGTCGGCGAAGATGCTGCCGACCCTGTGCTGGAGCGCGTGCTGCGTGAGAAGCTGGTGGATCTCAATGATACCGGCGGGAATCATACGGTGTTGCAGAGCCTTGTGCTTGCGATGTGCCGTGGCGATGCGGAGGAAGCGGCGGTATTTGAGCGTCTGGAGCGGCGGCTCGACATGCTGCTGGCTGCCGGAGCTCGCCCCGAGCGGATTCCCCGTTCGGCGGAGCCCCGTCGTCCCGATGAAAGCCGGGAGGCTTTTGAAGCTCGCTATGGGGGTGAGAGCAGTACCGCTATCGAGTGCGCCGAGTTCTCGCTGAAGGCAGCCGAGGAGCCGGAGCTCCGGGAGCGCTGGCAGCGCGTGCTGGAGAAACTCCGCGCCGCCGCTGCCCGCAGCGCGGACGTTACCCCCTCCTGACGGCAGAGACGGATCGCCTCCCACGATCGCCGCAGGGCTTGGCGGCACAATAAACGAGGGGAACGGTCGTGCCGTTCCCCTCGGAAGTTTCAGGTGATTCAGGTGCCGCCCGATCAGCTCTCGGCCTCGGCGGAGTAGTCGATGGCGGCGAGAGCCTGATACAGGCGCCAGCGGCGGGCGACATCCTTCTCCTCGAGCTCGATGAGGTGCTCGAAGTTGGCCTTGTTGTTGCGAGCCAGCAGGCGGAAGCGGTTTTCGCCGCCCTTGCCGTCGGGCCCGATCAGGGCTTCGCGCACGGAAATCTTGGGCGCCTTGCTCTTGATGGTCAGCGGGTTCTTGCCCTGCTTGATGTTGTCCGGGTTGAAGTTGTAAAGCAGGAGTCGGCCGCAGTCGACCGCCGCTTTCTGGCGATCCAGCCCCAGCGCCATGTTGATGCCGTGGTTGATGCAGTGGCTGTAGGCGATGATGAGGGCGGGGCCATCGTACTCCTCGGCTTCGACGAGGGTCTTGAGGGTGTGCTCATCGTTGGCGCCGAAGGCGATGGAGGCAACGTAGATGTTGCCGTAGGTCATGGCCATGTAGCCGATGTCCTTCTTGACCTGATCCTTGCCCTTGGTGGCGAACTTGGCCACGGCGCCGCGCGGGGTGGACTTGGAGCACTGGCCGCCGGTGTTGGAGTACACCTCGGTGTCCAGCACGAGCACCTTGACATTGCGCCCGGAGGCGAGGATGTGGTCGAGACCGCCGTAGCCGATGTCGTAGGCCCAGCCGTCGCCGCCGAGAATCCACACGGACTTGCGGACGAGGTAGTTGGCGTGCGCCTTGAGGGCGGCCAGCTCGGGCGTTTCGCCGCAGGCGACCTTGATGGCGGCCACGGTTTCGCGAGCCTGCTGCACCTCGGCCTCCGTCTTCTGCGGATTGTTCTTCAGCGCGCTGACCAGCTCCTCGCCGATGGCGGGGGCGGCGGCGTCCAACAGCTCCAGAGCAAACTGCTGCTTCTTGTCGAGCGAGACGCGGAAGCCGAGACCGAACTGGGCGTTGTCCTCGAAGAGGCTGTTGGCCCAGGCCGGGCCGAGCCCGTTCTTGTCGTGGCTCCAGGGAGTGGTGGGCAGGTTGCCGCCGTAGATGGAGGAGCAGCCCGTGGCGTTGGCGACGACGAGGCGGTTGCCGAAGAGCTGGGTGAGCGCCTTGATGTAGGGCGTCTCGCCGCAACCGGCGCAGGCGCCCGAGAACTCGAAGAGCGGGCGCAGGAACTGCGCGTCGCGCACCTGAGTCGGGTTGATCTTGGTGCGGTCGGGGTCGGGCAGGGCATCGAAGAACTTCCAGTTCTCGGCCTGGGGCTTGAGCGCCTCGGAGGCGGGGGTCATCGTCAGGCTGGCGGTCGGGCAGACGCGTGAGCAGAGGGTGCAGCCCGTGCAGTCCGAGGCGGAAACCTGGATGATGAACTTCTTGCCCTGCCAGTTCTTGTGCATCTTGCTGGCATCGGCGCTCTTGAGCGTAGCCGGGGCGCCCTCGAGATCGGCGGGGTCGGCCATGGTGGCGCGGATGGCGGCGTGCGGGCAGACCATGGTGCACTTGCCGCACTGGATACAGGCCTTGGAGGTCTCGGTCTTTTCGGGCTCCCACACGGGGATCATGAGCGCCAGATCGCGCTTCTCATACTGAGTGGTGCCGCTGGGGAAGGTGCCGTCGTCGGGCATTTCGGAGACCTTGACATCGTTGCCGTCGCCGGCGATGATCTTGCCGAGGACGTTCTTGACAAAGGCGGGGGCGTCGCCGTGCACGCAGGCGGGGATTTCGTGTCCGGTGATGCTGTTGCCCAGCACCACTTGGTGCAGATTCTCCAGCGTGGCGTCCACGGCCTGGATGTTTTTGGCGACCACATCTTCGCCTTTCTTGCCGTAGGTCTTTTTGATGGCTTCTTTGATGTAGCCGATGGCCTCGTCGGCGGGGATCACGCCGGAGAGCTTGAAGAAGCAGGTCTGCATGATCATGTTGATGCGGCCGCCCATGCCTGTGGCCTTGGCCACCTTAAAGGCATCGATGCAGTACATCGTGATGTGCTTGTCGAGGATCTGCTGCTGCATGCGGGCGGGCAGGGAGTCCCACACCTTGTCGGGAGCCACCGAGGTGTTCATCAGGAAGGTGGCGCCGTCGGCCGCGTTCTTGAGGAAGTCGAGGATGTTCAGCAGGCTGGGCTGGTGCAGCGCGATGAAGTTGGCGCTGTGGATGAAGTAGGTGCTGTGGATGGGCTTGGGGCCGAAGCGCAGGTGCGAGATGGTCGAGGAACCGGATTTCTTGGAGTCGTACTCGAAGTAGCCCTGCACCCAGAGGTCGGTGTGCTTGCCGATGATCTTGATGGCGTCTTTGTTGGCGCCCACGGTGCCGTCGGAGCCCAGTCCGTAGAAGAGGCAGCGGGTGACTTCGGGAGCTTCGGTGGAGAACTCGGGATCGTAGGCGATGCTCTTGCCGAGCACGTCGTCCTCAATACCCACGGCGAAGTTGTCCATGGGCTCGTCCTTGGCGAGCTCGTCGAACACGCCCTTGATCATGGCGGGCGTGAAGTCCTTGGAGCCCAGACCATAGCGACCGCCCACCACGGTGGGCAGGGCGAAGGGCAGGGTGCCGCGGGCGGCGGCGTCGGCCAGCGCCTGAACCACGTCCTGGCGCAGGGGTTCGCCCAGCGAGCCGGGCTCCTTGGTGCGGTCGAGCACGGCAATCTTGCGGACGCTCTTGGGCAGCGCGGCGATGAGGTCGGCGGCGGGGAAGGGACGATACAGGCGTACCTTCAGCAGGCCGATTTTTTCCTCGGGCAGGGCTTGCACGAGCTCCAGTCCGGCTTCGGCACCCGAGCCCATGATGACGATGACACGGTCGGCTTCGGGGTGGCCGATGTATTCCACCAGGTCGTAGCAGCGCCCCGTGAGCTCACCGAACTTCTGCATGGTGGCCTTGACGATGCCGGGGACGGCCTCGTAGTATTTGTTGACGGTCTCGCGTCCCTGGAAGTAGACATCGGGGTTCTGCGCGGTGCCGCGGATGACGGGGGCGTCGGGGGTCAGACCGTGGGCGTGGAAGGCGTCCACGAGTTTTTGGTCGATGAGGGCGCGCAGGGTGTCGTCGGAGATGTCCGCGATTTTGCCCACCTCGTGCGAGGTGCGGAAGCCGTCGAAGAAGTTGATGAAGGGCACGCGGCTCTCCAGCGTGGCGGCGTGGCAGATGGCGGCCATGTCGGGCGCTTCCTGCGTGGAGGCGCCGCAGAGCATGGCGAAGCCCGTGGAGCGGCAGGCCATGACGTCGCTGTGGTCGCCGAAGATGGACAGACCCTGAGCGGCGAGCGCGCGGGCGGCGATGTGGAAGACACAGGGGGTCAGCTCGCCGGCGATTTTGAACATGTTGGGAATCATCAGGAGCAGACCCTGAGATGCCGTGAAGGTGGTGGCGAGGGAGCCGGTTTGCAGGGCTCCGTGAACGGCACCGGCGGCGCCGGCCTCACTCTCCATTTCGACGATGCTGGGAACCGTCCCCCAAAGGTTTTTGCGGTCAACGGCGGTCCATGTCTCCGCCGATTCACCCATCGGGGAGGACGGGGTGATGGGGTAGATCGCGGCCACTTCGGAACAACGGTAAGCGACGGAGGCTACGGCCTCATTCGCATCGATTGTGCTGTATGTCGTGCTCATATGTGCGTTTGTTGAAAAAATTGCTGAGGAGACAGCCCCTCCGAACGGAGTGGACGAATCCCCACCGGGACTTATCCTACACCTCTCTTTCGGCAAAATCAACCCAAAACAGCCCCGTGTTGCCTGTTTTTTCGCAGGCTTTGGGGCGCTCTTGAAACCGGGGTGCCAGGATTAGGCGGTTTTGCGCGGAAGTGGTTCCGCCGCTTTGGTGTGCGGATTGGCCTTTGGTTTGCTTGTGTCTGTTGCTGTTTCTTTCTGAGTGCTTTAGACGTTTTTGATCGGATTGGCTGCCCAAAAAAACGAAAAAAAATTAAAAAAGGTGCTTGACGTTCGGATTTCGGAGGTGTATAGTCAGCGGCACCCCGTTACGGGGCGGCTCGAGAGGGCACGGCGAAAGGCGCTGAAGGTGGCCGATGTGGTT
>JBJEVK010000074.1:0-3205 GCA_051884295.1 Akkermansia sp.
GTGGCCACAGATGAACTTTTTTCGTAAACCACAAAAATTGGTGTTGACCCGAAAATCTCCTGCTCCTTGCCATAGGGGATGAACCAATTCTTATCTCGGGCATTCCGGCGCACAATGAGGAGCTTGCGATTCGGCAAAACCTTCAGGTGCTCATAAGGCTTGGCGCGGTTCAGGAATACCAATACATCATCCGGAGCAATCTCCAGCGCGGCGGCATTCGCCTTGGGATGATTGGCAAAGAGCCAGAAGCGCGGTGAGGATTTGGCCAATAAGCGCGACTGCTGAGTAGGCCTTGGGAATCGTTTATCCAGCTCTGCCTTGTGATGCAAGAAGTACTCCGGGAATCGGTGTGCGGGCTCCGGGGCATTGCCGCCATTGAAGCGGTGCTGTGTAAAGATAGGGTCGAAGAAGATGCCATACGCCCGGAGGTCGCCATGATTGCGGATGCGGGAGAACGACATGTCCGTTACGCCGAAAGAGGCGATTACCTGCACGAAAGGAATCATGGCAGACCGGAATAGCACAAAGGCATGGCTCCCCTTGTTTTCTGCCCTGTTTGGGACAAGCGACGTGTACGACCGCTGGCAGGAGTCCAGCAGGATGGTATGCCTCCCCCGGAAACGGATCACGCCATTGGCATCCCCGAGACACAGCAAGCCGCAGTCAGCCGGAAGCGGGTGTTCTGCCAGCAGCTTGTCGAGCGTTTCCTGCGGGGCAGCACAGGGATAGGCATCGTCCTCAAAGATAATCAGATACGGCAAGCCGTCTTTCTCTGCTTCCAGAATCAGGCGGATAAAGGTCAGAGCCAGACTCGAATAAGCCTTGGGCTCCTTGGGGCGCGTAGGCTTATCCGGGATGATGGGATGAGTCACCGGGGGCATGAGCGATGGCATCGGCACCGATGGCGGCATCGGCGGCGTGGTCATTTGCGCAAGCGCCTGACGCCGTTCAAACGCCTCCGCCGAATGCCATCGTATTCGCACCGCAGACTCGCCCGACAAGGTGCTTAAGATACATCATGGGCATGGTAGAGTTTCGGCTCTCCATGCTCAATCTTTAATAGGCGGAGAGCCCAAAATAGACGCAGTAGGCGATGATCTATAATTTCTGTGCCGCTCAACGAGTCGAGCGTCGAGGCGAGCGTGGAAAGGAAGAGCCTCCCAGCGCTTCCTGCTTGCCTCCGGAAGCATGAGATCCGGGCTGTACTCTTTTGTGCGATACTCTTCAGCCTTGGCCGTATCGCCCATTTCAGATTCAATGTCGTAGAAAGTATGCAACACGCTACCATCTGCTGCCACGAACTCCATTACGCACCAAAAAAGCGGCGGTGAGGGTTGTGGGAGGCAGTAACTGTCGTATGTGCTCAACAGCCATGCGTTGAAATAACGAGGCGGCACTTCTTCAATTTCTGCCAGAATTTCGCGAACAGCTGCTACTTCATCATCGGTGAGCGGAAGGTATTCGGCTTCCATCCCAAGACCGCCACTGATACAGATTCGCATCGTGGCTGCTTCTTCCGCCGCCTTCCGCAACTTCTGCGCGCGGCTCCCATTGCGCTGCTGGATATAAGCAGAGTAACGGGCTTCTGCATCGAAGTTCCTTTCGCGCTCGGTAATTTCAGAGATCATTCTCTGCTCGACTGTCTGACAACTATTCATCCCCATCGCCGCAAGGCAGAGGGCTGTGGTGGCAAGGATTTTACGGAACGGGGGCATGGTCATCGATGGTTACATCAGGTATGCTCCATCGTACCTTATTTTCCCGCATGGGGCAAGCGTGGCTTCTCGTCATGGTATCTCTTCTCCGCGAATACTGTTTTTCATTTCCATAGCCCGGATTCGATGCGGCATTTCTGTTTGCGGAGGGACGGGGCTTGGTATACAATGGGGGCATGCCGGATTTCTTGATTGCCCCGCTGGATATTGCTCCCGAGTTTCCGTGGCTCATGCCGCTGTTTGCGGCTCTGTTCGGGGCGTGTGTAGGCTCTTTTCTCAATGTTGTCATTTATCGCCTGCCCCGGGGGCTGAGTGTGTGCCATCCGTCGCGCTCCTTTTGCCCTGCCTGCGGGGCGGCAATTCCCTGGTATCTGAACGTGCCACTGCTCAGCTGGCTGCTGTTGCGCGGGCGGGCAGCCTGCTGCGGTGCTCGCATCGCGGCGCGATACTGGTGGGTGGAGCTGCTGACGGCCGGGCTGTTCGCGGCGCTGGTGTGGTGCTTCGGCATGGAGCCGCTGCCCGTGGTGCTGCTGCTGGCGTTGTGGGTGGCGCTGATGCTGGCTTGTCTGTTTATTGATGCGGAGCTGATGCTTGTGCTGCCGGGGCTGGCGGCGGCAGCGGCTTTGGTGGGGGTGGCGGCCGTATGGTGCGAACCGCTGTTGGCGGATGCGGAGGCGGTGGAGCCTTGGGAGGGCTGTGTGGCGTCGCTGATGGGCGCCGGAGGTGGTTTTGCCCTGTTTGCGCTGGTGGCGCTGGCGGGGCGGCTGCTGTTCGGGACGAAGAAGAAGCGTTACGATGCGCCGCAGCGCTGGCGGGTTCGTCAAGCAGCGGACGGGGAGGATATCGAGCTGCAGGTGGGTGAGGAGCGGCTCCTGTGGAGCACGCTGTTCAGCGAGCCGAACAATCGGCTCCGCCTGCTCGGCGCGACGGAGGACACGCACGCGCCCCAAGCGGGTGAGCTGGTGCTGTCCGCGACGGATCTGCTGCTGCCGTCCGGCGAACGTCTTTCGCTGGAGCAGGTGGAGGAGCTGAGCGGCACCTGCAGCGGCTACCGGTGGCAGCGCGAGGCCATGGGCAGCGGCGATGCCTGGCTGGCGATGGCGATCGGGGCGCTCTGCGGCTGGCAGGGGGTTGTGTTTGCGCTGGTGGGTGGGAGCCTCTTGGGGCTCCTGATGGCAGCGGTGCAGCGCGTGGGCTTCGGTCGCCCGATGCCTTTCGGCCCTGCCCTGATTACCGCAGCCTTCCTGTGGCTGTTTGCGGGGGAGGCGCTCATGCTAGCCTACGCTCAACTCTGGGGGCTGTGAGCCCGCGACCGAACGCCCCCTCCCCCGAACAACGAGGCACCCGCTGAGACAAAAGACTCAGCGGGTGCCTCGCGTACCAGAAGCACACTCAACGCGTGCCTCACCTGTCAGAGGCGGGAGTGGGATTTGAACCCACGAATGACGGTTTTGCAAACCGTTGCCTTAGGCCACTTGGCTATCCCGCCG
>JBJEVK010000075.1:0-13569 GCA_051884295.1 Akkermansia sp.
CAAGGTGTTCTGCAACGGCTTTTCGGTGTCGCATTTGATTTTGCAACTTACATGCGCTCCGTCGGGTACTGAAACGCCTTGCCATACGCCGCCCCATCGTGTAGGATAGCGCCATGTCCAGCAGCTACGGCCACCTGTTCCGCATCACCACCTGGGGAGAATCCCACGGCACCGGCATCGGCGTCGTCATCGACGGCTGCCCCTCGCGCATCCCCCTCACGCAGGAAATCATCCAGCGCGAACTCGACCGCCGCCGCCCCGGACAAAGCGACATCGTGACCCCGCGCAAGGAAGCCGACCGCGTCGAAATCCTCTCCGGCGTCCTCGACGGGCGCACCCTCGGCACCCCCATCGCCCTCTCCGTGCGCAACGCTGACCACCGCTCCTCCGCCTACGACGAAATGCAGCACAGCTACCGCCCCTCGCACGCCGACTACTGCTACGACGCCAAATACGGCATCCGCGCCTGGGCCGGCGGCGGACGCGCCAGCGCCCGCGAAACCATCGGACGCGTCGCCGCAGGCGCTGTCGCCCGCGCCGTACTGCGCACTCTCTGCCCCGGCATCGAGGTGCTCGCCTGGGTCGAGCGCGTGCACGACATCCGCTGCCCCCTCGCTCCGCAGGACGTGCGCGCCGAAGAAGTCGAACGCAACATCGTGCGCACCGCCGATGCCGCCACCGCCGAACGCATGGCCGACGCCATCCGCCGCGCCCGCGCCGTCGGCGACTCCCTGGGCGGCATCATCGCCTGCACCGTGCGCGGCTGCCCCGTCGGGCTGGGCGACCCCGTCTTCGACAAACTGGAAGCTACCCTCGCGCACGCCATGATGAGCATCCCCGCCACCAAAGGCTTCGAGCTCGGCAGCGGCTTCCGCGCCCCCGAGTTCACCGGCACACAGCACAACGACCCCTACTACATGGACGGCGACCGCGTGCGCACCCGCAGCAACCACAGCGGCGGCATCCAAGGCGGCATCAGCAACGGCGAGGATATCAACCTCCGCATCGCCTTCAAACCCACCGCCACCGTCATGGTGCCGCAGCCCACCGTCAACGACGCCGGCGAGGAGGTCACCCTGCGCGGCAAAGGACGCCACGACGCCTGCGTGCTCCCGCGCGCCGTCCCCATCGTCGAAGCCATGGCCTGGCTCACCCTCTGCGACCACTACCTGATGCAGCTCGCCGTGCGCGCCGCCGACCGCGCGGGGCGTTGAGCCCGACGCACGGGTGCCGCAGCGGCGGACTCACTTTGTGTACGCCGCCGTAATCTCGCAGATATAGAGGTCGTGCAGGGGATTATCCTCGCTGTACCAGCGGGGGTGCACCTCACTCCAATCGAGGAAATCCGCCTCCTGCAAGCGCGTCTTAAACATCTTGCGGCAGCTGAGCACCAGCTCGGCATCCGCATAGCTCAGCAAACCGTCGGGCAACTGCACCGAGCGCAGCTTCGTCTCGCGCATCTTGTCCACATCGCGCCCGCTGTGGCGCCCGCAGTAGAGCACATCCTCGCGGTACGACTCCGGCATAAAACTGAGCGTCAGCGCGGGCTGCTGCGCGATAAAGCCCGCCGTGTGGCGGTTGGGACGCACAAAACATAGGCCACCGGCTTGCCCCACAGCACACCCAGCCCGCCCCAACTGGCCGTCATGCAGTTGAACGACTCGGGCGTCCCGGCCGTAATGAGCATCCACTGCTGCCCGATGAGGCGAATGGGCTGCACCATGAGGTCATGAGGATCGATCGCATTCATGCCCCTGTTCTAGCACAGCAGCCTTCGGGACAGACAGCGGAAAATGCGTCATTCGGGCACCCGAAAGATGAAAAAGATGGAAAAACCAAAAGAAAAGGCTTGCAATCCGAGGGTTTGACGCTAAAATAGTCGCCCCGCTACGCGTGTAGGGATACATGTCGAGTGGTGATTTATCGGGCTTTAAGCCATGATAAAGCTGTGGCTTCTCCAGGGAGAGGAGCTTGAGCTGCTTTATCGGTAATAGTCTGAAACTACAACAATAGCAAAAACATGCCGACCATTAATCAGCTCGTCCGCAAGGGACGTACCGTTCTGGAAGAGAAGTCGAAGTCTCGCGCTCTTCACAGCTGCCCGCAGCGCCGCGGGGTCTGCCTCCAGGTGATGACCCGCACGCCGAAGAAGCCGAACTCCGCTCTTCGTAAAGTTGCCAAAGTCCGCCTGACCAACGGCGAAGAAGTGATCGCCTACATCGGCGGTGAGGGGCACAACCTGCAGGAGCACAGCATCGTGCTGGTGCGCGGCGGTCGTGTGAAGGACCTTCCCGGTGTTCGCTACCACATCGTTCGCGGTGCTCTGGACTGCCTGGGCGTGGACAAGCGCCGCCGCGGTCGTTCGAAGTACGGCGCCAAGCGCCCCAAGGCAGGTGCCGCCGCTCCCACCGGTAAGAAGAAGTAAGCCTCAACCCTTTATTTTACAGAGTTATGTCCCGTCGTAAACGCGTCTACAAGAAGATTGAGCACAAGGATTCCCGCTATGACTCCGTGCTCGTGGGTAAACTCATCGGCAAGGTGATGCTTGCCGGCAAGCGCTCTCTGGCCGAGCGCATCGTCTACAAGGCGATCGACCTTGCTAACGAAGGCACCGACACCGTCAGCCCGCTGGAGGTGCTGACCCGCGCCATCGAGAACGCCAAGCCCCGCGTGGAAGTGAAGAGCCGCCGCGTGGGTGGCGCCACCTACCAGGTGCCGCTGGAGGTCGCCCCCGACCGCTCCGAAGCCCTCGCCATGCGCTGGATCATCAACTTCGCCCGCAACCGCAAGGGCGTGCCCATGGCCAAGGCGCTCGCCAACGAAATCAAGGAAGCCGCCGCCAACCAGGGTGCCGCCGTGCGCAAGCGCGACGACGTGCACAAGATGGCCCAGGCCAACCGCGCGTTCGCTCACTTCCGCTGGTAACCCATCGGCGGAAGTTTTCTCGTATTCCCGAAAACAAGAACAACCCCCATACTTTTTCTGAGATATATGGCTAGTGTCAGCAGCCCCGATCGTAAGGCTCCCCTGGAGCGTTACCGCAACTTCGGTATCGCCGCCCACATTGACGGTGGCAAAACCACCCTCTCCGAGCGCATCCTCTTCTACACCGGCATGATCCACAAGATCGGCGAGGTGCACGATGGTGCCGCCACCACCGACTGGATGGAGCAGGAGCAGGAGCGTGGTATCACCATCACCTCCGCCGCCGTGACGACGAACTGGAAGCAGCTTCCCGCCGAGGGCTGCTACAAGATTTTCGAGAACGAGAACTTCCAGCTCAACGTCATCGACACGCCCGGGCACGTCGACTTCACCGCCGAGGTGGAGCGCTCCCTGCGCGTGCTCGATGGCGCCATCGTGGTGTTCTGCGGCGTGGCCGGCGTGCAGCCCCAGACGCAGACCGTCTGGCGCCAGGCCATCAAGTACAACGTGCCCCGCATCTGCTTCGTCAACAAGATGGACCGCACGGGCGCCAACTTTGACAACGTGCTCGACGGCATCCGCAACAAACTGCATGCCAACGCCGCCCCCATCCTCATTCCCATCGGCTCCGAGGACGCCCTCTGCGGCCAGATCGACGTGGTGAATCAGAAGGCCATCATGTACAACGACCACGACCGCCAGGGCTCCACCTACGAGATTGTTGACCTGCCCGAGGAGCTCAAGGAGAAAGCCGCCGAGGCGCTCGAAGATCTCAAGAGCCATGTGGCCGACGTGGACGACGAGCTCGCCGAACTCTTCCTCATGGAGGAACCCATCGATGCCCCCACCCTCAAGGCCGCCATCCGCCGCGCCTGCATCGCCAACAAGTTCGTGCCCGTCGCCGGCGGCTCCGCCTTCAAGAACAAGGGCGTGCAGGCTCTGCTCGACGCCGTGGTGGACTACCTGCCCTCCCCGCTGGAGGCCAAGGTGGCGACCGTGACCTCCACTATCCCCAACGGGCTGGACGAGAACGGCTACGAAACCTTCGAGACCAAGGAAATCATCCCCTCCGACGACAACAAGCCCGTCGCGCTGGCCTTCAAGCTCTGGGCGGACAAGTTCGTGGGCTCCCTCGTGTTCATCCGCGTGTACACGGGCGTTATCCGCAAGGGCGACACCGTCTACAACCCCCGCACCCGCAAGCGCGAGCGCGTCGGCCGCCTCCTGCAGATTCAGGCCAATGTCCACACCGACGTGGACGCCGTGTACTCCGGCGATATCGCCGCCATCGTGGGTCTGAAGAACGCCACCACGGGCGACACCCTCGCCACGGACGACTTCGACTACACCCTGGAGCCCCCCACCTTCCCCGACACCGTGATTTCCATGGCGGTGGAGCCCCTCACCAAGGCGGATCAGGAGAAAATGTCCAACGCCCTCCAGCGCCTCTCGGCCGAGGATCCCACCTTCCGCGTCAAGACCGACGAGGAGACGGGGCAGACCATCATCGCCGGCATGGGCGAGCTGCACCTCGACATCATCGTGGATCGCCTGAAGCGCGAGTTCAAGGTGGAGGCCAACACCGGCAAGCCGCAGATCGCCTACCGCGAAACCATCACCAAGAGCGCCGATCGCGTGCAGGGCAAGCTCGTCAAGCAGTCCGGCGGTCGCGGTCAGTACGGTGATGTGGTCATCGCCATGCGTCCCGGCGAGCGCGGCACCGGCCTCAAGATCGCCAACAAGATTGTCGGCGGTGCCATTCCCAAGGAGTACATGAACGCTGTGTACGCCGGGCTCAACGAGGCCATGAACAGCGGCTGCGTGGCCGGCTACCCCGTGGAGGATGTCGAGGTCGACGTCATCGACGGTTCCTACCACGAAGTGGACTCCAACGAAAACGCCTTCAAGATGGCGGCTATCTTCGCCATGAAGAACGCCTTTGCCAAGTGCGGCCCCGTGCTGCTGGAGCCCATCATGAGCGTGGAAGTCACCACCCCCGCCGAGAACCAGGGCGACATCATGGGCGACCTCAACCGCCGCCGCGCCCAAGTCAACAACATGGAGCACCGCGGAGCCGAGTGCGTGCTGACCGCCGCCGTGCCGCTGGCCGAGATGTTCGGTTACTCCACCGACATCCGCACCCTCTCCAAGGGTCTGGCCTCCTACTCCATGGAACCCTCTCACTTCGAGCAAGTTCCCCCGAACCTTGTCGCTCAGATCGTCAAGGCTCGCGGTGGCAACAAGTAAACCAAACCAATAATAACCTAAACAGAACCGCACGTTCATGCAAAGTCCCAAAATCCGCATCCGTCTCCGTGCATTTGACAGCCGCGCCATCGACCGCTCCGCTACGGAAATCGTCGAGACCGCGAAGCGTACAGGTGCCAAAGTCGCCGGGCCGATTCCTTTGCCGACTCGTATCGAGAAGTTCTCTGTGAACCGCTCGGTCCATGTTAATAAGAAATCTGCCGACCAGTTCGAAATCCGTACCCACAAGCGTCTGCTCGACATCGTCGATCCGACCAGCCGCACGGTGGAAGAGCTCAAGAAGCTCAACCTGCCCGCCGGTGTGGACATCACCATCAAGATCTGATCGCGAGTCCCGGTACTCATCACAGAACCCCTAACCAGATTTTTTACGTAACATGTCTTTAGGACTTATTGGTAAGAAAGTCGGCATGACCCGCGTCTTCAACAAAGAGACCGGCGCCATGATTCCCGTCACCGTCATCGACGTGACCGGCAACACTTACGGCCAAATCAAGACCGCCGACAAGGACGGCTACACCGCCATTCAGGTGGCGTTTGACGCCCAAAAGGAGAGCCGCCTCTCCAAGCCGGTGGCCGGCCACTTCAAGAAGCTGGGCATCGCCCCCGCCAAGCTCCTCAAGGAGTTCCGCGTGGACGCCGCCGAGCTCCCCGCCGAGGGCGCAGAACACCCCGGCGTCAGCCTCTTCGAGGAAGGCGCTTGGGTCGACGTCATCGGCACTTCCAAGGGTAAGGGCTTCCAGGGTGTTATGCGTCGCCATAACTTCCACGGCTCCCCCGCCGCCCACGGTTCCATGATGCACCGCCGCACCGGTGGTGTGGGCGCTTGCGCCACTCCCTCCCGCGTGTGGAAGGGGCAGAAGATGCCCGGCCACATGGGCGACGAGCGCAAGACCGTGCAGAACCTGAAGGTCGTTCAGGTGCGCAAGGAGGACAACGTGATTCTTGTCTCGGGCCCCGTTCCCGGCGCCAAGGGTTCCTACGTCGTCATCCGCGCGGCCAAGAAGAAGAACGGTAAATAATCAAACGAACTAGGAAAACCTATCTATGTCCGCAACTGAATACACCATCGAAGCTGCCACCGCTGCCGGGATCGTCACGGTGGGTGCTGAGAAAGGCTCCCAGGCCGTGCATGACCTGGTGACCGCCTACCGTGCCAACCGTCGCACGGGCTCTGCCAACACCAAGACCCGCGCCGAGGTGGCCGGCAACAACAAGAAAATGTACCGCCAGAAGGGCACGGGTAACGCCCGCCACGGCGACCACCAGTCCCCCATCTTTGTGGGTGGTGGCGTTGTGTTCGGCCCCCGTCCCCGCGACTACGCCAAGAAGGTGAACAAGTCCACCCGCAAGCTGGCTCTGCGCCGCGTGCTCGGGGACATCATCTCCGGCGGCAAAGTCGTTACCGTTCCCTCCTTCTCCGTGGCCGACGGCAAGACGAAGAGCTTTGTCGCCGCCGTGGCCGATGTGGCCACCGGTAAGAAGATCC
This sequence comes from Akkermansia sp., assembly GCA_051884295.1. Lineage (GTDB taxonomy): Bacteria > Verrucomicrobiota > Verrucomicrobiia > Verrucomicrobiales > Akkermansiaceae > Akkermansia. Next base: position 6,683 of record JBJEVK010000075.1, read on the forward strand.
TCATCATCGCCGAGAGCTTCGACGAGCTCACCTACCGCGCCGGGCGCAATGTCGCCGGGGTGCAGCTGATGACCGCCGCCGAAGTGAACGTGGAGCAACTGCTGAACGCCGGCAAGGTCGTTCTCGTTGAATCCGCCGTCGAAACCATCGCCAACCGCACCAAGTAACCATGAACGACATCTACGACGTTATCAAGAAGCCGCGCGTTTCCGAAAAGGCCACCGTCCTGCACGAGGCCAACGGCGTGCTCACGCTCGAAGTGGCGGTGAAGGCCACCAAGACCGAAATCAAGCAGGCTGTGGAAAAAGCCTTCGGCAAGAAGGTCGCGGCTGTCCGCACGGCCAACTACGACGGCAAAGTGCGCCGCGCGCGCACCAAGGATGCCGGCTGCGCTCCCGCGTGGAAGAAGGCCTACGTCCGCCTCGCTGCCGGTGAGTCTCTGGATCTTGTCTAACCCTTAACGAAGAAAAGTACCATGTCCCTTAAGTCATTTAAGCCGACCACTCCTTCCAACCGCTACAAGATTCTTCCCTCCTTCGAGGAAATCACCAAGAGCAAGCCGGAGAAATCCCTGCTGGAGCCCATCCGCAAGAGCGGCGGTCGCAACAACAACGGTCGCATCACCACCCGCCACATCGGCGGCGGCCACAAGTACCACTACCGTCTGGTCGACTTCCGCCGTGCCCGCCACGAGGAAGCCACCGTCATCGCCATCGAATACGATCCGAACCGCACTTGCCGCATCGCGCTCATCCAGTACGCGGACGGCACCAAGAGCTACATCCTGGCTCCCGTGGGTCTGACGGTCGGCGCCAAGGTCACCAGCGGCGAGAAGGTTGCCCCCAAGGTCGGCAACGCCATGCCCCTGAAGAACGTGCCCCTGGGCACCGCCATCCACAACATCGAGGTGCGCCCCGGCACCGGCGGCAAGATTGCCCGCTCGGCCGGCCAGCAGGCCATCCTCTCCAACCGCGACGGTGAGTACGCGCTGGTCAAGATGCCCTCCGGCGAGGTGCGCAAGTTCCGCGTGGAGTGCTACTGCACCATCGGCCAGGTCGGCAACACCCAGCACATGAACGAGTCCTCCGGCAAGGCCGGTCGCACCCGCTGGATGGGCATCCGCCCGACCGTGCGCGGCATGTGCATGAACCCCGTGGATCACCCCAACGGCGGTGGTGAAGGTAAGTCCAAGTCGGGCGGTGGTCGCCAGCACCTCAAGTCCCCCTGGGGACACGTCAAGGGCCAGAAGACCCGCCGCATCCGCAAGCCCTCCGATGTCTTCATCGTGCAGCGCCGCAACGCCAAGTAAGTTCAACCACAATCCTCTTATCATACTATGGGACGTTCCCTCAAAAAAGGACCCTTCGTCAGCCAGTCTCTTCTCGACAAGGTCGATGCCGCCGTGCAGAAGAATGAGACCCACAAGCCCATCAAGACCTGGAGCCGCGCCTCCATGGTCGTGCCGGACTTCGTCGGCCTCACCTTCCTCGTGCATGCCGGCAAGAGCTTTGCCACCGTCTATGTGACGGAGAACATGGTCGGCCACAAACTCGGTGAATTTGCCCCCACGCGCATCTTCAAGGCGCACGGCGGTATCGGCAAGAAGTAAAGATGAACTAACCCCGCCATGCGTACCCGCATCGACAGTCTCGCGCTTTGCAGCCTCGCCCTCGCGGCGGTGGCGGCATTGCCCTGCGCTGCCGCCGAGGGGACGGATGGTGTCACGGAACGCAACATCGCCCGCCTGGAACGCCGGGTGGCGACTCTGCGCGAGAGCTACACCCTCGCCCGCGCCGATGCGGACGAGGCGCGCCGCCAACTGCGCGAACTCCGCGTCCGGCTCGAAGCGCTGGGCGGAGTCGCCGTCGGCGACCGCGAAGAAAAGCTCATCGACACGGCCTCGCAGCTCGAAAGCACCCGCAACGAGCTGGACACCCTGCGCCAAAGCTCCCTGCGCCTCTCCGCCGCCGTTGCCGCCTACCTGCGCAACAGCATGGACGGCGACAGCGCCGAGCGCCAAGCCATCGACACCGCCATGCTGGAGCTGGAGGTAGCCCTCGGGCTGCGCCGCACCAAGCAGGACGAGTTCGGCGGCACTGTCGATGAAGCCCAAGTGCTCAGCATCGACTCCGAGTCCGGCCTGATTGTCATCAACGCCGGCTCAAGCGCCAAGGTGGAAGTGGGGCTGCCCATGGAAATCTCGCGCGGCGATCAGGCCATCGCCATGGCCATCGTCACCGATGTGCGCAAGCGAGTCGCCGGGCTGCTGGTGCAGAAACACCTCAACCCCGCGCTCTCCGTCGGCGTGGGCGACCGCGTCACCGTGAAATCCAACGACTAATCCTTCAACAAATACCATAACAATGGAAGTGAAATCAGTATACAAGAACGCTCGCATCTCTGCGAAGAAGATGCGCGATGTAGCTGCCGCCGTTCAGGGGATGTCTGTCTCTCAGGCCACTGACGTGCTCAGCTACTCCCCCAAGAAGGGCGCCTACCTCCTCAACAAGACGCTCAAGGCCGCCGTGGCCAACGCCGAGAACAACAACGGACTCGCTGCCGATGAACTCGTGCTCAAGAGCGTGATGGTGGACGAAGGTCCCACCTTCCGCCGCACCATGGCTCGCGCCCGCGGCTCGGCCAACATGATCCGCAAGCGCACCTCCCACATCACCGTCATCCTCGCCGGAAAAGAGGCATAATCCATTCAACTGACATAACACTATGGGACAGAAAGTAAATCCTATCGGCTTCCGTCTGGCCGTCACCAAAGACTGGCGCTCCAAGTGGTATGCTACGGGCAAAGACTATGCCACGAAGCTCCACGAGGATCTCAAGATTCGTAAGTTCATCAAAGACTACACCGCGAATCTCAACAAGGATCTCAAGGGCTCCAGCCCCGCCATCTCCCGCATCATCGTCGAACGCGCCTGGAACAGCGTCCGCGTGACCATCGCCTCCGCCCGCCCCGGTCTCATCATCGGGCCCAAGGGCAAGAACATCGAGGAGATGACCGCCGCTCTCACCAAGCTCTGCGCCGGGGCTCAGGTCAAGCTCGACATCCTCGAAATCCGCCAGCCGGAGCTCGATGCTCAGCTCGTGGCCGAGAACATCGCCACCCAGCTGGAGCGCCGCGTCTCCTTCCGCCGCGCCATGAAGCGCGCCGTGCAGGTGGCCATGGACTTCGGTGCCGAGGGCATCCGCGTGCGCTGCGCCGGCCGTCTGGGCGGTGCGGACATCGCCCGCGCCGAGCACTACCGCGAGGGCAAGGTGCCGCTGCAGACCCTGCGCGCGCCCATCGACTACGGCTTTGCCGAGGCGCACACCCTCTACGGCCTCATCGGCATCAAATGCTGGATCAACAAGCGCCCGGAAGTTGCCGGTGCCGCTGCTTCCTCCAACGGCCGCCAGGGTCGCCCCCAGCGTCCCCGCCGCGACCGCGGTGAATCCCGTCGCGACGCCTGAACCGAGAACCCCTAACCGAGATACAAGACTATGCCTTTAATGCCTAAACGAGTCAAGGGCAACCTCCGCAAGATGCACCGCGGCAACCGCGGCGGCAACGCCACCAGCGGGGACTATGTTGCCTTCGGAGACTTCGGTCTGCAAGTGCTCACCCGCGGCTGGGTGACCAACAACCAAATCGAGGCCTGCCGTGTCGCCATCAACCGCTACCTGCGCCGTCGCGGGCGCGTGTTCATCCGCATCTTCCCGCAAAAATCCTTCACCAAGCGTCCGCCGGACACCCGTATGGGTAAGGGCAAGGGTGCCGTGGAGGGCTGGGTGGCCGTCTGCCGCCCCGGCAACATCATGTTCGAGGTCGGCGGCGTGACCGAGTCTGCCGCGCGTGAGGCTCTGCGCCTCGCCTCCAACAAGCTGGGCATCCGCACTCGCTTCGTCTATCGCCAGGGCGTTGAACCCCAGGCCTAACCCCTGACAACAACACCTAACCTTTACAGAGAATATGCCTGTCAAGAAAGCCAAAGACTTCCGCGGAATGCCCGCCAAGGAACTCGCCGCCCACATCCGCGGGCTGCGCGAGGAATACTTCAACCTGCGTATCCAGCAGGCCACCGGACAGCTGGAGAACAACCAGCGCATCCGCATCGTCCGCAAGGAGCTCGCCTGCGCCCTGACCGTTCAGGGCGAGGGCAGCGCCGATGCCGAGTAAACCACGAACCCAAGGACTTAGAAAATGAGCGAAGAAACTACTACGACCAAGCCCCAGGGCCTTCGTAAGACCCGCGTCGGCGTTGTTGTCTCCACCAAGATGAGCAAGACCATCGTTGTGGAGTATGTGGCCCGCGTCCCCCACCCCGTGTTCAAGAAGATCGTCAAGAAGAGCAAGAAGTTCTATGCTCACGACGAGAACGAGATCGCCAAGACGGGTGACAAGGTGCGCATCCGCGAAACCCGCCCGCTCTCCGCGCTCAAGCGCTGGGAGCTTGTGGAAATCATCAAACACTAACCGGAAAGGACCTATCTACCATGCTCCAGATGGAATCCCTCGTTCAGGTGGCCGACAACACCGGTGCCCGCACCGCCAAAATCATCGGCGTCATCGGCAAGGCCACTGACCAAGCCCACATCGGCGACATCGTCACCATCCACATCCGCGAATCCATCCCCACCGCTGCCGTCAAGAAAGGCACCGTGGTGAAGGCGGTGATCGTGCGCACGGCTGCCCCCATCCGTCGCGATGACGGCTCCGTGTTGCGCTTCGACAGCAACGCCGTTGTCTGCATCGACAAGGACAACAACCCCCGCGGCACCCGCATCTTCGGGCCCGTTGCCCGTGAGCTCCGTGAAAAGGGCTTCATGCGCATCGTCTCCCTCGCGCCCGAGGTGCTGTAAGCTCCCGCGCAAGCCGCCGGGCAGGGGGGTGGGTATTTGTTGAAGCCACTCACTTCTCCCCCCTCGCCCCGCGAGCTTCGCGCCAAGCAAAGAAGCCCCCGCTGCCAACCCGGCAGCGGGGGCTTTGTGCGTCCGAGGCGCAGCCGGATATCGGTGCAAAGCATTACATCCTCGCACATGGACATGGGCGGCACGCGTGGTTTCCGCTACCACGGCGGGGGTGGTGCCGCAGGCGTGGCGCAGGGCTTTGGCAGCGGCGTGAGCGCGGGCATCTCGCTGGGGTACAGCGAAGGAACCCTGAAGGCCGACACGCAGGTGGCGGGCAGCTGCGCGAGTCCCTCGTGGCATGACAAGGCAGCGAGCCGGGGCGCCATGCACTCCTTCCGCGCGCCGGCTTACTCCTCGGCGCCTGCCGCTCCGCCGTTCGGGGAGTTCTCCGTGCGGTCACGCCCCAGCAGGGAGCGCGTGCTGCGGATGGATTGGCGGTAGTAATCGCGGGAGTCGATGATGGTCGGCTGCGGGGTCTTGTGGCGGCGCTCCTCGATGTAGGCGGCGGGCGTGTCGCGCTGCTCCGCCGCTGCGTGCGTTGCGTAGACGGCCGCGAAATCCTGTGTTTCGTCCGTCGCGGCTCCCCGGCGTGCGGCGCTGTCGGCATCGTAGCGCTGCGAGGAGGAGATGCCGTGGCTCTCGTTCATGAAATCGGGGCGCAGTTCGCGGCTGTAGGCTTCGCGGCTTTCCTTGTCGCGCCGCTGCCCCTCGCTCACAAAGCGCTTTTCCTGTCCCGCGAAGGACTCATCGCGCAGCGAGAGTGTTTTCCCGTCCTTGAAGCTTCCCGTCGCGAACACTTTGTCCTCGCGCTGCGCCTCGTCCAGCGCTTTTTGGAAGCGCGACACGCGGTGCGAGGTCGCCGTGGGCACCCCGTTCTTCTTCTCCTCCGAAAAGGCTGCGTTGAACTCGCCCTCCAGGCGCGCGTTGAGATCGCTCTCCGTGGCGCCGTCGTGCTCTTCCACCACCTTGCCGTTCGCGTCGTACACGGTGCGCACCGAGTGGCAGGCGCTCAGGGCGCAGAGGGCGGCAAGGGCGGGCAGCAGGCGGCGCATGGGGGGGCTCAGGCTTGCTTGTTGACCATCTCGGGCGTGATACGGTACACCGCCCCGCAGCGCGGGCAGGAGATTTCCAAAAATCCCTGCTCGCTCAGTCGGTCGGCAAAATCCTTGTGCATGGCGCGGATGATGGGCAGCACTTTTTCTACGGTGCAGCCGCAGCAGAAGCGAAAGCGCCGCGTTTCCAGCAGTTTGGTCTGCTCGGCGGTTTCGATGTTTGCCACGTCTTCCGCTGTCAGCTCATCCAGCCAATCGTAATCCGCGCCCGGCTCGGCTGTCACCAGCGCATAGGTATCGCTCCCCGGCAGCAGGAAGGCGCGCGCCGGGCGCTGCTCGCTCTGCCGGTAGTAGCTCTCGATCCATGCGGCGACATCCCCCCCCTCGGGCAGGGTGACGACGCTGGTCTGCAACTCGCGCGAGCGCCCCACATTCTGCGCGTAGAGCAGGTTGTGCTCCGTTTCGCGCACACCTTCTGTGTAGGCATGCCCGACCACGGCTTCATCGGTCGAGGAGCCGGACACAAAGTAGTTCGCCGCCGAGGGGGTGTGCACGTTGAGTGTCCATGCGTGGTTCTCGCGCCAGGGGCGCGACACCAGATGCAGGGTGAACCAAGCCAGCAAATCCTTCAGCACGCCGTCTTCCGTCGGCTCGTGTCGCAGTCCGTGCTGCATGAGGTGCAGATAGTAATCGACAAACAGCGGTGAAAAATCCGCCTGAAGCAGCAGGCAGTTGCGCTTGCGTACAAAAATCGCCTGCACCGTGGTCACCTCTCCGCCGGCCTGACCGTTATGCTCTGTTGTATCTGCATCCACGCCCCCCATCCTAGCGCAAAATCCCTCGCGCTGCAAGAGCGAAACGCAGCCCCGGCGTGCAACAATTTTGCTGAATTGCAAGACTAAATGCGACAAAGCGAAAACAACTTCATTTTAG
>JBJEVK010000076.1:0-4533 GCA_051884295.1 Akkermansia sp.
GCCTAAAATGAAGTTGTTTTCGCTTTGTCGCATTTAGTCTTGCAATTCAGCGCCTGACCCGGTGAAAAAGCCGCCACGCGACGCGGCGCAGCGAGCTTGACATCGCCCCGGCGCTTCGGTAGAATGCACGGCGCTATGGCAGGACTCATCATCGCGCCCAAGGCGCGCATCTTCCACGGTCACGACTGGGTATACGGCACCGAGGTGCGCACCGTGTTCGGCAATCCGAAACCGGGCGATGTCGTCCTGCTCAAGGACCAGCGCGACCACTACCTGGGCTCGGCCATGTACAACCCGCAGTCCCAAATCATCGCGCGCCGCTTCTCCCGCCGCAAGCAGGATCTCGACCGCGACTTCTTCGCCCGCCGCATCGCCCAGGCCATCACCCTGCGCGAGCGACTCCTGCCGGGCGAAGAGATGCTCCGCGTCGTCTGGAGCGAAAGCGACGGCCTGCCCGGGCTCATCGTCGACCAATACGCCGATGTCCTCGTTGTGCAGACCCTCACCATGGCGATGTACCTGCGCCTCGGGCTCATCCGCGACATCCTCTGCGACCTCTTCCGCCCCCGCAGCATCATCGTGCGCAACGATTCGCCCATGCTCGCCGCCGAAGGCATCGAACCCGCCACCTATGTGGCCGCCGGTGAGGAACCCGCCCCCTTTGTCGGCACCGCGCGCGGCATCCGCTTCTGCGTCGACCTCGCCACAGGGCAGAAAACGGGGCTCTACCTCGACCAGATGCAGAACTACGCCGACGTGGCCAAGCTGGCCGCCGGGCGCCGCGTGCTCGACTGCTTCAGCAACCAGGGCGGCTTCGGGCTGGCCTGCGCACTCGCGGGGGCGGCGCAGGTCACCTCCGTCGACATCTCCGAGGAAGCCATCGCCGCTGTGCGCCGCAATGCCGAGCTCAACGGCGTGAGCATCGAGGCCATCGCCGAGAACGCCTTTGACTTCCTCAAGCGCGAGTCCGACGCTGTGCGCAACGGCGCCGACCCCAAGTGGGATCTCATCATCCTCGACCCGCCCAGCTTCACCCGCAACAAGAAGAGCCTGGCGGGTGCGCTGCGCGGCTACAAGGAGATTCACCTGCGCGCCCTGCAAATGCTCCCCGTGGGCGGCATCCTCTCCACCTTCTGCTGCTCGCACCACGCGAGCGATGCGCTCTTCCGCGAGACCATCGCCACCGCCGCTGTGGACGGGCACTGCACCCTGCGTCTGCTGCGCCGCCACGGGCAAAGCCCCGACCACCCCGTGCTGCTCAACATCCCCGAGACCGAGTACCTCAAGGGCTACACCTACGAGCTCGTGCCCGGGCGCTGAAGCGGCGGACAAAATAATTGCCGTTTAGACTTGCAAAAAGCGGCGTTTGCGCCTATGGTGCCGCGCATGATTCACCGCCTGCTGCTGTTGCTCTGTTGCCTCTGCCTGCCGCTTACTGCGGCAGAGCCCGCCGCGACACCCCCGACCCCGGCGTCCAACAGCGTGGTGAGTGTGCTCGGCTACGGGCATCTGGGAAGCGAGGGGCAGCCCGATGCCGCCGCCTTCCGCCGCCACATGCAGTACCTGCAGCGCAGCGGAGCAAAACCCATCGCGCCGCAGCTCTTCCTCGACTGGCTGGAGGGCAAGGCCGAGTTGCCGCCGCACGCCGTGCTCGTCACCCTCGACGAGGCCGATGCCGCCGCCTACGACATCGCCCTGCCCGTTCTCCGCGAGCTGGGCATCCCCTTCCTCATCTTTGCCGACGGCAGCAACTTCCGCGCGGACAGCCCACTACCTATCGAGCGCCTGCGCGAGATGCAGGCCGGTGGCGGAGCCATCGGCGCGCACTCCGACACCCGCCCCGCGACCTACGCCTGGCAGTTCGCCGCCCTGTCGGGGGAGCAGGAGGTCATGCACATTGCCGAGATGGCCGCTCCCGCCGAGCAACTGCGCCGCGCCTTCGGCCAATGCGTCGCCTACTCCTACCCGCGCGGCTACTGCGACAACGACATGCCCGCCGCGCTGCGCCGCTTCGGCTACCGCGCCGCCTTCACCTGCACCGCCGGCAAGGTGCTGCGGCAGGCCGACCCCTACCGCCTGCACCGCAACATGGTGAGCGATGACCTGAGCTTGGCGCGCGCCCTCAACTTCGGCAGCGAGGCTCAGCTCGCCGACATTCTCAAGCACATCACCGAAGCTCCGGCCGCCCCCGCCGTCGGGCTCGCGCTGCCCGATGACGACAGCGCCGAGGAAATCGACGATGCGGGCGCGACGGAAGCCCCCGCCCCCGAGACGGCGGCACCGCTGCCCACGGCGGGCAAGGCGCTCACCAAGCGGCATCCCGACGGCGACTGGGTGACGGCGCATTTCGACGCCCCCCTCGTGCCCCGCGAGCAGACTCGGGTGGCGGTGCTGGGCTACCACAACTTCAGCAACACCAAAAAAGCCACCGAAATGCGCATGCGCACCGCCGAGTTCTGCACGCAGATGCAGTACATCCGCGAGGCGGGGCTCAGCCCCATCACGATGGAAGATTTTCTCGAATGGCTGCGCGGCGAGCGGCAACTGCCCGAGCGCTGCGTGCTCATCACCATCGACGACGGCTGGAAAAGCGTCTACACCGATGCCTACCCCGTGCTGCGCGCCTACGGCTACCCCTTCACCCTCTTCCTCTACACGCGCTACATCCAGGTGCAGGGCGATTCCATGACCCGCGAGCAAATCCGCGAGATGGCGGCAGCGGGTGCCACCATCGGCAGCCACTCCAGCAACCACCTCTACCCCCGCAGCTGGAAGCGCCTCGGTCAGGACACGCCCGCCTACGCGGCGCAGATGCAGACCGAGCTGCTCGACTCCGGCACCAAACTCAGGGACTTGTTCGGCAACTGCAGCACCTACTGCTACCCCGGCGGCTACAACACGCCACCCATGGTCGAGTGCCTGCAACACTCGGACTACCGTGCCGCCTTCACCGTGCTGGAAGCCAAAATCACCATCGAGGAAAACCCCTACCTCGTGCATCGTTACATGGTCTTCGGCACCGATTCCAAAATCTTCCGCCGCGCCGTCAATTTCGACGGCGAGCCCGGCATCAAACCCACCGAGGCGGGCATTGCCGCCGCGGAAGCGGGCGCCCGCGCCTTCTTCCCGCAGGCTTTCGAGGGACTTCCCGCCCCGCAGCAGGCAGCGCCGCAGCCCCCTGCTCCGCAGCCTGCAACAGCGCAGCCTTAACGCAGGCTCAGCCGGATTGTGTTGCCCTCCACGCGACAGGCATCGCAGAGGCGGCGGGTCAGCACGCGGAACATCTCGCCCGTATCGTCGTGCCGCGCCGTGGGGTCGGCAATAGGTGAGCCGTAGGCAAAGATCAGCTCCACCTCGCCCGTCGCCTCCGCGCAGTTCACGGTGATGTCGATGCCCGCCTCCGTCGGCGGCAGCAGGTTGCTGTACATCTCATCCATCAGCAGCGCCATGTTGTGCAGGCGGTGCGGCGGGATGAGGTGCGCCTCCGCAAAGGCAGTCAGCTGCGCGTTGAGGCTCTGAATATCCTGCACGGCGGGCGTGAGCCGGAAGCGGAAGGTGCTGACTCGGCGGATGAAGGCGCGCGTTTTCTCGCGCTGCGGCGCGCCGAAGATACGGCTGGGCGCCCCCTCCTCGTAAATCAACCCCTCGTCCATGTAGAACACGCGCGAAGAGACATCGCGGGCAAACTTCATCTCGTGCGTCACCACCATCATGGTGAGCCCCTGCTCGGCCAAGCGGCGGATAACCGCCAGCACCTCGCTCACCATGGTGGGGTCCAGCGCGCTCGTGGGCTCGTCGAAGAGCACAATCTCCGGGCGCATCGCCAGCGTGCGGGCAATCGCCACGCGCTGCTTCTGCCCGCCGCTGAGCTGCTCGGGATAGGCGAGCGCCTTGTCGCGCAGCCCCACCATCGCCAGCAGCTCCATCGCGCGGCGCCCGGCCTCCGCGCGCGTCTCGCGCAGCAGCTTGGTGGGCCCCAGCATGATGTTCTCAATAACCGTCAGGTGTGAAAAGAGGTTAAAACTCTGGAACACCATGCCCATGCGGCGGCGCAGCGCCTGCACATCCGCCCCGGGTGCCAGAATATTTTGCCCGCCGATGAGGATTTCCCCGCCGTCGGGCTCCTCCAAGCGGTTGAGACAGCGCAAAAAGGTCGATTTACCCGTGCCGCTCGGGCCGATGACGGAAATAACCTCGCCGCGGTGAATCTCGGCGTTGACATCGCGCAGCACGCAGAGCTCGCCGAAGCGTTTGCAGAGATGACGAACCGTAATCATGAGCGGGAGTCCGTTTCGCGGAGAAAATCAAGGCTGACGCGGCGGCGCTGTGGGTCGATGCGCCGCTCGATGAGCCCGATGAGGGCGGCCATGAGGTTAGCGAGCGCCAGATAAATCAGCGCCGTCGTCAGCAGCGGGAAGAAGGCCTCGTAGGTGCGGCTGCGGATCAGGTCGCTCATCTTGGTGAGATCCTGAATGGCAATGTAGCCCACCACGGAGGTGGACTTCAGGGTGGAAATCACATCGCCCTTGTACA
>JBJEVK010000076.1:4633-13430 GCA_051884295.1 Akkermansia sp.
ATGTAGCCCACCACGGAGGTGGACTTCAGGGTGGAAATCACATCGCCCTTGTACACGGGCAGCGCGTGGCGCGTTGCCTGCGGCAGGGTGATGCAGAAAAAGATTTGCAGGCGGCTGAAACCCATCGCCTGCGCCGCCTCCACCTGCCCCGGGTCGATGGCAGCCACGCCGGAGCGGAAGGTCTCGGCCGAGTAAGCGGCGAAGTTGAGGGCAAAGCCCAGGATGGCAATGGGCACGGGGTCAACGCTCAGCCCCTGAAAGACGATGTAGTACAAAATCATCAGTACCACGACGATGGGCGTGCCGCGCATGAGGGCGATGTAGAGCTGCGCAGGCAGACTCAGCGCGCGCAGGCGCGAGCGGCGCAAGGCGCAGACCAGCATGGCCAGCAGGGTGCCGCTGAGGACGGAGCAGAGCGCGATGAGCAGCGTCACGCCCAGCCCTCGGAGAATCATCTGCCAGCGCTGTTCCTCGACAAAGGTGCTGCGGAAGCTCGCCGCCAGCCCGGCGAGCAGGCCGGGGCGGGCGGGCTCTGCGGCGGCATCGCGCACCAGCAACACGGTTCCGCCCTCGTACACCGGCTCGGAGAAGAGCACGCTCCGGCGCCGCTCCTCCGTCACGCTGATGCCGGAAAAGCCCAGCTGCGCCTTGTCCGTCACCACCGCCGGCAGAACGGAGGCAAACTCCATGGCATCGAAGCGCAGCCCGTAGCCCAGGCGGCGGCAGCACTCGGCGATGACATCCACATCGTAGCCCGCGTGCCGCCCGTGCTTCATCAGGCTGAAGGGGCGAAAGGCGGGGTCATCGGCGGCGACGATCACGCCGCGCCCCGAATCGCCCGGTAGCTCGGCGGGCGGCTGTTTGGCCGACTCATCCGCCCCGAACCAGCGCGCCTCGATAGCGGCCAGGGTGCCGTCGGCCTTCAGGGCGCGGATGGCGCCGGAAAACTCCTCGCAGAGAGCAGCGTTCTCCTTGGAAAAGACGTAGGCATAGCGGTCGGGAGCCACCTTGCTCAGGATGCGGATACCGCCGTTGGTGCGGATAAGCTCGCGCGCCACGGGCTCATCGCAGAGGATGGCATCGCATTTGCCCATCTTGAGCGACTGCACGGCGTTGGGCATGTTGGTGTCGTAGTAGGGCTTTGCCCCCGGCACATACTGCGCGAGCAGCTGATCGAACACCGAGCCCGTCTGCGTGGAAACATAGTGCCCCCGCAGCTGCTCCGCCGAGCTGATGCGCGGCAGCGACTCCCGCCCGCAGCCGACCAGCAGCAGCAGCCCGCACAACAGCCATACATGCCACAGCGTCCGCATCTCAGCACTTCTTCCAATACGCCACCACCACAATCCACAGCAACAGCAGCAAAGCCGTTGCCGGCAACAGCCACACCTGATACGTCTCCGGCAGGCTCTGCACCCTGTCGATCAGGGATGTCTCCGCCAGCAAGAACGACACAAACCACGGGCCCGCCCAAAAGACCAGCCACTTGCTCGTACTCTCGCTGCGGCAGCAGGTCAGCATCAGCGCCAGCCCGAGCAGGCTCTCACAAGCCACCCATCCCATATCCTCATTGCACAGCCACGGATGAAAATAGAGCAACGCCGCCGCCGTCAGCACCGTCACGCCCAAATCCGGCAGCACCCCCGGGCGCTGCCAGCTCACCGGCACCCCGGGCAGCACCGCGCGCACCGGCACTCGCCGGCTGTACGGCAACAGCACATTAAGCAGGAGGATTCCCCCGGCCAACAGAATGCGCCACCATGAAAGATAGCAGGATTCGTCGATGCCGACAAACAGGATCAGCACCAAGAGCGGGGTCAACACGCGAGGCAAGAGCCAGAGATTTTCCGTGGGCAGCGCATAGGCGCGGCGCGCCACATTCAACAGCAGCACCACCAACAGCAGCACCGCACCGATGAAGGCAGGGACGAGCTGCACCGTCCAGGCGTGCGCGACTCCTACCTCCACCAAAAACCCACCATCCATCCCCATACTCATCGAAGCCCCCATCCCCACGGCCCCGATCACGATGGCCGCCCAACGCACAGCGCCGCCCAGACTCAGGCTCGCCATCCACCCCGGCACCGCGACCAACGACAGCAGCAAGACCAGGCTCAACGCACGCCAAGCCGATGGCTCTTCCACCTGATGCACCACAAACACCGCGCACAACAGCAGGCCGAGCAACAGGCATTGCAGGGTAGCAGACAACCACACCCCGCACACCGCTCGCCAAGAGGACAAGGGAGCCAAACGCGCCATCGATGTTGCCTCGCACGCCTCCCGGCAAGACCAGCCCCCCGCCACCAGCGGAATGATGAACAACAAAAACCAACTGCACTCCCATACCAAGTCGAGCATTTCGTCCCTTTCGGCACCGCACACCGCCACCAGCAGAAGACACATCAACACGATGTAGGCGGGCGCATGCAGACAGCGGCGCAGCGAATTGACCGTGCTCGCGGGCAAATAATCGGAAAGGTAACGTTTCATGACTTGTGCGACATCAACTTGATAAACCCTTGCTCCAGCACGGGCTTCTCCTCCGCGAAGCCGCAGAGGGGAAAGAGCGTGGCCAGGCGCTGCAACTCAGCAGCGAGAGCCTCATCCCCCTCCCCGGCAAAGAGCCCCTGCACCGTGTTGCCCGAGCGCCGCAGCTGCGCCCAGCTCTCCTGCTGCTCCAAATGCAGCAGCAGTAACGCCGCATCGCCCGCCGTGCGGAGCCGCACCGGCGTCCCGCCCGACGGCGGCATCAAGTCCTCCGCACGACCATGGTACACCAGTTTACCGGACTCCAGCAGCAGCAGATGGTCACACATCTCCGCAAGCTCCGTGAGGATGTGCGAGCTGATGAGCAGGGTCTTACCCTGCTCGCGCAGGGTATTCACATAGTGGCGCAATTCCACCCGCGCGACGGGGTCCAGCCCCGCCGCCGGCTCATCCAGCACCAGCAGCTGCGGATCGCCCACCAGCATGCGCGCCAAGCTCAGACGCTGCGCCTGCCCCTTGGAGAGCTTATTCACCTGCCGATTCGCCAGCTCCTCTATCCCGCAGAACGACAACACCCGCTCGCCCTCGGCCAAGCGCCGAGCGCCCGTCAGCCCGGCAGCTCGAGCAAAGAAGTCGATGTACTCGCGCACCGAGGTGCGCGGCGGCAGCGCGCAGGCATCGGGCATCCAGCCGACCCTCGCCCGTACCCGCTCGGGGTGGCGCAGCACGTCCGTCCCGAACAGCTCCACACGCCCCGAATCGGGTGCATCGACCATCGTCAGCAGGCGCATCAAGGTGGTCTTGCCGGCGCCGTTGGCACCAATAAGCCCGACCGACTGCCCCGCTGCGATCTCAAACGACACATCGTCCAACGCGCGCAGCGTTCCGAAGCTGCGCCGCAGTTGCGACACCCGTATGACGCACTCGCTCATGATTCTCTCCGACGAACTCCCCCAGCTTAGCACCGATGCGCGGTCGGAGCAAGCCCGTATTTCTGCCACAGGAGGGCGGTCGGGGAGCAATTGGCATCTCCCGAGAGTTACCTGTGCTTTGTCAACGACGGGATTCAGGATGGCACTTGGAAGCTCATCCGCGATTTGCAGGCGCAGTATCCCTGCGTGCGGGGCATCAGTTTATCCCGCAATTTCGGTCACCAATCTGCCCTCCTAGCGGGACTGTTCACCGCTCAGGCAGATGTCTACATCAGCATTGATGCCGATTTGCAGGATGATCCGGAAAAAATGCTCGACATGCTGAGGGCCTATCGCGACGGTGCAGATATTGTCTACGGCTGTCGGGATAATCGAGCTACCGACACATGGTTCAAGCGCAACACAGCCAATCTCTTTTACCGGTTGCGTTCTGTGTTGGGCTGCACCACGATTCCCCACCATGCGGACTATCGTCTGATGAGTGCGCGAGCGGTCGCAGAACTTCGTCGATTCGGTGAGGTGAATCTCTACCTGCGTGGCATTATCCCCATGTTGGGGTTCCCCTCGACCTGCGTTTACTACGATCGCCGCGAACGCAAACAGGGAGAGTCCAAATATCCCCTGAGAAAAATGCTGATGCTGGCTTGGAACGGCATCGTCAATTTCTCCGAGGTGCCTCTGCAGGGTATCGTGTTCCTCGGGATACTGGGCATTCTCATCTCCGCCGGGCTTTTGATTTATTCGCTCGCCAGTTGGCTGATGGGCAACACCCAAACCGGGTGGACATCCCTGATCTTCACCGTTGCTTTCTTCGGCAGTCTCCAACTGCTGTGTCTGGGGTGTATCGGGCTTTACATCGGTAAAATCTTCAAGGAAACCAAACGCCGTCCCCTATTCATCGTGCAGGAGGACACGACCCGCTTGCCGGAGTAAATCGCCTTCAGCCTTCGTCTCCCCCCCCTGGGGCACCCCCCGCAAAAAAACCGCCGCTACGCATGAAGCGCAGCGGCGGGAAAATGTTGTCAGGACTCGGCGGGAGAATCAGGCTTCGCTCTCCGGGGTGTCGGCGCCCTCCGGCTCGGCGGCGGATTCTGCCGCTTCATCCTCCTCGGCGCTCTCCTCCTCCTCGTCATCGATCATGAGGGTGATGTCCTGAATCAGCTCGCTGCCCGTGAGGGTGATGAGCTTGACACCCTGCGTCGCGCGCCCGGTGCTGCGCACCGTGTCGACCTTCAGGCGCACGGACTGCCCGCCCGTGGTCATGATCATGAGCTCATCGGCATCCGTCACCGTCGTGGCGGAGACCACGCGCCCGGTCTTGTCGGTGCAGTTCATGGTCTTGAGACCGATACCGCCGCGGCTTTGCACGCGGTACTCCTCGAAGCCCGTGCGCTTGCCCAAGCCGTTTTCGGAAACCACCAGCAGCTCGGCTCCCTCCGTGACCACGGCGAGTGCCACCACATAGTCGCCCTCGCGCAGGCGGATGCCGCGCACG
This sequence comes from Akkermansia sp., assembly GCA_051884295.1. GTDB lineage: Bacteria > Verrucomicrobiota > Verrucomicrobiia > Verrucomicrobiales > Akkermansiaceae > Akkermansia. Next base: position 9,551 of record JBJEVK010000076.1, read on the forward strand.
CCGATGGTGTTGCGACCCTGGGTGCGCATATCGTCCTCGCGGAAGCGGATGCTCATGCCGTCGTGCGTCACCAGCACCACATCCTGCTCACCCGTCGTCAGCAGGGCGTTGACGAGGCTGTTGCCCTCCTCCAGATTGATGGCGATGATGCCGGCCTTGCGGTAGTTGGCAAAGTCGACCAGCGCGGTCTTCTTCACCGTGCCGTCGCGGGTGGCAAAGACCACGTTGCCGCTGCCCTCGCCGAAGGTGATGTCCTTGCCCTCCTCGTCCACGCGGCGCTCCAAGCGCAGCACGGCGGCGATGTGCTCCTCGGCCTGCAAGTCGAGCAGGTTCTTGATGGAGCGTCCCTGAGCGCTGCGGGCAGCCTCGTCGATTTCGTACACGCGCTCCACATACACGCGCCCCGTGTTGGTAAAGAACATGAGGTAGTCGTGGTTCTGGGCGGCGAAGAGGTGTTCCACGTAGTCGCGGGCATCCTTCTTGCTCTTGGTGGTCGCTGCCTTGATGCCCTTGCCGCCGCGCGCCTGCAGGCGGTACTCATCGGTCTTGGTGCGCTTGATGTAGCCGCTGTGGGTGATGGTGACAATCATCGCATCGTTGGGGATGAGATCCTCGATGGCCATGTCGCCCTCAAAGGGGATAATCTGCGTCAGACGCGGCGTGGCGTACTTGGCTTTGATGGCCTGCAGCTCCTCCTTGACGATGCCCAGCACGCGAGCCTCGTTGGCCAGGATGTCCAGATAGTCCTTGATCTGCTCCAGCAGCGCCTTGTACTCATCGGCAATCTTGTCGTTTTCCAGTGCGGTGAGCTGGTAGAGGCGCAGGTCGAGGATGGCGTTGACTTGGCGCTCGGTGAACACGTAGGCATCGCCCTGTACGCTCGGCTGGCTGTGGATGAGAATCCCCAGCCCCTTGGCCAACTCCGTGGGGAAGCGGAAGGCTTGCAGGCGGCGGCGGGCGTCGTCGCGGTTCTTGGAGTCGCGGATGATGCGGATGAACTCGTCCAGATTCGCCAGCGCGATGAGGTAGGCCTCCAAGATTTCGGCGCGGTCTTCCGCTTTTTTGAGCAGGAAGCGCGTGCGGCGCACCACGACCTCGCGGCGGTGCTCCACGTAGAAGTTGATGGCATCGCGCATGGTGAGCACCTTGGGGCGGTTCTCGTGAATGGCGAGCATGTTGACGGAGAAGCCTGTCTCCAAGCTGGTGAGTTTGTAGAGCTGGTTGATGACGACCTGCGGGCGGGCATCGCGTTTGAGCTCGATTTCCACATAGTCCGTCAGGTCGCGCATGCCGGCGATGTCGGTAATCACCTTGTCGCGCACCAGCTCGGCGATGCGCTCCTGCACCACGGCGCGGTTGACGCCGAAGGGCATGTCGGAGATGTGGATGAACTCGCGACCGTGCTCATTGGTCACCACCTCCATCTTGCCGCGCATGAGCACGCTGCCGCGCCCGGTGCGGAAGTAGCTGTCGATGCCCTTGGTGCCGAGGATGAAGCCGCCGGTGGGGAAGTCCGGACCCTTGATGTAGTCGCGCATCTGCTCAGCGGTGAGATGGGGGTTGTCGATGAAGGCGCAGATGCCGTCCACCACCTCCCCGAGGTTGTGCGGTGCCATGTTGGTGGCCATACCCACGGCAATGCCCGTGCCGCCGTTGACCAGCAGGTTGGGGAAGGCGCTGGGGAAGACGACGGGCTCGGTGGTCGTGTTGTCGTAGTTGGGTTGGAAGTCGACGGTGTCCTTGTCCAAGTCATCCATGAGCACCATGCCCATGGGCGAGAGCTTCGCCTCGGTGTATCGGTAGGCGGCAGGGGGGTCGCCCTCCGGCGTGCCGAAGTTGCCTTGCCCGGTGATGAGCACGTCGCGCATGTACCAGGGCTGCGCCATGTTCACCAGCGTGCCGTAGGCGGAGGCATCGCCGTGCGGGTGGTATTTACCGATGGTGTCGCCCACGATGCGGCCGCACTTCACCGTGCCCTTGTTGGGGACGAGCCCCAGTTCATGCATGGCGTAGAGAACGCGGCGCTGCGAGGGTTTGAGCCCGTCGCGGGCATCGGGCAGCGCGCGGGAGATGATGACGGACATGGAGTAGTCCAAGAAGCTCTTGGAGACCTCCTCGGCCACATCCACGGGGCGGATACGAGATTCGTTCATGAGTCAGAAAAAGGGGTCAGGGGTTACACATCGAGGTTGCGGACATTGAGGGCGTTGTCCTCGATGAAGCGGCGGCGCGGCTCCACCAAATCGCCCATGAGGATGGTGAACATCTTGTCGGCGGCGGCCATGTTGTTGTCGTCCAGGCGCACGCGCAGCAGCTCGCGCGTCTCGGGGTTCATAGTCGTGTCGTACAGATCCTTGGCGTTCATTTCACCCAGACCCTTGAATCGGGTGATGGTGACGCTGCGCCCGCCGATTTCCAGCACCTTGGTCAGGATGTCCGCCACGTAGTGAATGGGCGTTACCGTGCCCTTGGCGCGCTCGGTGAGGCGGAAGACGGGCTCGTCATCGTTGAGCAGGTGGGCGCTGTCGATGCCCAGCTCCTCCAGACGGCTCATGATGCGCGTGATCGCCTTCGCCTCGTGCAGCTCGTGCAGCAGCGCGCGGCGGCTCGGCCCCTCGCGAACAGGCAGGGGATTGGCGGCGAGCTCCTCCTCGCTCGGCTCACCGAAGAGGAAGAGGTCGGGGTTCTCCTCGCTGTAGGCGGAGAGGGCTTCCATGTCGTTGAAGTAGACGATCTCCTCATCATTGCCGCAGCGCACCTTGACGAGGTACTCGGGGAAGGCGCCGTGGGTGCGGCGGTGGCGCAGCAGGTCGGGCAGTGTGCCGCCGTGCTGGGCGACACTGCCCTCGAACTTCTGCAGGCTGATGAGCGTCTCGAGAATGCCCATGAAGCTGTCGGCGTCGTACTCGCTGTTGTCGTCGGCGCGGCTCAGGCTCACATCGCCCGCGCCCAGAGCTATCAGGCGGCGGTTGAGCGAGACTTCATCCTGAATGTACTCCTCCTCCTTGCGGTACTTGACGCGGTAGAGCGGCGGCTGGGCGATGTAGAGGTAGCCCGCGCGCACCAGCTGCGGCATGTGGCGGCAGAAGAGGGTGAGCAGCAGGGTGCAGATGTGCGCGCCGTCCACATCCGCATCGGCCATGAGGATGATTTTGTGGTAGCGCACCTTGGAGAGGTCGAACGAGCCCTCCCCCTCGCCGTCGCCGATGCCGGCGCCGATGGCGGTGATGATGTTCTGGATGGTTTCGCTGCTCAGTGCGCGGTCGAGGCGCACCTTCTCCACGTTGAGGATCTTGCCACGCAGGGGCAGAATGGCCTGCGTGCGGCGGTCGCGCCCCATCTTGGCGGAGCCGCCTGCGGAGTCACCCTCCACGATGAAGAGCTCGCTCTGCTCGGGGTCGCGGTTGGAGCAGTCGGCCAGCTTGCCGGGCAGCCCGCCGCCCACGGTCATGGCGCTCTTGCGCACGCTCTCGCGCGCCTTGCGGGCGGCTTCGCGCGCGCGGCTGGCGATGAGGCAGCGGTCGATGATGGTGCGCGCCTGCTGCGGGTTTTCTTCGAAATACTCCTTGAGCTCTTCGTAGACCACGTTGCCGACCACGCCCTCGATTTCCGTGTTGACGAGCTTGTCCTTCGTCTGGCTGGAGAAGCGGGGGTTGGGCATCTTGACGGAAACCACCGCCACCAAGCCCTCGCGTACATCATCGCCCGTCAGGCTGGGGTCCTTGTCCTTGAGCAGGTTGTTGGCCTTGGCGTAGGCGTTGACGGCGCGGGTCAGCGCGCCGCGGAAGCCCGAGAGGTGGGTGCCGCCGTCGCCGTTGAAGATGCTGTTGGCGTAGCAGAGGATGTTGTATTTGTCGCTGTCGTTGTACTGCATCACCAC
>JBJEVK010000077.1:0-13380 GCA_051884295.1 Akkermansia sp.
AGCAGCCCCCACAGCCCGCAGCTCAGGCGCTCAGCTAAGCCGTACACATCGAGCACATGCGTGAGCAAGTAGAGCAGCAGCGCGTTGCAGCCCACCGCCCGCAGCGGCAGCGCCCAAGCCCGCAGACCCGCCACCTCGCACAGCAGCTCCGCGCCGGCCAGCAGCAGCGCCCCCGCCCCCGCCGTCAGCAGCACAAAACCGGGTGTCCAGATATTCTTGATGCAGGGCAGGCAGAGCCCCGCCGCTGCCGCCGCCGCCCCGACAGCCGCCAGCAGCAGGCAGCGGCGCGCCGTCGGGTGCGGCGTCCCCGCCAGCCCATGCCCCGCCAGCCAACCCAGCAGGCACAGTCCCGTGGCCGACACGATACAGAGCGGCCCCTCCGGATCCAAACAGCCTAAATGCAGCCGCCCGGGGCAGAGCAGGGCATCCACCCGCGCATTCACACAGCCCGCAGGCGTCAGATCCCCGCCCCAAGCCTGCGCCGCCCCCACCGCCGCCAAAAGCAGCAGAGCCACCGCCGCCACCGGCAGCGCGCGCCCGCGCAGCGCCATCACCACCGAGCCCGCCGCCCAACCCGCCAGCCCGATGAGCCCCAACACCGACGCAAAGCGCATGCTCGCCGGGTGCAGCGTCACCGCCCCGTTCACTGCCCACCCCAGCATCACCAGCAGCAGCGCCCGCCGCAGCAGGCGCCGCCAGCGCCCCCACGATGCCCCGCTGCGCCGCAGCGACAGGCACAGCGACACCCCCGAGAGAAACACAAACAACGGGAACACCCCATCATACAGCGAAAAACCCTCCCACGCCACATGCCCCATCTGCCGCCCCAGCCCTTGCAGCACCCCGTTCTCCGGGAACAGCCGCGCCAAGTGCCAACACAGCACATCCAAGCCCGCAATCAGCAGCATATCCGCCCCGCGCAGCGCATCCAGCCCCACCCAACGTCCCGACGATTCCCCGTGCATGCCCCCCATTGTACCACAGTCCTCCGCGCGGCGCCAAGACGCAAAATGCCCGCCCGGCACGAGCGTGCGGGGCAGGCGGATCAAAAAGCGATGTGGTAGCGGGCTTACATCACACCCTGCAACTTCTGCATCAGCTCGGTTTGGAAAGCGCGCAGCTCCTCCGGCGTGGGGTCGCCGTTCTTCTCGATCCAGCTCAGGCTGCCCATGCGGTCAATCATCCACGAGCAGCGTGTGCCGCTCGGGAACAGAACCTTGCCCGACACCAGCGCTCCCGGCAGCTGCAGCTCATCCAGCGTCACCTGCACGGCGGCGGGTGTCTCCTCTGCCGGGGCGGCGGCCTCCTCGGCGGGCGGCTCGGGAGCCGGCGCGGGCTCCGGCGCCGTGGCAATCTCGATACCGTGATCCAGCAGCAGGAACCGCAGATCCATGTAGGTCATGTGTACCCCGCACTCCGCCGCAAGATTCTTTTGGATGCCGTTCAAATCAATTCCCTGTGCCGCCCAGGCGCGCACCTTGTCCAACTGCTCTGCAGAAATCCGACTCATGCCCGCAGCATAGCCCTACCCGCGCGGGAACGCAAGCCCTAAGTGCGCTGCCATTCAAAAAGCCGCTGCCGATATCCGCCTCGCGGCGAGCCCGCCTTTCTCCATCCGTACGCATTGGCACATTTTGGGCTTGAACCCGCTTTCGTATGCGCTAGAATAACCTCGCTATGCTAGATATTCGTGTTGTCCGCGAAAAGCCGGAATACGTCAAAGAGCGCGTGCGCCTGCGCGGCGGTGAGCACTGGAAATTGGTGGATCAGGTGCTGGAGTGTGATGTGAAGCGCCGCAACGCCGAGACCGAAAAACAAGCCCTTTCCCAAGAGCGCAACAGCTCCTCCAAACTCATCGGGCAGATGATGAAGGAAGGTCGCCGCGAGGAAGCCGAGGAGCTCAAGAAGCGCATGAGCAGCGTGGGTGACCGCATCCGCGAGCTCGACGCCGTGGCGAGCGCCGCCGCCGAGGAGCAGGAACAGCTGCTGCTCTCCATCCCCAACATGCCCCACGACGGCGCCCCCGTCGGCGCCGATGAGAGCGCCAACCCCGAGCTGCGCCAATGGGGCAGCAAGCCCGCCATCGACCACCCGCAGGATCACGTCGCCATCGGCACGCGGCTGGGGCTGCTCAACTTCGAGGACGCCGCCCGCATCGCCGGCAGCGGCTTTATCGTCTACCGCGGGCTCGGCGCCCGCCTGGAGCGCGCGCTCATCAACTTCCTGCTCGACACGCAGACCCTCGAGAACGGCTATCAGGAGGTGGGCGTGCCCTTCATGGTGCGCCGCGAGTGCATGTACGGCACGGGGCAGCTGCCCAAGTTTGAGGAAGACATGTACGGGCTGGAGGGCAACAGCATGTTCATGGTGCCCACCGCCGAGGTCCCCGTCACCAACCTCTGCCGCGAGCAAATCCTGCGCGAGGGCGATCTGCCCGTCAAGATGACCGCCTACACTCCCTGCTTCCGCCGCGAGGCCGGCTCCGCCGGGCGCGAGAACAAGGGCATGATTCGCGTGCACCAGTTCGACAAGGTGGAGCTGGTGGAAATCTGCAAGCCCGAGGACGGCTGGAACGAGCTGGAAAAACTCACCGCACACGCCGAGAGCATTTTGCAGAAGCTCGGGCTGCACTACCGCGTCATCGAGCTCTGCACGGGCGATGTGGGCTTCTCCTCCGCCAAGACCTACGACATCGAGGTGTGGGCGCCGGGGCAGGGTAAGTACCTGGAGGTGTCCTCCTGCTCCTGCTTTACGGACTACCAGGCGCGCCGCATGAAGCTGCGCTACAAGGATGCCGAGGGCAAGATCCGCGTGCCCTACACCCTCAACGGCTCGGGCACGGCGCTGCCGCGTCTCTACGTCGCCCTGCTGGAGCAGTGCCAGCAGCCCGACGGCTCGGTGAAGATTCCCGCCGCCCTCGTGCCCTACTTCGGTGCCGAGAGCATCCGCCCCAAGGCCTGAACCCCACCACCCTGCTGACGGCATATGAGCGAAATGAGCAGTATCATGGGGTCGATTTTCTGGCTCATCATTTTCTTTGCCGCCCTGGCCTTGGCGGCGGTGGCTGAGCGCCTGTTCTACTTCCACCGCGTCAACATCAACAGCGGCGATTTCCTGCGCGGGCTTTCCGCGCTGCTGCGCTCCGGCGCCTATGATGAGGCGCTGCACGAGGCGCGCCGCCTGCCCGGCCCGATGGCGCGCGTGGTCGAGTCCGTCCTGCCGCACAATCGGCTGGAGCGCGCTGAGCTGCGCGAAATCGCCATGGAGGCGGCTGAGCTCGAGGTTTACCGCATCGAGCGCAACATCCGCACCCTGGTCGCCTGCGCCATTGCCATGCCGTTGCTGGGCATTCTGGGCACCCTGCTGACCCTCGTGCGCTTCTACGAGCAGCCCGGCGTCATCGACGGCTCGGCGGCGCTGCCCGCCGTGGCCGCCACCGTGCAGCAGGCGCTGCTGCTCTCCGCCACGGGCGTGGCGCTGGCCATCCCCACCTACTTGTTCTACACCTACCTGTCGGCTCGGGCGCGCAAGATCGTCAACAACGTCGAGCGCGCCGGGTTGGAGTGCGTCCACATCATCTGCGACCTGCGCGAGGCCGCCGCGTCGGAGCCCAAGCAGCCCCGCGCCTGTTGCTGCGCCTCGCGAGGTCAGGAGGAGAACACCGAGCCCGCCTGAACCCGAACGCTTTTACCCTCGCTATGCGCCGCATCCGTTCCCGACTCAATGACAGCAGCGGCTTGGCCATCATCGTGGTGAGCGCCGTGAGCATGATGCTGGCGCTCTGCGTCTGCGTGCTGCTGCCGCGCCACATGACCCCGCGCTACGGGGTGCAGGTGCGCCCCGAGGGCTCGCGCTTCGTCATGGGCGCCTACGACCGCAGCAACACCCACATCATCTCCGTGGCGGCGGGTGATGAATGCCGCCTCTACGAGGGTGCCGAGCTGATTCCCGGCGGGCTGCGCGGCTTCGAGGAGCGCATGGAGCAGTGGCAGGTCGGCAAGCCCGGGCAGACCACGGTCGTGCTCGTCGCGGACAAGGCCGCCCCATCCGGCGTCGTCCAACAGCTCATCGACCGCGTGCTCGCGCGCGGCTTCAACTGCAACTACGCTGCCGTTCCCGCTTGGGACTGACTGCTGCATCGCCATGCCGGACAAGGAAAAAGACCTGACCTTCCACTCGCGCTACAAACGCCCGGCGCACGGCTGTCTGCCGCTCTTTGTCATCGGAGCGTTCCTCTTGGTCTTTGCCCTCATGTGGTGGGTGCCCGTGCAGAGCCCCGGAACCCCGCGTCCCTTGGGCGTGGGGCGCGTCACCTACCTCAACAACGCGCAGACGCGCTCGGAGCTGCGGCAGATTTGCCCGCTCTCCCTGCTGCAACCCTGGGCGCACGACCCCGATTTTGCCGAGGAAGAAGGTCTGCCGCTCCGGCGTGAGCTTCGGGCGGAGGAAGCGCCGCCCCCCGAGCCGCCCGTGCGCGACTCGGCCGTGCTGCGCGCGGAAGAACTGCTCGCGCTGCCGCCGGAACCGGGCAGCGCCGCTGCTCAACAACAGGAGGTGCAACCGTGAACCTGCCCGCCGTCACCCCCGGAGAATTCGTGCTCGGTCTGCTGCTCTGCGGGCTCTTCATGCTGCTGTGCATCATTTTCCCCGTGCAGCTGAGCGCCAAACTGCGCCGCCGCCGCTTTGCGCGCACGCACCTCACTTGCCGCATCTGCGGCTACCGCTTCCTGCGCCGCGAGGATGACCCCGAGCGGCGCTGCCCGCACTGCGGCGTGCGCAACTGAAGCCCGGTTGTGCAGGCGGGGAGCAGCCCCGCAGCCTCTGCGAGACAGCCGCTGCGGCAGCATCACCCGCGAAGCAGCGGGCGGGCGAGCAGCACCGCCCATGCCACATCGCCCAAACCGAAGAGCAGCAGCACCATCTGCAACGGCGCAATAAGCGCCTGCATGCTCAGCATGATTAGGTAGCAGCCCAAGAGCAGCAGCGCGGCACAGCGCAGCAGGAGCCTAGCCTTCTTCATCATGGCGGCAGCGGGGCAGGGGGCTCAGCGCGTGAGCCCCAGCAATTCCATCTCGAAAATCAGCGTCGAATTCGGTCCGATGCTGCCGGGGCCGTGAGCCCCGTAGGCCAGATTCGCCGGAATCGTCACCCGCCACTTGGCGCCGACGGGCATCAGCTTGAGCGCCTCCGTAAAGCCGGGGATGACCTGGCGGATGTTGAACTTGACCGGCTGGCGGCTCTGGTCGAACACCGTGCCATCCACCAGTGTGCCGCGGTACATCACCTCGGCCGTGGGCGCCTCGCCGTGCACGGCGGGGTCGTAGGAGGCGCCCGTGCCCGGCTCCAGTACCTCGTATTGCAGACCCGAGTCCGTGGTCGTCACCCCCGGGCGCTTGGCATTCTCGGCCATGTACAGGCGGCCGAGCTCCAGATTCTTCTGTCCCCGGCTGTTCTCGCGCTCCTGCAGCATGGCCATGAACGCGCGCTGGTGCTCCTCCGCCCTGTCATTGACGATGCTCTCATCCAAGTGCTGCCGCATGGCATCCACTAAACCACGGCCGAGCATCTCGGCCACCACGTCATCCGCCGTCAGCCCCGGCAGCATCTGGGGCAACACACGGCTGAGATTCTGCCCAATCAGGTAGGACATCACCTTCTTGCTTTCATTCAGGTCGGACATGCGGGCATCATACACCCGCGCGGGGGTGCACCGCAAGCGCGCAGCGGGTCATAAAGCGTTGCCAATCCCGCTTTCCTGTGCTAGACTGCGCACATGCCCGCCTCCTTTGCCCTCATCTCCCTCGGTTGCGCCAAGAACCAAGTCGACTCCGAACTGATGGTCGGCCGCCTGCTCGCCGCCGACTTTGCCCGGACCGAGCCCGCGCGGGCCGATGTGCTCATCATCAACACCTGCGCCTTCATCGACCCCGCCAAGCAGGAGGCCATCGACACCATTCTGGAAGCCGCGCGCGCCCGCAAGGAGGGCGGCGCCCCCGCCGGGCAGAAAATCATCGTCGCCGGCTGCCTCTCCCAGCGCTACGCCGCCGAACTGGCCGACAGCCTGCCCGAGGTCGACTGCTTCATGGGGGTGGATCAGGTTGCTCGCGTGGACGAGTTGGCGCGCGCCTGCCTGAGCGGCAGCGCCCCACGCATCTGCCGCAACAAGGTCTCTACCTACCTCGCGGACTACGGCGAAGCCCGCTACCGCCTCAACGCCCCGCACTACGCCTACATCAAAATTGCCGAGGGCTGCAACCACGCCTGCGCCTACTGCGCCATCCCCCGCATCCGCGGTCGCCACCGCAGCCGCCCGCTGGCCAATGTCGTGCGCGAGGCGCGCGCCTGGGTGGAGCAGGGCGTGCGCGAGCTCAACCTCATCGCGCAGGACACCACCTACTACGGCATGGACAAGTGGACCGAGCGCGCCGGCAAGACCAGCGGTGTGGACTCCGCCAAGGGCGAATCCCTCGCCGGGCTGCTGCGCGAGCTCAACGCCATACCCGGCGATTTTTGGATTCGCGTCCTCTACACCCACCCCGCGCACTGGAGCCGCGAGCTCATCGACACCTTCGCCGCCTGCGACAAGGTCGTCAAGTATGTCGACATCCCCCTGCAGCACATTGCCGACCACATCCTGGCCGAGCAGCGCCGCATGACCGACGGCGACACCATCCGCCGCCTCATCCGCGACCTGCGCGCCGCCGTGCCCGGCATCGGCATCCGCACGACCTTCATCAGCGGGCTGCCCGGCGAAACCGAGGACGACCACGCCGAGCTGCGCGACTTCATCCGCGCGTTCCGCTTCGAGCGGGCGGGTGTGTTCCCCTACTCCCGGGAGGAGGGGACCCTCGCGGCCAAAATGCCCGGCCAGATCCACCACGCCACCAAAAAACGCCGCGCCAACGAGCTCTCCATGATTCTCGCCGGCCTGGCCGACGAGCAGGGGCAGAGCTTCATCGGGAAGCGCCTGCGCGTGCTGGTGGATGCGCCCGGGCTGGCACGCAGCGCTTGGGATGCGCCCGATGTCGATGCCTGCATCCATGTCGACCCCGCGCTGCCCGTCGGGCAGTTTGCCGAGGTGACGATTGCCGATGCCATTGCTTACGAGCTTTTTGCCGAGGGCGCGGCCGAGTAAGACCTCCGTCGGGGCGGCTTTTTTTGCCCGTTGCGTCTTTTTCTCGCCCTGCGCGGGGGCTTTTCACTTGCCTTGCCTCCCGAGCCTGTGGTATAGATGGGGTGTACAACCATGAAGATCACCCCGAAATTCACCCCTGTGCTCGACCCGGGCTTCATCGCCCCGGTGCTTTGGAACAAGGCTTATGCGGAGAAGGTGGCTGCGACTCCCGGATCCCACAGCCTCGATATCGCACTGACCCGCCTGGACGGAACCGTGTTCCGCTGGAGTGGCAAGGTGCTGCCCCATGAGGGGGAGAATGTGGCGCTCAACAACCTGTATGTCGAGCGCATCGTCAAGTTCCTGCTCTGGATGAAGGGCGGCTGCACCCTCCTGGTTGCGGGTGATGATGCCATCGCGGATATGCTGGCTGCCACCTACTGCAAGGGCGGTGCCCGTGAGTTCGATTGGGACTTCATCGGCAAGAAGATTTATGACTGCCCCATCGAGGTGAAGAAGGTGGCATTGTCTGACCTGCCCGCCGAGAACAGCACCTCCGTGTCGCTCGGGCGCAATCTGGACGGCTACCGCATCGGCTTCGACCTCGGCGGCTCCGACCGCAAGTGCGCCGCCGTCGTCAACGGCGAGGTGGTGTACTCTGAGGAGGTGGTGTGGGACCCCTACCACCAGAAAGATCCCAACTACCAGCTGGAGGGTGTGGATGATTCGCTGCTGCGCGCCGCCAAGCACCTGCCGCAGGTGGACGCCATCGGCGGTTCCGCTGCCGGTGTGTACGTCAACAGTGAGCCCCGCGTCGGCTCCCTCTTCCGCGGCATTGCGCCCGACGATTTTGTCAATGTCATCCGCCCCATGTTCAAGACCCTGCAAGCGCGCTGGAGCGAGCGCCAGGGCAAGAATGTCCCCTTCGAGGTGGTCAACGACGGCGAGGTGACCGCCCTCGCCGGCGCCATGGGCATGAACGATGATGCCGTGCTCGGCATCGCCATGGGTACCTCGCTGGCGGCCGGCTACGTCGACCCCGAGGGGCACATCATGCCATGGCTCAACGAGCTCGCCTTTGTCCCCGTGGACTACCAGGAGGACGGCGGTGTGGACGAATGGTCGCTGGACAAGGGTGTGGGTGCCCTCTACTTCTCGCAGCAGGCCGTTGCCCGCCTCGCGCCCCGCGCCGGTTTCGACTTCGGCACCATGCCCTTCCCCGAGCAGCTCAAGAAGGTGCAGGCCGCCATGGCCGAGGGCGATGAGCGCGCCCGCAAGATCTACGAGACCATCGGCGTGGAGTTCGGCTACAGCATCGCCTACTTCGCCGAGTTCTACGATGTGCGCAACCTGCTCTTCCTCGGTCGTGTGGCCACGGGCGACGGCGGGCAGCTCATCATCGACAAGGCCAACGAGGTGCTTGCCGGCGAGTTCCCGCAGCTTTCCATCAAGCTCTGCGTGCCGGACGAAAAGACCAAGCGCCACGGTCAGGCCGTCGCCGCCGCCTCGCTGCCCAAGTTGGGCTGAGACCTCGGAGGATGCCTTCTTTGCCGCATTCCCACCCGCCCCGGCGCGGGCGGGAATGCGTTTTTTGGTGCCGACGGGCAGAATGAGCTTGTCGGCAGCAAGCGGGAGCATTACAATGGCATGCGTGAATACTCCCCCCAAAAAAGTTTTTGTCTCGGGCTGTTTCGATGTCCTGCACAGCGGTCACATCGCCTTTTTGGAAGAGGCTGCGAGCTACGGCGATGTCTACGTCTCCATCGGTTCCGATGCCACCGTGCAGATTCTCAAGAATCGCAAGACGATGTACACCGAGCAGGAGCGCAAGTACATGCTGGAGGCCATCCGCTATGTGAAAAAGGTTTACATCGGTCCCGATACCGGCAAGATTCTCGACTTTGCCCCGCTGCTGGATGAGGTGAAGCCCGATATTTTCTTCGTGAACGAGGACGGCACGGGGGACTCCAAGCGCGCCTTCGTCGAATCCAAGGGTATTGCCTATGTCATCAGCAAGCGCATTCCCCACGCCAACCTTCCCACCCGTTCCACCACCTCCATCCGCGGTACCTTGGGGCGATGAGGGGCAAGGGGTATGCATGATGTCCGGGTCTTGGCAGGAGCGAATGGTGCAATGGCGGGAGCAGGCAAAGGCTCTCGGGAGTGAGTTGGTGTCGCCGCAGGGACGGCGCGAGGTGCGGCAGACGCTGACGGAGCGCACGCGCCGCCTGCGTCGCCGGGTGGTGGCTTGGCAGCGCAGCTCCGAGCTCTGGGAACCCTGCGCGCTCTATCGAGCTGAAGAGCGCCGCCTGCGCAGCCGCCTGCGCGAGTTGCTGCGCCTGCCGCTGTGGAAAATTCTGCTGACGGCGCGTGCCTGCACCGAGCAGAGCCGCCGCTGGGAGGAGGAGCTGGACGACCTGGTGCGCCATGCCCACGAGTGCCCGAATTGCCGCGGCACCTCGCTGCAGCGTTTTGCCGTGCGCCGCGAGCTGCGCTTGCAGCGCGACGAGCTGCGGCGGCGCCTGCTGCCCGCGCGCTATGCCAAGTGGATTCTGCTGGCGCTGGTGCCGCTCTGCGGTCAGCTCTTCATGCTGCTGTTCCGGCACCTGCTGGGCTAGGGCGGGCGCAGCTCAGCGCCCGTGGTAGTCGCTCTCCACGGAGAGCGCCAGCAGCTGCCAATCGGCATCGCCGCCGTAGCGCAAGCAAAGCCCCTTGCCCACGTCGGCATCGGGCATCTGCGCCAGCCGCAACGAGCCCGTGTAGGGCTCGCTGCCGCCCCCCGGCAGCATGCTCACATCGTAGCTCTCCCAGGTGGGCGAAGCGGCAGATTTGTAGTCGAAATGCAGCGCGCTGTTCTGCAGCCGCAGGCGCACGCGGCTTAGCTGGCGCACCGTGTGGAAACTCGCGGCGCTCTCCAGCGGCAGGGTGTTGAGCTCGGAGTAGTACACGGCACCCACCCGCCAGCGCGAGCCGGGCTCTGCCCCCGGCAGGGTGAGCGTGCCCTCGGGCGACACGACGGCGCGGAACTGCTGCTCCCCGCAGCGCGCCGACACCTCGCAGCCCGCCCAAAGCTCCAGACCGCAGAGGGTTGCGTCCTCGCCGAGCATCATCTCGCGCGGCGCATCGACCCACTGTCCCTCGGCGCAGAGGCGTTCGAGCGTCAGCGTGCCGCTCGTGCGGTTGCGGATCACGAACCACACTTCGTCCCCATCAGAGTCGCTGTCGGGGATGGAGGCGATGTGGAGCACCTCGCGCCCGGGAAATTCCATGCGCTGCCAAGCCGTCACCTGCTGCTCCAGATTCATGGTGAGCACGGCTACGGAGCCGTCCTGCATCAGCAGCCACAGGCAGAAGTTGGTGCCGCGTTGCAGGCACCACTCCCTGACCCCGGCGGCAAAGAGATGCTCGGCCAGCAGACTGAGGTCGGCAGCGGCAAAACCGTCCGATTCCAGCTTGTAGGAAATCTCGCGCAGCCGTTTGCCGCCGCGCTGGATGAAGAGCACGGAGTTTTCCACCGCGATGACGGGCAGCCCGGCACTGCCCACGGAGGATTGGCGCACAAAATTGGCCGATGAGGCTGTGATGGCGCCGCCATCGGTGGAGTTGAGCGCCCACTCGCTCTCCGAGGTGCCCATGAGCAGCTGGCGCGCGGCGCACATCCAGGTGATGCGGCTTTGGTCGTCCGAGGAAAGCGTCAGGTGCAGGGCATCGGAGTCTCCCGAACCGACGTAGAAATCGTCGAAATCATCGACTGTGCTGGCCAGCAGGGTGGTGGGCAGCCCCGGGATGCCGCCGAACCACAGCCGCCCTTGGTGGAAGGCGGAGAAGGAGGGGTAGCCGTTGGAGGTGCCCATGGCGCCGAAGCTCCAGTCCTTGGTGACATAGCTGCCCTGCAGCACCAGCGCGTGACTGGAGTTGCGCGCCTTGACATGGTGCGCATCGATATACTCGGTGACGAGGAGTCGGTAGCTGCGTGTGCCGCTCAGCGCGGTGAAGTAGACAAAGGGGGAGCAGGAGAGCGACTCGCCGCTGCGCCAGACGAGCGCCATGCGGCAGGGGCGCTCCTCCGAGCCGCTCAGCGCCCAGTTTTTACGCTCGGCGTAGCCGCTCTGCTCGAAAAGCTTGATGCGTTCCCAATTCCAGAGCCGCGGGTCGTAGGCGACGCTGGAATCATCGTAGCTGCGCCACAGCTCCCACTGCATGTTCCATGTCCCGTTGGTGTGGAGCTCCCAGTCGCGGTGCACCTCGCAGGGCGAGGAGATGTCCATCAGCATGTACCCCGGCATGAAATACATCGGGTAAAAGCGCGGGTCGGAGGTTTTGACGTAGGCAGAGGTGAAGTAGGTGCGGATGCAGGTGTAGAATTGGTACCAGGGATCACCGCTTTGCTTGTAATAGAATACTTTGCCGACGGCAACGGCCGTGGAGGACAGGTCGGGCATAGCGGCGGCTCCGGGCGTGATGCTGCTGTCGCGGAAATAGGTCTTGGTCGGTAGCTCGATGTTGGCGATCACATATTCGTTGTTAGCCATCTCCGGTGTGAAGAGAATTTCGCTGTCGTTGGGGAGCTCCAGGGTGACTTCGTTGGAGTTGTACTGGTAGCGGATGGTCAGCGGGACATCCTGCCGCCGATAGGTGGCTTGCGGGTAGGGATACAAATCCGGGGTTTGCAGCCTCCACAGAGTGTTCTCCAGGCGGGAGAGGACGCGGGGGGCGAGGGTGGGGCAGCAGGCGTAGACCGTATCGTTGATTTGCGTCAGGCGCAGTGCCGCAAGCTGTTCGGCGCTGACCCACGGGGTTTCCAGCGCGTAGGGACTGCCGTCGCGCTGCAGGCGCTGACCCTCGCGGTAGACCCACATTTGCCCGGGAACAAAGACCAGCATGAGGGAGTCTCCGCGGGCAAAGGAAAAGGCAAAGAGGCGCACGTTCTCGCCCTCGAGGCCGTCGAGCTGCTCCACTGCCAGCGTGCCGCGGCGGCGGCGGACGCCGCCGTAGGGCATCACCAAGAGGTTGCTGATGCGCGCCGCACCGCGCTGGTAGGCCTGCAAATCAAAGCGGCACGCCAACCACGGCGACAATTCGCCCGCTGTAAAACCCAGTACATGAGGGACTTCTTGCATGCCGAGGGTGTAGCACAGTCCTCCCTCTTGGCGCAAGCCGCGACCGCCGCCGCGCAGGCGCTGCCCCTCGCCGGGCGGCTTAATTCGCCGGCGCCGGGCGGCGGGGAGCTCGCGCAGCGATGAAGGCTTCGAGCTCCTCCAGCGCGCGCCGCTGCGTTGGGCAGGCACGGCGTCGCGCGCCCAGCAGACGGCTGCACTGCTCGCGCCCCGAGAATCGGTAGGTGGAAAGCCCCAGCCGCCGCAGTTGCTCCAGCCGCTGCTCCAAATCGCTGTAGAAGAAGAGCGGCAGCGGCGCTTCCCCGGCCAGCTGCGGCAAATCGATGTTCACGGGGGGTGTTTGCACGCGCAGGTGCTGCGCGATGCGCGGGAGCCCCATCTGCTCCAACACCTCGCGCAGGCGCGCAAAGAGGTAGGACAGCGGCACACTGCCCAGCGGGCATTCACGCTCCAAGTAGAGCATGACCCCCTGAGCGATTTCCGCGCAGAACGGCAGTCGTACGCCGGCTGCTGCCGCCGCCTCGCGCAGCACGCCCTCCAACCAAGAGCGGTCGTAATCCGAAATGAGGCATGCGCCGACCTGCAGGGGCGGATGTTGTGTCAGAGCGCAGAACATGGTCGAGATCAGAGGTTCAGTTTGCGTTGCAGCGGATCCTGCACCGCCTTGACCTCCATGCGGCGCACCAGCTCGATAAACTCTTCCACCGAGCGGAATTGCCGGTAGACGGATACATAGCGGATGTAGGCCACAGGGTCGATGCCCTGCAATTTTTCAATGACCTTCATCCCGATGACGTAGGAGGGGACCTCGCGCTGATGGTCGCGGTGCAGATCGGAGATGATTTCATCCACCGCCATGTCGAGCCGCTCCATGCTGACGGGGCGTTTCTCGCAAGCCTTGATCATGCCGCTGAGGATTTTTTCGCGGTTGAGCGCTTCGTGCATGTTGTCGCGCTTGAGCACGCGCAGCTCCGTGCGCTCAATCTGCTCATAGGTCGTGTAGCGATAATTGCAGCGCAGGCACTCGCGCCTGCGGCGGATGCAGGTGCCATCCTTCGACATGCGCGAATCAATCACCTTGTCATCCATAAATCCGCATTGAATGCATCTCATGCCCCCACGCTAGCACAAGATGTGGCAGCATCCAAG
>JBJEVK010000078.1:0-51895 GCA_051884295.1 Akkermansia sp.
CCAGCCCGGGAAAACGCAGAAAATTGCCGAAACCGACAGCGCTGCCCGCCACGGCGAGCATGGCACCCAGATTGCTGTTCCACTGAACGGTTTGAGCCGACTTGCGTTGAGTCACGCAAGGCAGCATACGTTACTTCGCTTGCCCTGTCAAGCACACATCGCCCCGCCCGCGGCGGAGATGGATTCAGGATGACCCGGCGAGGGCGGAGCCGTAACTGCGGGCGGGGAAAACGGGTAGCCCGCTTGCGGCACCCACGAGGTTGGGCTCCAAGGCCGTCCCCTCGTTATAGCGCCACACCCGCCCCTTGCCTTTGAGCAGAATCGTGTCGCCGCGCAGCTCCGCCGCAGCGGGGCGGAAGACTGCATCAGGCGCATCGGCCAGCTCAAAACCGCGCGGCGGCGCGCCGTCCGTCGTGCGCAGGGGCTCGGTGCTGCGCAGCAGCATACCCTGCGGGCTGCGCCCCGCTGAGCGCAGCTCGGGATAGCGCGGTCTGTCCTGCCCGTAGACGCAGCGCAGCGCTGTCGCCGCCAGCCGCTGCCCCACGGGAGCCTTGTCGGGCGGGTGTACCTCGCGCGTGGTCGAGCCGAGGTCGACCGTGCAGATGAGCTCCACACTCGGGAGCGCATCGGCCACCTGCTTTTGAGCCGTGCGGAAGGCGCCCCAGTGCGGGCGCTGGGGGTCGGCAATGCGCGGCAGCTGCACCATGATGAAGGGCAGTTCTTTCTGCCCGAACGCTCGGCGCCACGCGGCAATCAGGAGACGCAGACGCTCAGAGTTGCGCACGGTGTCGGGCTCGTCGGCGTTGCTCTCGCCTTGGTACCAAATCACGCCCTTGATGGGCAGCGCCGTCAGCGGAGCCACGGCGTGCTCATAGAGCACGGACGGGGCAAAGGCGTGCAGCGGGCGGGCGATACCCGCCTCGCGCACCCGGCGCAGATTCTCCCCGGCGCGTCCGCGCATCCACGCATCGTAGTCCGGCGAGCTTCGCCAGCGCTCGCCGCGAATGCGCGCGTAGAGCGGGGCGCGGTCGATGACGCGGCGCGGGGTCCAGCTCTCCATGCCGCTGCCGCCCACAGCGTTGCAGATGATGCCGATGGGAACCCCCGGCTCCGTCCGCCGCAGTTCGTGGGCAAAGACGGCGGCCACTGCCGAAAAATCGCGCAGTTCCTCGGGGGTGGCGCGCACCCACTCGAAGCGGAAGAAGCCCGCCCGTTCGGCCTCGAGATACTGCTCGGGGCTGTAGCTCCCCGGTCCCGTGGGCAGCAGGTGGCGCACGCGCAGCAGACGCAGAGCGGGATCCTGCATCGCCTCGCTCAGGGCGGCGCCCCCCGTGCTGCGCCCCAGCGGGAACTCCATATTGGACTGCCCGGAGGCCAGCCATACATCGCCCGCCAAGATGTCGCGCAGCTCGGTGCTTCCCTCGCCATCTTGCACACGCAGGGTGCAGCCCTCGGTCGTGGCGGCGCCGATGTCCAGCGTGAGCTGCCAGCGCCCGCGGGCATCGGCTCGGGTCTCCCGCCGCTGCCCGCGCCACGAGATGCTCACGGGGCTGTCAGGCGCCGCGCTTCCGCTGAGCTTGACCTGAGCATCGCGTTGCAGCACCATGCCGCTTTGCCATGGTGTGTCCAAGGCAGGCTGCGCCGCCAGCGGCAGCGCGGCGGCGAGGAGGGAAAGCAGGGGACGGACATCCATGCCCCTATCGTAGCATGGACCGCACCTGCTGACCACCCAAAAAGACCCGCTGCGCAGGGCACAGCGGGTCGGAAAGGAACATGTGCGTCGCTCTTCAGCCGCGCAGGATGGCGAGGCGGGCGGGGTCGAGCTGCTCCCAGGGCAGGCTCTGATCCGTGAAATGTCCGTAATTCGTGCTGCGGGTGAAGATGGGGCGTCGCAGCCCCAGCGTGCGCTCGATATCCGCGGGTTTGAACGAGAAGGCGCGCAGCACGCGCTCGATGATGACGGCTTCATCCACCGAGGCGGTGCCGTAGGTGTCCACATCCACCATGATGGAGACGGGGCTGGCCTTGCCGATGGCATAGGCCACCTGCAGCTCGCAGCGGCGCGCCAGCCCGGCAGCCACAATGTGCTTGGCCACCCAGCGGCACATGTAGGCACCGCTGCGGTCGACCTTGGAACAGTCCTTGCCCGAGAACGCGCCGCCGCCGTGGCGACCCATGCCGCCGTAGGTGTCGACGATGATTTTGCGCCCGGTCAGCCCCGAATCGCCGTGGGGACCGCCGATGACGAATCGCCCCGTGGGGTTGATGAAGAACTCGGTCTCGGGCGTGATGAGCTCGGCGGGCAGCACGGAGCAGATCAGCTCCTTGCAGAAATTGCGGATGGTGTCGAGGTCGACATCCTCCGTGTGCTGCGTGCTCAGCACCACGTTGAGAATGCGCTGCGGGCGCCCGTCGGGGCCGTAGGCCAGCGCCACCTGACTCTTGCTGTCGGGGCGCAGCCACGCCACGCTGCCGCTGTGGCGCACGCGCGCCAGCTCGCGCATGATGCGGTGGGCAAACATGATGGGCGCGGGCATGAGCTCGGGCGTCTCATCGGCGGCGTAGCCGAACATGATGCCCTGGTCGCCGGCTCCCTGCTCAGCGCCCTCCTTGCCCTCGGCGGCGCAGGCGTCCACGCCGCGCGCAATGTCCGGGCTCTGGGTGGAAAGGTAATTGTCGATGATGACGCCGGGTGCGTTGAAGAGCGCATCGTCCTGCGGCGTGCGGTAGCCGATGCGCGCGATGGTGCTGCGCACGAGCGCATCGTAGTCGAGCTTGGCGGCGGTGGTGATTTCGCCCGCCAACACCACGTGATTGTCCTTCACCAGCGTCTCGCAAGCCACGCGGCTGGCGGGATCCTGCTCCAGGCAGGCGTCGAGAATGGTGTCGGAAATGAGGTCGGCCACTTTGTCGGGGTGCCCCTCGCCGACGGATTCGGAGCTGAAAATGTGCAGATGTTGCATGTTCGGAAGACAAGGGGGGTGATACTTAGCCCCCTAGCGGGGGCGGAGCGTACCACAGGCAGGGCAAATAGTCAAGGATATTCAGCGCGCGAGGGCGACGACGCGCATGAAGCGCGGGAAGAGCCGACGCAGCAGGTAGAAGAGCCCCACGGAGAGCGCCGTGATGAGGAAGGGCATGATGTAGCACAGCTCGGGGGAGAAGGAGCCGTGCCAGCTGCCCGTGAGCCCGTAGCGCAGGCTCAGCAGGATGGGGTAGTGCGTGACGTAGATGAAGAAAGACGCCGGCGCCAGCGCCGCCACGGCGCGCCCGAAGCTCGGCAGGAAGCGCATGCTCAGCGCGCCGATGCTCAGGGTGGTCAGCACGCCCAGCAGCACCAGCGCGCTGCTCTGCACGGGCGGGTAGAAGCTCCAACCCAGCACGGCGGGCAGCAGCAGCAGCGAGCCCGCCACGGGCAGCCAGGCGTAGGCGTTCACCAGCCGGGTGAAGCGCTCGGCATCGGCCAGGCGGCGCAGCAGAATACCGCCCGCAAAAAAGCCCGCCGCCAGCATGCTTTCGTAGAGCCGGAAGGGCAGCCACGCCTGCGCGTGGCGGGGCAGTCCGTGGCTCTTGCAGGTCTCGGCATCGACGTTGCAGAGCACATCGCTCCACGCGAAGCAGAGCAGGGCGAGCACGAGCAGCACCTTGTTGGGCAGGCGGTGCAGCAGCGGCGCAAAGAACGCCAGGATGATGAGCGTGCGCAGGAACCACAGCGGCACGTTGGAGAACTCCCAGTAGCACCAGGACGTGAGCCCCAGCTCGGCAGCCAGTTTGGGCAGGCTGAGCCAGCCCCACTGCCCGGCGACGATGGCGGGGGTGTAGACCACGGCAAAGCCCAACAGGCACCAAAACACGTAGGGGACGACCAGCGTGCGCGCGCGGCGGATGTCCAGCCACTGCCCCGGCTGCGGGCGGTGGCTGAAGTAGCCCGAAGCCAGAAAGAAGAAGAAAATCAGGCTGCGGTAGTTGAACAGGTCGACCACGTAATTCACCGAGGGGCTGCCCACAAACCAGCGGTCGACATGGCGCAGCACGACCATGAAAGCCGTATAGACGCGGCAGAAGTCGAGCCAGCTGATGCGGGTGGCGGGCACGGCGGGGAATTAGGAGAGCAGCGCCTGCACTTTCTCGCGGATGAGCGCCGGGGTGATGGGGCCGTCGTGGCGGTAGGTCACCTCGTTGGCATCGTTGAGGAAGAAGAACACGGGCACGCTGCGCACGCCGTGTTTGTCGGCGAGCGCCTTGCCCTGTCCCTCCAACGCGTTGACGTTGTAGTAGCAGAAGCGGTCGGCGGGGAACTCCGCGACCGTCTTGGCAACCATGGGCGCAATCATCTTGCAGACGCTGCAGGTCGGCGTGGTCAGTTCGACAAGCTTAATCATACTTCGTTGGAGTCTTTGGGTTCATCCTCGTCGTTGTCCACCTCGATGACGCGGCGCAGACGGCGCGAGAGCAGGGGACGCACTACCAGCCCGTAGAGCAGGTAGCAGAGGAAAATGATGGCCGGGGCAATCCACGGGAAGACGATGAAGCAGCACAGCGCCGCTGCTACCAGCAGGATGGCCGTGATGGTGCCGCGCTTTTCAACATTCACATGCTTGAAGCTCGGGTAGATAACGCGGCTCATCATCAGCAGGGAGACGAGCGCCATAATCATCGCCATGATGATTTGGAAAGGCAGGGGAATGATGAGGTCGCGGTGCGCCGTGATGTCGATGACCAGGTACATGGTACTGACGACGGCACCCGCCGCCATCGGCACGGGGAGCCCCACGAAATCCATGCTCTGATTGGGTTTCTTGGGGGCGGCGGCCATGCAGTTGAAGCGCGCGAGACGCAGCGAGGCGCAGAGGAAATACAGCACCGCCACCGCCCAGCCGAGGTAGTCCACGGGCAGCACGAAGAGCACGGCCTTGGAGAGCAGCAGCGCGGGCGCTACGCCGAAGGAGATGACATCGGCGATGGAGTCGAACTCGCGACCGAAGGGGCCGTCGCACTTGCACAGGCGCGCCACGCGACCGTCCAGCAGGTCGAAGATGCAGGCGGCAAAGATGAGGTAGGTTGCCTGCTGGTAGTATTGGAAGGCTTCGCTGCTGCCGTTTTCAAAGGCCATGCCCTTGAAAATCGTCAGGATGGCGAAGAAGCCGCAGAGCAGGTTGCCCGCTGTCAGCATGTTGGGCAGCAGGGGGATTTGCGGCTCATCGGGATAGACCGGTGGTTGATTCTTGCTCATGATGGTGGGGGGGATGGAGAAACATTAGCCCAAGAGCTGCTGCGCCTGCGCCAGCAGAGCGTCCTTGGCGGCGCGTTCGCGACCGCTGCCGCGCGCCATGTCGGCCTTGCCGCCGCCCTTGCCGCCCACGATGGGGGCGAGGGCGCGGATGAGCTCGCCGGCCTTCAGCCCGGCCGCCTGTGCCGCTGCGCCGCAGTAGGCACCCAGCGACAGCGCCGCGCCGTCGTCGGCCACGAGCACGACGGCGGCCTCGCAGTGGCGCTTGCGCAGCCCGTTGAAAAGCTCCGTGAGCAGCTCATTGCCGCCCTCGGCGCAGATGACTTGGTTGGCGCCCGTCAGCTGCTCGCTCAGCAGGGCATCCGCCATCGAAGCGGCGGCGGCAGCCATCGCTTTCTTCAGGCGCTTCTCCGCCTCCGGAGCGGTCTCTTTCAGCGCTTCACAGGCGGCCTGGTAGGCATCGAGCGCGGCGTTGACCGCGGCGATGTCGCGCGCCTGTTCGGCGGCGGCACCGTAGGGTTCGGGATCGGCGGGGACGGGCACGGGAGCCTGCCCCAGCGCCTCCAGCTGTGCGTTGGCGCGGGTCAGCTTGTCGAGCGCGTCGCGGCACTCGGGGCGGCGCGCTTCCACCATGTCGCGCACGAGCGCGAGCGCGGCGCTGCCGCAGGCCGCCTCGATGCGGCGCACCCCGCTGGCGATAGCTCCCTCGCTTTTGATTTTGAAGAGCCCGATGGCTCCCGTGTGCGCGGCGTGCGTGCCGCCGCAAAGCTCCATGGACACGCCGTCAAAGAGCCCGGGTTCGCCGCCCATCTGCACCAGGCGCACCACATCGCCGTACTTGTCGCCGAAGAACTGGCAGACCTCCTTGTGGCGGCGGATTTCGCTCATGGGGTACTCGCGGCAGTCGATGGGCAGATCCTCGTCCACCCAGCGGTTCACCAGCTCCTCCACGCGGCGCAGGTCGGCTTTGGCAAGGGGAGCGCTGTTGACATCGAAGCGCAGGCGGTCTACCTCCACCAGCGAGCCCTGCTGGGCAATATCCTCGCTCACCAGCGCGCGCAGCGCCTTGTGCAGCAGGTGCGTGGCGCTGTGGTGCCCCTCCAGCGCGCGGCGGCGCGCCGTGTCCAGCCGCAGCAGCACCGTATCGCCTACGCGGGGACGCAGCCCCTCGGTCGCGGCAATCAGGTGCGCGCGTGCCTTGCCCATCTGCTGCACCGCCAGCACGGGAGCCGAATCGCCCCCCAAGCTCAGGGTGCCGCCGTCGCTCACCTGACCGCCCATCTCGGCGTAGAACGGTGTCTTGTCCGTGATGATGTAGAGTAGATCGCCCTCCTCGTGCAGCTCCGTGATGCGGGCGGTCGTCTCGTCCTCCGTGTAGCCGGTGAAAGCGGTCACCTGCTCGGTTTTCAGATCCAGCGCGCGCACGACCTGCTTCTTCTGCGCCGCCTTGGCGCGTTGGCGCTGCTCCTCCATCAGCTCGTTGAAGCGCGCCTCGTCCGTCTCCATGCCGCGCTCGCGCGCCATGAGAGCCGTCAGGTCAAAGGGGAAGCCGTAGGTGTCGTAGAGTTTGAACGCGAACTCGCCGCTGATGCTCCCGGCGCCCGCCGCCTCGCGCTCAAAAAGCTCCAGCCCGCGGTCGAGCGTCTCGTTGAAACTCGTCTCCTCGCGCAGCAGCGCCTCCTTGATGACCGCTGCGCGCGCCGCCAGCTCGGGGAAGGTGCCGCCCATCTCGCCCACCAGCGTGTCCACGATGTCCGACAGGAAGGGTTTTTCCAGTCCCAGCGTGCGCCCGTAGCGCACCGCGCGGCGCAGAATGCGGCGCAGCACATAGTTGCGCCCGCTGTTGCCGGGCAGGATGCCGTCCGCGAGGGAGAAGGACAGCGTGCGGATGTGGTCGGCAATCACACGGAACGCCACGCTCTCGGCCAGCAGCTCCTTTTGCTCGGGCGCGGCATCCTGCGGGTACAGGTCGGCATAGCGCCGCCCCGACAGCTCCTCGATGCGCGCGAAAATCGGGCGGAAAACATCCGTGCTGTAGTTGGAGACGCGGCGCGAGAAGTCCGTGAAGCCCCGGGTGCACTGCATCATGGCGCAGGCGCGCTCAAAGCCCATGCCCGTGTCCACATGGCAGGCGGGCAGGGGGCGGAACGAGCCGTCCGTCTCCGCGTTGTACTGCATGAACACGAGGTTCCAGATCTCGATGCACTTGTCGCTGCCGGCGTTGACCAGACTGCCCTGCGTGTCGCCTGCCGGGGTCAGATCCACATGCAGCTCCGAGCAGGGGCCGCAGGGACCCGTCTCGCCCATCATCCAAAAATTGTCGTGCATGTTGCCGTTGACCACATGCACCTTGGGATCCATGCCCTTGGCGGCAAACAGCGCCGCCCAGGCATCATAAGCCTCCTGATCAAACTCGCCGGGGTCGCCCTTGCTCTTGTCGGGGCAGTACACCGTGGCGTAGAGGCGGTTGACGGGGAAGCCCCAGCGCTCCACCACCAGCTCCCAAGCCCAGGCGATGGCCTCCTTCTTAAAATAATCGCCGAAGGACCAGTTGCCCAGCATCTCGAAAAAGGTGTGGTGGTAGGAATCCTGCCCCACATCCTCCAAATCATTGTGTTTGCCGCCCGCGCGGATGCACTTCTGCGTGTCGGTGGCGCGCGCCGGCTTCCAGGGCGGGGTGTTCACCCCCAGGAAGTAGGGCACAAACTGGTTCATCCCGGCGTTGGTGAAGAGCAGCCCCGGGCTCTGGGGCATCAGCGAGGCGGAGGGAACAATCGTGTGCTGTTTCTCGGCAAAAAAATCGAGGAAGCTTTGGCGAATCTGCGCAGCAGTCATCATAACCTGTAAAATCTGGAATCTGGGTGGAGAGCGGTGAGCCGAACCGGCATGATACTACTCCATGCCCGCGTGCGTGTAAAGGCAAAAGAATCGTTGACAGGAGTGCAGAAGCTGCTAGAATAGCCAGCATATGCGAAAAGCTCTTTCTCTCTTTGCTCTGTTGCTCACTGTGCCTGCCCTGGCCGAGGTGAGTTCCGTGCGTATGCAGGAGCCCGCTCCCATGCCGATTCTCCACGGCGCCGCGCAGAACGCCGTCGGTGCCATCATCTTGGAGGGGGGCGAGGATTTGCCTGATTCCGTGACGATCAAAATCCCCAAGCCGGATCTGGTCAGCAGCGTCAGCATTCACTACGGCAACGCCGAGGGTTTGCAGTTCGGCGAGGCGCTCGGCACCGCTAAGCCCTCGGCCAAGACCGTCATCAGCTGCCGCATGGTGCCCGGTGCCGACCGCAAGAACGAAAAAGACCCCACC
Organism: Akkermansia sp.; assembly: GCA_051884295.1. Taxonomy (GTDB): domain Bacteria; phylum Verrucomicrobiota; class Verrucomicrobiia; order Verrucomicrobiales; family Akkermansiaceae; genus Akkermansia. The sequence continues at coordinate 8,541 of JBJEVK010000078.1, forward strand.
AAGCACGATAAGCTCTGGATTTTGGTGCAGCCCTCGCCCAAGGCAAGCGTGGGCTCGAGCATCAGGATTGAGCCCGTCAGCGTCAGCTTCGGTGGCAAGAAGATGCCCGTGACCGATGCCGCCCCCATCAAGCAGGCCGTCGGCTACATGGTCGCCGTGCCGGGTGGCAAGGTGGACGGCCGCGCCTGCAAGGCTTTCCGCATTCCCGGCATGGTGCGCACGGAAAAGGGCACCCTCATCGGTGTTTTTGATGCCCGCTACAACCACGAGGGCGACCTCTGCGCCGACATTGACGTGGCGGCGGTCGTTTCCCGCGACGGTGGCAAGACATGGACCGAGCCGAGCGTGGCGATGGATTCCGGCGAGGGCGCTGCCAACGGCAACGGTGACCCCTGCATCCTGGTCGGTCCCAAGAACCGCCTCTACCTGCAATCGCTGGTCTGCCACTTTGGCGGCGGCGCGAGCATCGGGCGCTCGCAGACCGGCTTTGACCCGAACAAGACCGGTCAGTGGGAAATGGTGACCAGCGACAACGACGGCAAGACTTGGAGCCGCAATCACATCAACATTACCAAGCAGATCAAGAAAGACGAGTGGACACTCATCTTGGCCGGTCCCGGCTGCGGCATCACGACCAAATCCGGCGCCATTGTCTTCCCCGCTCAGTGGTGGAAAGGCGGCTACGCCGAAAAACACAGCTGCATCGTCTCCTCGCAGGACGGCGGCAAGACCTGGAAGATGGGGCAGGGGGTCATTCCCGGCGCCACCTCCGAGGCGCAGGTGGTCGAACTCTCCGACGGGAGCCTGATGCTCAACTGCCGCAACGAAAACCGCAGTGGCAAACGCATCGTTTACGTCACCAAGGACTTCGGTGACACCTGGGAAGAACACCCCACGAACAATAAGGCGCTTTCCGAGCCGACCTGCCAGGCATCCATTATCCGCGCCGCCGTGCCCGGCAAGGGCGAGATGCTCTTCTTCTCCAACCCCAAGACGGGCGGCCGCTCGCACATGACCATTCGCGTCTCCGCCGATGACGGCATGACCTGGAGCGAGGGCTACGAGTACGAGCGCCGCCGCTGCATGGGCTACTCCTGCCTCGCCCTGGCCGATGACAAAACCATGGGCGTCATCTATGAAACACCGCAGTGCAATCCCGAAACCGGAGCCCGCGGCATCGGCTTCCTGCGCATTCCCCTGAGCAAGATTCTCGACGGCGATGCCGACGACGAGGACGAGGGCAAGAAGGATGCCAAAAAGCCCAAGAAGGGCAAGAAGAACCGCTGAGGAGCCTCCGGCTCAGCGTACGGCAGACAGCCCGTCGGGTTCTCTCCCCCGGCGGGCTGCTTCGTCTTCTGCAGGAGAACGAGTGTCAGGGGACGACGCTCCGTGCGGCTGCAACAAGGCGCGGCTGCTCGGGGAGCAGCCGCGCCGGAGGGAAATGCGGGGTGTCGGCAATCAGATCTGGCCGAAGAGCGTCTTGCCCTCGGAGAGCAGATCCTGCGTGGCGACCTTGAGGCGCTCGCAGATGCCCTGCTCGCCCTTCTTGAGGTAGGAGCGGGGGTCGTACACCTTCTTGTTGCCCACTTCGCCGTCAATCTTGAGCATGCCGTCGATGTTCTGGCACATGTGCATGACGATGGGCTTGGAGAACGCATACTGCGTGTCGGTGTCGATGTTCATCTTCACCACGCCGTAGGAGATCGCCTCGCGGATGTCGCAGAGGTCGGAGCCGGAGCCGCCGTGGAAGACCAGGCGCATGTCCACGCCGTGCTTGTCGCGCACCGCCTTCTGACCGTCGCGGAGAATCTTGGGCTCCAGCTTGACGGCGCCCGGCTTGTACACGCCGTGCACATTGCCGAAGGTGGCCGCCAGCATGAACTCACCCAGACCGTTGAGGGTCTCGTAGGTCAGCAGCATATCCTCGGGGGAGGTGTAGAGCTTGGCCGCATGAGCGCCGCTGTTGTCCACGCCGTCCTCCTCGCCGCCGACGACGCCGATCTCGAGCTCGAGAACGATGCCGACCTCAGCGCACTCCTTGAGCACCTGCTGCGAAATCTTGAGGTTCTCGGCCATCGGCAGAGCCGAGGCATCGAGCATGTGGGAGTTGAAGAGCGGTCCCTGCCCGTTGGCAATGCGGCGCTTAGACTCGGCAAGCAGAGGGCGCAGGAAGCTGTCCACCTTGTCGGCCTGGCAGTGGTCGGTGTGGAGCGCCACGAACACATCGTACTGCTCCGCAAGGCGATGCACCGCCTCAGCGATCACGATAGCGCCGATGGCGGAATCCTTCACCGCCGTGCCGGAGGCGAACTGGCCGCCGCCGAGGGAAACCTGGATGATACCATCGGACTTAGCCTCGGCAAACGCCTTGAGCGCGCCGTTGATGACTTCGAGCGTGGTGACATTCACGGCGGGATAGGCATAGCCCTTCTCCTTGGCCGTGTTGAGCATCTTGATGTACTGTTCTTGGGTGGGTACTGGCATGGTACGTGATATTGTGGGTTGGAATGCAAATGGCACACGCAGCTGCGCGCGCCGGATTCACGCGCCCATTGTAACGCCGCTGCCGCGCGCTGGCAAGCGCAAAGTGGAGCCCCTAGGTGCGTGAAACGCATTTTGCCGCACCTTGCCGGGGGGTGACAAACACAAAGGCGGCATCGACTCGCGATGCCGCCTTGGGTGAGTACGGGGGATAGGACTTGAACCTACGACCTCCACCATGTCAAGGTGTTGCTCTACCAACTGAGCTACCTCCGCATGAAGACTGGGCAGGGATGGATTCGAACCATCGAAAGCAAACGCTAGCAGATTTACAGTCTGCCCCCTTTGACCGCTCGGGAACCTACCCTTGTCTCTTGCAGGCTGCCGAAACAGCGTGCAGGGGGAATATACACGAGCGGGAGCGGCGATGCAAGCCTTTTTTTTCTTATCCGCGCGTTTTTTTCGGGGGGAAGGGGTGCTCAGACCGCTTTGCGGGCATTTCTCAGGGCGATGATGAGGAAAGCCAGGCCGATGAGCACAACGAGCAGGCTGAGCCACTGCCCCTGTGTGATGCCGTACCACACCCCGGCATCGGGCTCCTTGAAGCATTCGCAGACAATGCGTGCGGCTGCGTACAGGAAAGCGAACAAGGCCGAGAAGATGCCGGCGGGTGCCTTGCGCCAAGTTAGACGCAGCGTGAGCAGTACTGCGAAAATCAGCAGCCCCTCCCCCAGCGCCTCAAAGAGCTGCGAGGGGTAGCGCGCCGGGACGTATTCCGCCAGCGCCTGCAGGGCGGCCGGGTGCTCGCGGCACAGCTGCATCAGCGCATCCCAGTAGTCCTGCCCCGACTGCATGTAGGCAGAGACCTGCACGCCGGCTGCCTGTTCGGCAGCGCTGTGTGCGCGGTACAGCAGGTCGCCGGGAGCCGTTCTCAGCTCCGTGGGAAACTTGACGGCGCACCACGAATCGGTGATTTTTCCCCACAGCTCGCCGTTGATGAAGTTGGCCACGCGACCGAAGAACAGACCGATGGGGCTGACGATAGCCAGCCCGTCGACCACCTGCGCAAGCGGGTAGTGGTGGCGCCATGCCCACCAACAGGCCGTCAGCAGGACGGCGATGATACCGCCGTGGGAGGCCATGCCCCCCTCCCACACGCGAAAGACCCACAGCGGGTCATGCAGAAAGCCGTTGAGCCCCTGCTCGGGCAGCCAATAAAAGAAGAATTCGCCCAGCCGACCGCCGCAGATGACCCCCGCGAGGCAGACCAAGGTGATGAAATCGCCGAGCTTCTCGGGCGGCACGCAGTAGAGGCGACGGCGCGACAGCAGCAGCAGCACCCAGTAGCCCAGCGCAAAACCCGCCACATAGGCCAGGCCATACCAGCGGAGAGCCAGGGGAAGCCCCGTTCCGTCCAGACGGACAATGACGGGGTCGAGCGCGTGGATGTAGAGTAGGGCGGCAGGCATGGCTTTCCTTATAGCACAGCCCCGCGTGCAGCGACAAGGCGAATTCGGTATGCAGACACACAAGTACACGCAGGCGCGCGCGGCGCCGCCAAAAAAACAGCGAAAAAACAAGTTTCTTCTCGCCAAGCGACTGCCCATTGTGTATAAAGATAGCACACATCTGAATTTTTTTACCACCATGAACAAAAAGCTCCTCCCTCTTGCTGTGGCGGCCTTTTTCGGTCTGCCTGTGGCGTCGGCGCTCAATGCGGAATACGCAAACGTCTCGCTGGACGTGCAAGGCGGCAGCGATCTGAAGGTTGAGTCGATCACGCCGCCGACGATGGGGTTCAGTGTGAAGGAGTCCAAGGGAAAGGGCTCGGAGAAGCTCGCTTCGTGGCAATACATTACCATCCCGCTGAGGGTGAACGGTAAGTGCCGCGGCGACAAGAACCCCAACTTCGTCGGCGAGCTCAACGTGCATGTTTACGCTGCCTTTGAGGGCGCCGGTAAGGATGCTGCGCCCATTCTGCTGGACAAGGAAATTACCTACGTCGAGATTCCTCTGAGCGGCAAGTCCTCCGAAAATAAGGAGTGGATGGAGGGGCTCATGAATGCGGGGATTTTCCTTTCCCCGTCGAATGCTAAGAAAATTCTCGGTGACGACAAGGAAAAGATCGAGCTCAAGGATAAGCTGATTGCCGTTGCCGTCGAGGCTTCGTTTGAGGGTTCCAACTGCATGCACCCCAAGAAGGAACCGTTCTACATCGTCAGCACCAAGTACAAGCAGAAGCTCAGCGGCGCCTGGTGGAAGAAGGGTAGCGCCAACAAGCAGAATGCCGAGCTGTTGGCTATTTCCGAGACTCCCTTTGCTCCGTTCTATGCTCCCACGTTCCCGCCGACCAAGCCTCTTTACGGGTCGGCAGACGCCGCTGCCGCCGGGGGGGCTTCGGCGATGGGTGATGTGAGTGATGCCTCCGATAGCACGGGCGAGACGCCGACCGATGGCATGCCCAAGGAGAAGAAATCCAAGAAGAAAGCCAAGTAAAATCTTTCGGCACCCTCCCGGTGGGGGAGGGGCTGTGTTGCTTCATTTTCATCAACAGATTACACGACAGATATGGCTGTTTACAAGAAAACCGTCGCCTTAGAAATCGGCGCTCAGAGCGTCACCATGGGTGTCTTTACGCCGGTCGGTCGCGGGTTTGCGCTCTCGCGCTATGCCCGCCGCGACATCGTTCTCGACCCTGTGGAAGAGGGTATGCGCATGGACTACGTCAGCAACGCCATCGGCGAGATGGTGACGGAGCTCAATGTGCGCGGCAGCGAAGTGCGCAATGTTGTCTCGGGCCAGCAGGTGTTCATGCGCTTCCTGAAGCTCCCGGCACTCGACAATGATAATCTGGCCGAGCAGGTGGGTTTTGAGGCGCAGCAGCACATCCCCTTCCCGCTGGAGGATATCGTCTACTCCTATCAGGAGCTGGCCGACCGCGGCGAGGGCGAGCGCGAGGTGTTGCTGGTGGCCATCAAGAAAGATATCCTGGACGAGCTCAACACGCAGGTGGAGAACAATTCGCTGCGCACCCGCAGCGTTGACTGCGCCATCACCTCCCTGTACAACGCCTTCCGTATCTCCTACCCCGAGGAGACGGAGCCCGTCATGCTTCTGGATATCGGTGCCAAGACCACCGACATCATCTTTGCCGAGGCCGGACGCTTCTTCACCCGCTCGGTGACGGCTGCCGGCTCCTTCATCACCAACAGCATTGCCCGCGAGTTCGGCATGAACTACCGCGATGCCGAAAAGTTTAAGGTGGAGCAGGGCGTCGTTTCCCTGGGCAACGGACACACCGATGGCATGGGGGAGCAGGAGGCGGCGTTGGCGGCCTGCATTCGCAACGCGATGGGCCGCCTCTCCTCCGAGGTTCAGCGCACCATCAACCACTACCGCGCCCAGTACAAGGGCAGCGCCCCCGTCAAGGCCTACATCTGCGGCGGTGGTGCTCGTCTGACCTATGCGTTGGAGTACCTGCAGAGCGCGCTCAATATCCCCGTGGAGTATTTCGACCCGCTGCAGGCGTTCAGCGTAGGCAGCAAGGTCGATGCCGAGGCGTTGGCGCAGGATTCTATTTGCTTCGGTGCCATTGTGGGTGCTGCCGTCAGCGGTGCGCAGGCGGGCGAGTTCGATATTGACCTCGTGCCGACCAGCGTGGGCAAGGAACGCGCCGAGAAGGCCCTGTTGCCCAAGGTAGCGGTGGCGGGTGTGCTCGCGTTGGCCGGAGCCGGCTTCTTCGCCTACGCCGCGGAGACTACAGCCGCAGATGCCGAGGCGAAACTCAGGAAAGTCAAGCCGGTCGCCGAAGAAGTCTCCCGCATCGCTGAGCAGATTGAGGCCGTGCAGGGCAAATACCAAAAGACCATGCAGGACATCGACAAGGTGGCTGAGATTTACAACATGCGTTATGCCTACGCGGACGTCATCCGGCAGCTCTCCGCCCGGGGTGCTTCCGTCAAGTTCTGGTTCACCGAGTTTGCGCCGCTGATTAACTACGATGTGGCCGCCACCTCGCTGACAGAGTCGTCCGAGCTCAAGGGGACGCGCCTCATTGACATGAACCGCAGCCGCAATGCCGGCAACGATTCGGCCATCAATCAGGCCCCCGATGAGGCCGATGCCGGCAAGCGCAACAAAGCTCCCAAGGTCACGGCCATCTATGTGAGCGGCTACACCATCAAAAATCCCGGCGATGAGCGCAGTACGGCGCAGCGCCAAGCCATTTACGACTTGGTGGACCGCAACTTCGACGAGCGCAGCGCCGATTCGCTGTTTGCCTACGAAAATGCCGTTGTGCAGAAGGATCTCAACCACTACTTCCAGTTCATCGACTCCAAGGCATCGAAAGGCAAAATGCCCGACTATGTGGAGAAGTTCATGATGGTGATGCCCCTCAAAACACCCATCGCCATTCCCGAGCTGGACAAAGGCAACAAGTAATCGCAGCCATTAACCCCATTTTTCTTCCATGAACATCAGCGAAAACAAGACCGTTGTTGCCCTGAGCGCCGTGTTTGCACTCGCCTTTGGCGGGGTTGCATACTACGGATTTACGCGCACGCAGGATTATGCTCAGGCTCAGAAAGAACTGAGCGCCATCAGCGATCAATTCGAGGACTACAACAATGCCGAAGTGCCCCCCACCCGCAAGAATCGCGAAGCACTCAAGGCGGCATTTGCCCAGGTGAATCAGGTCGACAAGGAGCTGCGGCAGCAGCTGGAGGCCTACGCCGCCGCCTGCCACGGCGACGGCAAGAAACTCAGCGCACAGGATATGCAGAATATGCTTCGCGACAACATCGCCCGCATCGGCAATTTGGCCGGCGAGAAGGGTGCTGTTGTCTCCTCCCCGGCGGCCGATTTGGGAATGGCTGCGTTCAAGAACTCTGCTCCCGTGGAGGCCGATGTGCCGTTCCGTGCTTTCCAGCTGCGCGCTGTCAGTCGTGTGGCGGAGGTGATTCTGAACTCCGGAGCATCGGTTTTGGACAAAATCTACTGCGCTCCCCTGCCGGAGGCGGCCGAGGAGACGGCCAAGGGCAGCCGCAGGGCTCCGGCGTATTTCCCGCTGAGCTTCGAGGTGGCTTTTGAGGCGACGCGGGGCGTTCTGCCGCAGGTGATCAACACCATCGTTAACGATAAAGACTACATGCTGTTTATCACCGGCGTTTCCGTCAAGGGAATGGAGAACCTGCCGGGCATTGATCCCTATCAGGCGCCGGGCGGCAATGTCGGCGACGACATCGGCCAGGCTGCTCCTCAGGGGAATGTCGCTCGCTCCGTGGCCAAACGCCTCACCGGCGATCCCAAGGAGAAGGCTCGTGTCCATCTCAACATGCAGGTGCTCTACTTCAACTCCGCACAGAATAAGTAAGTTTTACCCCCAATCATTCCCATGGCCGATCAATCCAACTCCGGAAGAAATATTCTCATCGTCGGCGCGTTGCTGGGCATCGCCGCGGCCGGTTACGGCGGCTACACGCTGTACAGTGCCAAAACTCTTGCGCCCGATACTCAAGTGAACTCCGGCAAGGGCGAGGGCTCTCTCACTGCCGAGGCACAGCGGGTCAAGGACAATCTCAAGAGCGACCGCACCATCAGCGATGCTGCCCCCGAGGGGGCGCTCATCAACGGTAAGCCCCGCATGGCGCCGCTCTTCTACTCCACCGAGCTGTGGCAAATCACGCTGGATGACAAGCAGAAGAACACCGTCATCGACATCTACGATCCCGCTGCTCAGAACATCCATGGCGATGTCCCCAACACCTGGTTCATCACCTCGGGGATTGCCGATGCGCTGGGGCGTGCCGACGGGCTTGAAATCGACAGCGACAACGACGGCTTTACCAACCGCGAAGAGTACCTGGCGCACACTCAGCCGGCCGACGCGGCAAGCTATCCCCCCCTGGTGCAGACCGGGCATGAACCCAAGCTCGAGGTGAAGAGTGTCAGCGTCGCCAACGCCCTGATCACTTTCCCTACTCTGTTGGAGGACAATCCTGCGGAGATTGAAATCCGCATCTTCAACAGCGCTGCCGATGTCTCGCCCACCTACAAGACCAGGGTCGCTCCGGGGAAGAACTTTGACCTGAAAGCCGGCGAAACCACGGGACGTTTCACGCTCCTGGGCTTTGACAAGAAGAGCTTTTTGGTCGGTGGCAGCCCCACGGAGGAGACGGTGTTGAAGGTGCGCGACAACGTGACGGCTTCGGGCGCGAAGGAGTTTACCATCCGCGCCGGCAAGCCCATCCCCGGTTCGCGCGACAAGGGAACCGCCAACGAGAAGGGATACACCATTTCTGATACCACGGTTGTTTTCCGCGTGACGGGCGGTACGGCTGCCGGGAAGAAAGGGCAGGACGAAATCGCCTGCCAGCTGGGCGGAAACTTCGTGATTCCGGGCGGCTACAGCGACGGCAAGCCCATGAACGCCAAGCTCGAATCCGTCGATGCCTCCGGCAGCGTCAACATCCTGTTGGAGGGGGTCGAGAGCCCCATCAACATCCCGGCGGCCTCCAAAAAAGCATCGGCTTCCAAAAAATGAGTTCAAAAATCGGACATTCTCTCCAAAAAAATCAATTGTAGACTTTACATTCATCAACTTTTCTGCCATAAATTAGACATTACCATGAACCACGCACCTCTCATCCATTCCAAGCGCGCGTTGCTGCTGATGGGCCTTGCAGCCGGTTGCCCCTTTGTGCAGGCCGGTACTGTCGGCTACCTGAGCACTTCGACCGCTGCCGGTACCAGCAAGGTCGGTCCTACCGCCGTTTATGCGGGTAGCACCGCCGCTGCTCCTCAGGACAGTATCAATGCTCGTGAAACGGCTCGTCGCCAGGCAAAGACGGCCGAGGCTATGCAACTCTTGCAGGAAGGGCGCACGGCCTATTCCGAGAAGAAGTACAAGGACGCGCTTGATAAGTATCAGGCCGCTTGGAACACGATTCCCAAGGCTCCCGCCACGCAGAAGATGCAGGAGTTCATCGTCAAGAGCATCGGCGATGCCTCCGTTGCCGTGGCCATTGAATACTCCCGCGTCGGTCGTTATGACGATGCCGAACAGCTTTTGCTCGATGTCCTGAGCCGCGACCCCAACAACCAGCGTGCCCGCAAGGAGCTTTCTCTGCTGCGCGACCCGGTGCGTAACAATCCTGCTCTGACGCCTGAGCATGTCAAGAATGTCGAGGAGGTGAACCGCCTGCTGACGCTGGCTTACGGTTATCTTGATCTGGGGAACTACGATGCTGCTTATGCCGAGTTCAACCGCGTCATTGCCATCGACCCGTACAACACGGCCGCCCGCCGTGGGCAGGAGCAGGTGAGCAAGCGCCGCGCCAACTACTACACGGCCGCCTACGACTCGTTCCGTGCCAAGGCTTTGGCTGAGGTCGATGCCCTCTGGGAGGAGCAGCAGCCGCAGGATCTGCCCGACGCTCAGCTGGGCGGCGGCGAAACCACTCAAAACTTCTCCGAGGGAGTGTTGCGCAACTCCGAGAACCTCAACAGCCTGCATATCAGCAGTGTCAACTTTGAGGAAACACCCATGGAGGATGCGCTGGACTTCCTGCGAGCTGAGGCTCGTAAGGCCGGTCTGTCGATTAACTTTATCTATCAGAAAGCGCAAAGCAGCGCTCCCGCTCCCGCTCCTGCGCCGGTTGCGACCAATGACGATGACGAGGAGGAGGACGATGAGGAGGAGGAGGATTCCGCTCCCGCCGCTGCTCCGGCACCGGTGGTGAAGGAGATTCCGCCTGCCGTGATCGATCGCCTCTCGCTCAAGGATGTGACCGCCGCTGACCTGCTGAAGCTGATGTGCGAAAAGGCCGGCTGCGAGATGCGCGTTGAGGATAAGGCTGTGGTGGTTTACCAGAAGGGGGCTGCCTCCCAGCGCATGTCCCGTCGCCAGTGGGCGGTGCGTCCCTCGTTCTTCAGCAGCGGTTCCGGCGATGATGAGGAGAGCGACGATGAGGATTCCGATTTTGCGTCCTCGTCCAAGCCTCGCTCCCGCAAGATCGACGCGAAGGCCTCGTTGATCGATATGGGTGTGCAGTTCCTGCAGGGCGCCAGTGCGCAGTACTCCCGCACCACGGGTGTGCTGACGGTGGTCAATACGGATGACGAGTTGGATGCTGTCGAGGAGGCCATCAACAAGTTCCGCCAGGATATGCCCAAGATGGTGAAAGTCAGCACCAAGTTCGTGGAGATTTCCCAGCAGAACGATGAGGAGCTCAGCTTTGACTGGGTGATTAACCCCTTCTCCATCAACAATGCCGGTACGGCATTCCTTGGTGGCGTCAGTGGTGCGAACTCCACGCCCAACCGTACGTTCCAGGACTTTGTCACCAGCGGCGGCAGCGGTTGGACGAATAATGCGCCCAAGAGCGGCTCCTGGCCGATTTCCCAAACCGGTGCGGTTACGGACACCATCACCAATGGTCTGATGACCGGTGGTCTGCGCAGCGGCTCCGGTGCCATCAGCAGCAGCGCCATCTCCAACCTGATTGCCTCGGGCTCGGCCAGTGCTGCGGCTACCTCCAATGTGGCTCCCGGTGTGCTCTCCCTCTCGGGTATCTACGACTCCGGCTCCTACCAGATGATTATGCGTGGGTTGTCGCAGAAGAAGGGTGTGGATGTCATGTCGGCTCCCAGCCTCGTGGTCAGTGGCGATGACCAGATGGAGTACGCTCCCGCTCCCGATCCTCTGGCCAGTGACCAGAACGACGAGCAGGGTTGCGCTAAGATTGAGGTGGTTCGCCGCTTCATCTACCCCATCGCCTACGATGCGCCGCAGATTCCCAACAGCACGGGTTCCAACAACAATAATAACGATAACAACAACTCGAGCTCCTACCCCATTGCGGCTCCCTCCAACCCCTCGGAATGGGCCGTGGAAGAGGTCGGTATCATGATGCGCTTCCAGATTGAGTCTCTTAAGGACAGCGACAGCGACATCGTTCGCTTCAAGCGCTTTGAGATTCGCGTGGTCGACTTCGAAGGCTTCGTCAACTATGGTTCGCCCATTGTGGCTGCTGTGGCCAACCAGAGCCAGATTCAACAGGTCATGCTGACGGAGAACCGCATCGATATGCCCGTGTTCAGCCGCCGCTACGTCAACTCGAACCCCTGCGTGTATGATGGTCACACCATCGCCATCGGTGGTTTGATTGAGGATGAGGTGCAGAAGGTGGAAGACAAGGTGCCCGTGTTCGGCGATCTGCCCCTTGTCGGCCGTCTCTTCCGCTCCGAAGCGGAGTCCCACGTCCGCAAGAACCTCATGATCTTCGTGACCGCAGAGGTGATTGATCCCTTCGGCAAGCCCCTGCGCAAGCGCGATACGGGGCGCGGAGGTGAGGCCAGCACCGCCGGTACCTCGACCCCCGGGCTCTTCCCCGATGACGGACTGGTGAATCCCTGATTCCCGCTGGTTCCATGGTAAACTTGGCACGCCCTGCGCAGGTCGCAGGGCGTGCTTTTTTGGCGATTGCTCTCATGGCGGTGCACCGCCCGTGTGTCAGCGTGCCCTGTCGCAGGGCGTGTTGGTTCGGAGACGCTTGCGCCGGGAGAACGAGCGTTGCGTGAGTCCCTGCCGGTTGCTGCGACGGCGTACGGGATTCCCCCGTTCATCATTCCCCGCTTAACCTGCGTTCTGCCCCTACGTTTTCCGGTGCTTGGGCGAGCGTGCCGCGAGGAGGGGGCGTTGCGGTGGCTTACTTACAGCCCCAGCAGTCCGCCGAGAACAAAGCGCAGCGGGTGGAGCCGACGCGTCGGTCGCAGGATGGTCGCTCCAGGGCATTGCGCCGCGAGGGCAGGGGAGGGATTGACCAGCACCGCACGGCGGCAGAGGGAGAGCATGGGCAGGTCAGCCGCGCTGTCGGTGTAGCCGACCTCGGCGTGACTAATGCCGATGGCCGCAAGCCGCAGCACCTTGTTGTGACCCTTGTTGTTGCCGGGCGCTGCCAGACGCGGGAAGAGCGGCACACGAGCACCCATGAGCACCGGGGTGCCTAGGGTGCGGGAAAAACCCAGTGCGGCACCCAGCTCCTGTGTCCACCACTCGGGCGAGGCTGAGCAGAGCACGGTCTCATCGCCCGCTGCCTGGTGCGCGCGCAGACGGGCAAGTAGCTCGGGATAGAGCGCGGGCAGCAGCTCCTGCTGCACAAAGGCTCGGGCTTCAGCTTGCAGCGTTTCTCGACTCAGACCGCAGGCGTAGGTCAGAAAAGCCCGCTTGAGCCAGCTGCCGCCGCCGAGAAAAGGTGCCGCGCATGCTGCGGGCAGGAGAATCAGCAGATGCAGCCGTCGCCACGGGTAGCGCCGCAGCACCCGGCGGCAGAAACGCAGCTGGGAATCACCCTCAAAGAGGGTTCCGTCCATGTCGAACAACGCAATGGCCATGAATATACTAAGCCTGCTGTCCCCCAAGCATGCTGTCCGCCATCAGGTTGCCTGCCTGAGCTGCCCGTTGCAGCGCGGCAATCGCCTTGTCGCCGTCGCGTTCGCACACGCGCCCCTCCAGCAGGCACATAGCCAGCACAAAGAGCGCCACATGGTCCCCTTGCAGCGCGGCGCTCTCCAGCGCTCCCAAATCCTCGCGCCGCTTCGTTTGGGCAAAGTAGATGCGCGCAAGCTGATTCTGCGCTTCCGCATGCCCGGCAAAAGCCGCGCGGCGCAGCAGCTCGGCACCCTCCGCGCCGTGTCCCGTCTTGAATGCGGCGGCGGCGCGTACAAAATCTTCCTCGGCGCTATTCATCATTCGGTGGGGACGGGGGTGGCTACTTCGGCGGGTGCGGCGGGTTCTGCCGCCGCCGAGGGGTGGTCGAGCGGCAAATCGCGGTGCAGGAGAGTCGGCAGCGGCTCCACACGCAGACGGTGCACCTGCACGCGCGCATTGCCCGTGCCGACCTGCGCCAGCGGCAGCACCAGCGTGGAAATCAAATCCTTGTCGTTGCCGTGGCAGAGAGGCAGCGTCAGATGCCCCGCCGGCTGCCCGTCGATGCGAATCTCCGTCTTGCCCGGACGGGCGAGAATCTCCAGCGTGCAGCGGCGACCGACCGGCAGCTTGGTGTTGAAGGAAAAGCGCACGCTGTCCGCGCGGGTGAAGCCGACATTCCCCGCAGCGTCGGCCGCAAAAAACGTGCCCTCCGGCCCGCGGAGCAGGGGAATCATCTTCTCGGCGCGGGGAATCGTCAGCTCCAGCACGGCGCGGTAGGCGGGCGCCAGCCCCGTCTTGCCGAGCTGCATCGGCGGATTCTCCAGCTCCAGCGGCTCGCGGAGCCAACGGAGCGCCTGCCGCTGCGTGCCCGGCGCCTCGCCGATGCGGTGCACCAGCGCCTGATAGTCCGCAAAGGAAAGCCCCGACGTTGCCCCGCCCCACATTTTCTGCGCCAGCGGCTCCATGCAGCCCACGATGCTCGGCCAAGTGTCCTCCGCTCCATAGCCGCGATACTCCAAATCAATCTGGTCATTCCACACCGCGTAGGTCGCGCCCAGCAGCTGCGGGTGGGCGGCGGGCAGCGTGTGCTTGCCGATGCGCTGCGGCAGCCAGCTGTCATAGAGTCGTTGCGGGTTGAAATCGGCTCGGTAGTAGGGAGCAAAGGGCACGATGTACAGCCAGCCGTCGTCCGTGTTGATGATGTCGTAGCCTTGAGCAAGGGCTTCGAGGGCGTCCTGCCAGCCTCCGTTCCAAAGATTCATCTGCACCCCCTTGCTGCGCACGGGAGTCTGCCCTTTCTTGATGGACAGACTGCCCCAGATGCGCGGCGTGTAGCCCCGCGACTGCACATGGCTCAGCAGCGCATCCGCAAAGCGGCGGTAGTCCTCTGCCTCGCCGAAGAATTCATCCGCCCCCACATGCACCACACAGCCCTCGAACACCGGCTTGTGCTTGTCCAGCGGCAACAGATATTCATCGAACACTGAGCCGATGAAGCGCATGGTCTCCGGGTTGGAGGCATCCAGCATCTCGCAGCGGCGCTTCTCCTTGTAGCTCATCTTGCCTTGGTAAATCAGGTCGGGACGTACGCGGGTAAAGGCCAGCGCATGACCCGGCACATCGAACTCCGGCACAATGTTGACCCCCGCCTGCCGAGCCTCGCGGATGAGCTCGCGGAATTGTTGCTTGGAGTAGGACAGATCGCGCGCCGTCAGCCCGGGGATGAGGGATTGCAGGCGGAACGCCGCATAGCTCTCGCGGAAGGGGTCGCGCCCCGAGTCCACATACTTCTCGTGGAAAATGAAGTTGTCGTTGAGGTGCAGGTGCAGGTCGTTGAGCTTGTACCAAGACATCGTGCGGATGACATCGCGAATGAAGTCGAGCGTCACCGGCAGGCGACCGCAGTCCAGCATGAAGCCGCGCAGGCGGAAGCGCGGTGCATCGTAAGCCGTGCCGACCGGCAGCGCATCGCTCTGCCGAAGCAGCTGCAGGAGGGTGCGCGTACCCCAATAGTGCCCCCGCTCCGTCTCTGCAGCGATGCACACGCCGTCGGGGCGAATCTCCAGCAGATAGCCTTCCTCCCCCGTGGGTTGGGCAGGCTTGTCGGAAAAGCGAATATCTGCCCCGGCGGCATCGAAAACGACCTGCTTGCCGAAATCGGCCTCCAGCTCCTGCCCCAGGCGACGGCTAAGCGCGTCTCCAGCCAGATGCAGTGTCTTGCCCATGCGGAAAACACCCTTGCCGCCGCGCCAACTCAGCAGCGCCGGTGCCACCTGCGGCGCCGGGTTGGCGCCCTCCTCCGTCGCTTGAGCCGCCGCCACTGCGATGCTGTAGTCGCGGCTCGTCACGCTCTCCTCCCCGCGCGTCAGCGTGAAGCACACGCGCACCTGCACCTCGCTCGGCGCGTGGCGCACCACCCCCTGCGTATCGATAAGGGCAGGGCAATCGCTGCCGGCGATGCGGAGCTCTGCTCCCGGAAGCTGCGGCAGCGCGAGGGAACTCGCCTCGGCAGGCAGAGCCTCGGGCAGGGGCAGCGAATCGACCATCTCCTGCAAGGATTGTGCCGTCAGGGCGGAGCTGGTCAACAGCAGCGCGAGAATACTCAGGGGGGCTCTCATATTCTCAGGAGCCTAGCAGACAGAGCTCGAAAGTCAAGCTGATATTTCCGCCGTAGTTTGGGCTTTTCACGCAGGCGAAAGTATGCTACCATCCCCGCGCCCGAGCGCGAAACTCGGCAGATGTGTTATGAGTGATCCCTCCCGATTCCGCAATCTTGCCATCATTGCCCACGTTGACCACGGCAAAACCACCCTCGTTGACCAGCTGCTGAAAGCGGGCGGTACCTACCGCGAGAACCAGGAGGTGCAGGAGCGCGCCATGGACTCCATGGATCTCGAGCGCGAAAAGGGCATCACCATCAAGGCAAAAAACACCTCCATCCACTGGAACGGCTACACCATCAACATTGTCGACACCCCCGGCCACGCCGACTTCGGCGCCGAGGTGGAGCGCGTTATGAAAATGGTCGACGGCGTGATTCTCGTGGTTGATGCCTACGAAGGCCCGCAGGCGCAGACGCGCTTTGTGCTGCGCAAGGCGCTGGAGGAGGGGCTGTTGCCCATTGTCGTTATCAACAAAATTGACCGCCCGCACGCCGACCCGCTCAAGGTGCGGGACCAGGTGCTGGAGCTTTTGCTCGACCTCGACGCGAGCGAGGAGCAGTTTGAAGCGCCCTTTGTCTACGGCTCTGCGCGCGACGGCTACTTCATGAACAGCCCCGAGGGCGAGCCCCCCGTGGACTGCACCCCGCTCCTGCAGCAGATTATCAAACACATCCCCGCGCCCAAGGGGGCAGAGGCCGACAAGCCCTTCAAGATGCTCATCTCCAACATCGACTGGGACGACTACGTCGGTCGCGTGGCGGTCGGACGCATCACCAGCGGCACCGTGCAGAAGGGCGACACCCTCTACCTCCTGCGCCCCGACGGCAGCAAGGTGCAGGCCAAAGTCACCAAGCTCTTTGAGTACAGCGGTTTGCAGGATGTCGAATCCGCCGTGGGCGAGGCCGGGAACATCATCGGCCTGTCGGGCTTCGAGGATGTCGACATCGGCGAAACCCTCGTGGCCGACCCCGAGGACAGCGCGCTGCCCTTTGTGGACATCGAGCCGCCCACCGTGGAGATGGAGTTCTCCATCAACGACGGCCCGCTGGGCGGTCAGGACGGCAAGAACGTCACCAGCCGCATCATTCGCGAGCGCCTCATGCGCGAGATGCGCACCAACATCTCCATCAAGGTGGAGGACACGGAGCTGGCGGGCGTGTTCCGCGTCTCGGCGCGCGGCACCATGCAGATTGCCATCCTTGTGGAGCAGATGCGCCGCGAGGGCTACGAGGTGCTTGTCTCGCGCCCCAAGGTCATCACCCGCAGCATCGACGGGCAGACCTGCGAGCCCTTTGAAACCGTCTTTATCGAGGTGCCCGATGCGTGCAGCAACGGCGCCGTCCGTATCCTCGGCAACCGCCGCGGCATTCTGGAGAGCATGGACAGCAACGGCAACGGGCGCACCACCATCCGCGCCACCATGCCCACGCGCGGCATCATCGGCTTTGAGTTCGAGCTGGTCAACCTCACCAGCGGCCACGGCATCTTCTCCCACCTCTTCAAGGAATACGCCCCCTACGCCGGCGCCATCACCACGCGCCAGACCAGCACCCTCGTCTCCATGGAGAACGGCATCGCCAGCCCTTACTCCCTGCAACGCATGGAGGAGCGCGGCACGCTCTTCATCTCGCCCGGCGACGCCGTGTACGAGGGCATGATCGTGGGCGAAAATCCCAAGGACATCGACATCCCCGTCAACCCCACCATCGAAAAACACCTCACCAACCACCGCTCCGCCAACAAGAACATCTCCATCGCGCTGACCCCGCCGCGCATCTTCTCGCTGGAGCGCGCCATCGAGTACATCGAGCCCGATGAGCTGGTGGAGGCC
The DNA here is from genome assembly GCA_051884295.1 of Akkermansia sp. Lineage (GTDB taxonomy): Bacteria > Verrucomicrobiota > Verrucomicrobiia > Verrucomicrobiales > Akkermansiaceae > Akkermansia. Next base: position 25,948 of record JBJEVK010000078.1, read on the forward strand.
ACCCCGCACTGCATCCGCCTGCGCAAGCGCATCCTCAACGCCACCGAGCGCAAGCGCGCCGGCTACGCCGAGCAGGCGCTCAACAACTGAGCCCGAAAACGCACGACCGCTATGGGAATCGACCTCCTCCGCTACATCGCTCTGCTGAGCTTTTGGGCGCTGGTCGCCCTCGGCTTCCTCGGCTGTGTGCTGCCCTACCCCGGGCATCTCTTCATCCTCGGGGGCTGCGTGGCCGACTCGCTCATCAGCGGCAACACCCCCGCCTGGTACATCTGGGTGCTGCTCGTGCTGCTCGGGACGGCCGGGTTCTTTGTCGATAACCTGACCGCCATGCTCGGCGCCAAAAAATTCGGCGGCGGGCGCGCCTCCGTGCTCGGCGCGCTGGCGGGTGTCATCGTCGGTGCCTTCTTCTTCCCGCTCGGGCTGATTCTCGGCCCCTTCTTCGGCGCGCTGCTGGCCGAGTTCTTCGTGGCGCACAAGCAGGCGCGGCAGGCGGCCAAGGCCGGGCTGGGTGCCGCGCTGGGCTACGGCGCGGGTGTGTTGGCCAAGCTGATTCTCGCGGGTCTGATGGTTGCCCTCTATTTCTACGCTCTTCCCTCATGAACCCTGCCGACAAGCTTTTTCTGGATCGTTTTCGCGCGCCTGCCGCGCCGCCCCTCATCATCAGCGCCGTGGCGGGTGAGCAAGCGTGGCGCGCCTTCGTGCGCGCGGGCGGGCAACACGCGGCCTGCGACGCCGTGGAGCTGCGGCTCGACACGCTGCCCGCCGACATCCCCCTGTCGGCGGTAGCGTCGCTGCGCCCCGACAAGCCCGTGCTGCTGACGCAGCGCCACGAAAGCGAGGGCGGGGCGATGCCGGGGCTCTCCCCCACCGAGCGCTGCGCCCGCGTGCGCGCGCTGCTGCCGCTGGCCGCTGCGGCGGATTGGGAAATCGCCCGCCTGGAGGACGAGGGGGTGCCCGAGCTCTGCGCCGAGCTGCGCGAGCAGGGCATCGCGCTCATCGCCTCGGCGCATGATTTTGAGCGCACCCCCGCGCTTGCCGAGTTGCAGACCGCTGCCGCGCACGCCCGCCGACTGGGTGCCGACTGCACCAAGTTTGCCTTCACGTTGCGCGAGACGGCGGATCTGCTCACCGGGGTGGAACTGCTGCGCTCGCAGGACACCGCCGCGACCGCTGCGATGGGCATGGGGGCGCTGGGTGTGGTGAGCCGCCTGCTGTACAGCCAGCTGGGTTCGCGCCTGATCTACTGTTCCTTTGCCGGAGCCGGTGCGCTGGTGCCGGGGCAGCTGCCCGATGCTTTGGCCGCCCCCCTGCTGGCGCAGCTGCCGCGCTGCGGGCTTGCGGGCAACGACTCCCTGTGCTAAACTGCCGCCATGCCGCAGAGCTTGGAAGATATTGTTGATGCCATCGTGGCGAAGTATCCCGACTACGCGCCCGATGCCTACTTCTTCATGACCCAGGCGCTGGATGCGTCCGTCAAGCGCTTTCGCAAGCCCGACAGCAACCCCCACCTCAGCGCGGAGGAGCTCTACCTGGGCTTCTGCGCCACGGCGCTGGAAGAGTACGGCCCCATGGCCAGTCTGGTGACGGAGCATTGGGGGGTTACAAGCTCGGAGGATGTGGGCGCGCTGGTGTACAACCTGATTGAGTTCGGCGTGTTCGGCCGCCAGCCGGGCGACCGCCGCGAGCAGTTCCGCTCTCTGCCGGACCTCCGCCAGCTGTTGGATGAGCCCTTTCTCCCCACCCAAAAACGCCGATGAACTCTATCCCCGACCCCCTGCAGGGCGATTCGCTGCGCTGGCCCGCCGAGTGGGAAGCGCAGGACGCCGTATGGATTTCGTGGCCGCACCGCGCCGACCTGTGGCAGGGCGGGCTGGCCGAGCTGCTGGAGCGCTATGAGGAGCTCGCTGCGGCGATTGCGGAGGAGGCCGAGCTGCGCATCAACGCCGCTGCGCCGCTGCATGAGGGTATCCGCCGCCTGCTGGAGGAGCGGGGCGTGCGCCGCTTCCGACTCTTTGACCACGAGACGGATGACGTGTGGTGCCGCGACCACGGCGGCATCTTCACCCGCCGCGCGGATGGGGGCTTGCAGGTGGCCGACTGGGAATTCAATGCTTGGGGCGGCAAGTTTGCCCCCTGGGACAAGGACAACGAGATCGCCCGCTGCATGGCCGACTCGCTGCGCCTGCCGCGCCTGAAGAGCCGCATGCTGCTGGAGGGCGGTGCCATCGAGGGCAACGGCGCCGGGCTGTTGCTGACGACGGAGGCGGTGCTGCTCAACCCCAACCGCAACCCCGGCATGAGCAAGCGCGAGGTCGAGGCCGAGCTGCACCGCATGCTCGGCACGCAGAGCGTCTTTTGGCTGGGGCAGGGCATTGAGGGCGATGACACGGACGGGCACATCGACGACATGGTGCGCTTTGTCAGCGAACAGGCGGTGGTCGCCATCACGGAGCTCGACCCGCACTCCCCCCACTACCGCCGCTTGGCGGAGAATAACGAGCGCCTGCAGGATCTGCGCACGCCGGACGGGCACCGGGTGGAGGTCGTGCCGCTGCCCATGCCGGAGCCGCTGGTGGCGCACGACTGGCGCCTGGAGCAGCTGCCCGCCAGCTATGCCAACTTCCTCATCTGCAACGGTTCGGTCATTGTACCCGTCTTTGCGCAGCCCAAGGCCGACGATCGCGCACTGGGCATCCTGCGCGAGTGTTTTCCCAAGCACCGCGTGTGCGGCATCGACGCCCGCCGGCTGGTGATTGAGGGCGGCGCCATCCACTGCATCACCCAGCAGCAGCCCCGCGCCTGAGCTGCACCGGCGCGTCCTCGGGAGAGTCGGACGAGCCGGTGTTCTCACTTGTCCTCGCTCGGGTAGAGCGGGGCGTTGGGGTCCTGCCAGTCGGGCTCGTAGCCCTTGGCGTAGGAGAAGAGATCGCGGTGGATGTACTCGTAGTACTGCTCCTTCTCCTCCGTGCTCAGGTGCTCCCAGACGGCCACATTGAGGGCGCGCGCCACCTTTTGCATGAGCTTGAGGGTGAGCTGCCGCCCCGCGCGCGCTTTTTGCACCTGCTTGTGCGTGAGCTGCTCGGTGGAGCGGGTGACGAGATCGTGGTTATCGAGATGCCAGCACTGCATGAGCGCATCGATGCGCTGCGTGCCGTGGTTGAGTTCGTTCGCTTCGTTCATGAGAGGGTTTTAGTAGCCGGGAATGCGGCGCACATAGAAGCCGCCCGCGCCACGCGAGGCGGTGTACCAGCGCGGCCCCACTCCCGCACCGCTGCCCGTGGTGTCGAAGCGCAGCCCCGCGATGAGCGCAAAGACGTGTCCGCGCTTGGCGTAGACGGTAATCCACTTGCCGAAGCCGGGGCGTCCCCAGCGCAGGAAGTAGCCCGAGGTGGGCTCCACACCCTTCTTGAGCATGCCCGCTTCGCGCAGCACATAGGCCACACTGCCCGAGCAGTCGTAGCCCGCGCTCTCGTGCTTGCCGTGACCGCCGCCCCAGCGGTAGGGGCGACCCACGATGCGGTTGGCGGCGGCGATAGCGCGCTTCACCCGCGCGGGCGCGTAGCGGGGAATGCCGGCCTTGCCGTTGGGCAGCAGCCGCGCCGTGTAGCCCTCGTGGTACACATACATCGGCGTGCGCGCGTTGCGCTGCTGCTGCCCCTGCCGGACGCAGGCGGGCAGCAGGAACAGAACGGCACAGAGCAGAAGAAAGGTGTGGAAGCGAGACATAGAAAAACGCGACCCATATTTTAGAGAGCCGCGCGCGCAACGACAAGGAAAAACGCCGTAGCGGCGGGAATCCGCCGTAGTCGGGCTCGCGGTTTTGTTAGGTTTGCCTGATTGTTCAGACTTCCGGCTTAAAATCAACCGCCTCCCCGGGGCTCGGGAAGGCGGTGCAAAAGGGGGGATCTGAGGCTCCGGGAGCGTGCTCAGCGAGCGGTCTTGACGGTGACGGCGTCCTTACCCACGCGGTCGCGCAGGTAGTTGAGCTTGGCGCGGCGCACCTTGCCGCGGGTCACGACCTCGATCTTGGCAATCTTGGGCGTGTGCAGAGGGAAGGAACGCTCCACACCCTCGCCGTAGGCAATCTTGCGGACGGTGAACGCCTCGTTGATGCCGGCACCACGCTTGCCGATGACGATGCCCTGGAAAATCTGGACGCGCTCCTTGCCACCTTCAATCACGCGGCAGTGAACCTTGACGGTGTCACCAACGTTGAAGGGCGTCACGTCTTCCTTCATCTGCTCCTTACTGATTGTGTCGAGAATGTTCATCGTAATCTCTCCTTTGTATTCGTCTGAAATGTTGCTGTAGCCTCGCGGCTGAGTCACTTTGGCCTCCCGGCCTGTGGTGGGTGCGGCAGTTTACACGATTTTCCCCCTCTTGGCAATCCAAATTTCACGCAGCGTGCATTTTTTTTGCGGAGGGAGGATGTTGCAGGAGGCGTCGGAAGCTGCTGTTCGCGCGGAATTTAGCCTCTTCGGGGCGGGAAAACGCCAAGTTCGCATTGACAAGGCGCGGTGCGTGGTATATAAACGCGCGCGTTGCGCTGCCGGGCGGCGCTGTTCCGAAGTCTCATTCCCCTACTCACCGCCATGCCATCCCATTCTTCCTCCGTCAAACGCAAGGTTCGCAACTGGACCCCCTCGGACTCCGCCGAGCTCTACGGTGTGGACAACTGGAGCAACGACTATTTCAACGTGACGCGCTCGGGGGAGGTGGCGGTGCGCCTGATGGATACGGACGGCAGCAAGAAATCCGTCAGCCTCTACGACATGATGAAAGGGCTGGCCGAGCGCGGGACGGATGCGCCCGTGCTGCTGCGCTTCTGCGACCTGCTCGGCGCGCGCATCCGCGAGCTCAACGAGAGTTTCATCACCGCCATTGCCGAGGCGGGCTACCGCGGCGTCTACCGCGGGGTCTACCCCATCAAGGTCAACCAGCAGCGCCAGATTGTCGAGGAAATCGTGCAGTTCGGCGCCAAGTACCACTACGGGCTGGAGGCGGGCAGCAAGCCCGAGCTCATCGCCGCCATGGCCAACATGAAGGATTCCGAGGCCTTTCTCATGTGCAACGGCTACAAGGACGACGAGTTCATCGACCTTGCGCTCATGGGGCAGCGCATGGGGCTGAATATCCACCTCATTCTCGAGATGCCCAACGAGCTGCCCGCCATTTTGGATCGCGCGGAGAAGCTGGGCATTGAGCCCAACCTGGGCGTGCGCGTGCGCTTGGCGGCCAAGGGCAGCGGTCATTGGAGCGAGTCCGCCGGCGACAAATCGGTGTTCGGGCTCAACACGGCGCAAGTCATCGAGGTGGTCGACGCGCTGAAGGACGCGGGCAAGCTGCACTGCCTCAAGGTGCTGCACTACCACCAGGGCTCGCAAATTCCCAACATCTCCGTGGTGCGCGAGGGGCTGACGGAGGCCTGCCGCATGTACATCGACCTCGTGCGCGAGGGCGCGGCGATGGGCACGCTGGACATGGGCGGCGGGCTGGCGGTGGACTACGACGGCTCGCAGACCAACTTCCACTCCTCCTGCAACTACACGGTGCAGGAGTACGCCCGCGACATCGTGGAGATTGTGGGCGAGATGTGCAGCAAGGCGGGGGTGGAGCACCCCACGCTGGTCACGGAGTCCGGGCGCGCGGTGTCGGCCTACCACGCCGTGCTGGTGTTCAATGTGCTGGATGTGACGACGGCTCCCGCCGCGGACACCAAGGTGCCCGTGCTGCCGGAGGGAGCGGGCGAGATTCTCAAGGCGCTGGACGAGACGCAGCGCATGCTGACGCGCAAGAACATTCAGGAGTGCTACAACGATGCCAACTACTACCGCGACCAGCTCCGCATGCAGTTCTTCTACGGCAACACCAGCCTGCGCGAGCGCGGGGTGGGCGAGGCTATCTACTGGCACATCATGGGGCAGATTGCCCACCGAATCTCCGAGATGAGTGAGATTCCCGAGGATCTGAAGGAGGTCTCCGACAACATGGTGGACTTTTACTACTCCAACTTCTCGGTGTTCCAAAGCCTGCCGGACAGCTGGGCGATTAACCAGCTCTTCCCCGTCATGCCCATCCAGCGGCTCAACGAGCGCCCCACGCAGAAGGCGGTGTTGGTGGACATCACCTGCGACTGCGACGGCAAGCTCGACCACTTCATCGACCGCGAGGATGTGGCCAAATCGCTGCCGCTGCACGAGGTGGAGCCCGATGAGAATTACTACATCGCCGTGTTCCTCGTGGGAGCCTACCAGGAGACGCTGGGCGACATCCACAACCTGCTGGGCGACACGAACGTGGTCAGCGTGCACTTGGAGAACGGGCGCCCCGTCTTTACCGATGAGGAGGAGGGCGACTGCGTGGCCGATGTGCTCTCCTATGTGAAGTACGATGCCAAGGATTTGGTGGCCAAGTTCCGCAAGCTGGCCGAGCAGGCGGTGGAGGAGGGGCGGCTGACCCCGCGCCAGCGCCGCGCGGCGCTGGAGGCTTACCGCGACGGCCTCAACGGCTACACCTACTACGAGCTCTGAGCCGCGGCAGCGGGCGCGCGACGATTGCCGACCGCATCGGGCGCGGGCGTTCAGATGCCGCTGTCGAGCATGTCGAACATGTCGAGCTGCGTGACATCGGCCTCGGCGGCGGCGGGCATGCCGCTGGCGGCGGAGCGCTTGCGGCGGGCGGTCTTGGGTTCGCGCGCGGCGGCGCTCATCTCCAGGTGGGTGAGGATCTGCTTGGCGCGCTCGATGATGGGTGCGGGCAGCCCCGCGAGCCGCGCCACCTGAATGCCGTAGGACTTGTCGGCCGGTCCGGGCAGCACCTTGCGCAGAAAGACGATTTCATCCTTCCATTCGCGCACCTCCACATGGCAGTTGCTCACGGCGGGGTGGCTGTGCTCCAGCTCGACCATCTCGTGGTAGTGCGTGGCGAAGAGGGTGCGCGCGCCGATGATGTCGTGCAGGTGCTCGGCCACCGCCCAGGCGATGGAGAGCCCGTCGAAGGTGGCGGTGCCGCGCCCGATTTCGTCGAGGATGACGAGCGAGCGCTCGCCCGCATTGTTGAGGATGAGCGCCGTTTCGCTCATCTCGACCATGAAGGTGGATTGCCCGCGCGCGATGTCATCGCTGGCACCCACGCGGCAGAAGATGCGATCCACCAGCCCGATGCGCGCTTCGTCTGCCGGGACGTAGGAGCCGATCTGCGCCATGAGGGCAATGAGCGCCACCTGGCGGATGTAGGTGCTCTTGCCCGCCATGTTGGGTCCGGTGAGGATGAGAACGCGGTTGTCCGTCGCGTCCATCGCGGTGTCGTTGGGTACGAAGGAGCAGTCCGTCTGCACCTGTTCGATGACGGGGTGGCGACCGTTGACGATGTGCAGATCGCGGCTGTGGTCGAGTTCGGGGCGGCAGTAGCGGTGTTGCCGCGCCGTCTCGGCCAGCGCCAGCAGCACATCCAGCTCGGCCAGCGCATCGCTCGTGTTCTGAATGCGGTCGATGTAGCCGGCAACCTGCGTGCGCAGCCTCCCGAAAATCTCGTGCTCGAGCTGGCGGGCGCGCTCATCCGCGCCGAGGATGGTGCTCTCCATCTTCTTGAGCTCCTCGGTCACAAAGCGCTCAGCGTTGGCCAGCGTCTGCTTGCGCACGTAGCGCTCGGTCGGCACCTTGGCGTAGTTGGCGCGCGTGACCTCGATGTAGTAGCCGAACACGTTGTTGTAGCGGATCTTCAGCGACTCGATGCCCGTGGCTCGGCGCTCGCGGGCTTCGAGCTCGGCCAGCCAGTTCTTGCCGTCGCGCGAGGCTGCGCGCAGCTCGTCCAGCTCGGCATCGTAGCCATCGCGAATCATGCCGCCCTCCTTGATGGTGATCGGCGGTTCATCGACCACGGCGCGAGTCAGTAGCTCCGTTAGCTCGGCAAAATCGCCCATGCGCTCCCGCAGGGGGGCAAAGACGGGGTGCTGCAGCTCCAGCGCGTGCAGATCGGCCGCGATGTCGGGCACCTGCGCGAGGGAGAGCCCCAGCGCCAGCAAATCGCGCGCATTGCCCGCCCCCTGCGACAGGCGCGAGACGAGCCGCTCCGTGTCGCGCACGCCCTTGAGCGCCGCGCGCAGCTTGCTCATGAGGAAGGGCTCGGCCAAAAAGCCCGCGATGACATCCTGCCGCCGCTTCAGCTCGTCGAGCTCGGTCAGCGGGTGCAGAATCCAGTCGCGCAGGCGGCGCGAGCCCATGGGGGTGGAGCTGCGATCCAGCGTGCCCAGCAGGGTGTTGCGCGCGCCGCCGCGCGCCTCCGTCAGGTCGAGGTTGCGGCGGCTGGCGGCGTCGATGAGCACGGTGTTGTCGGTGCGGCGCAGGCTCAGCTTGCGCAGGTGGTCGGTCTGGCGGCGCAGCTGGTGCTTGAGGTAGTGCAGGATGGCTGCTGCCGCGCCGATGGACGCCTCCAGATGCGCGCAGCCGAAGCCCTCCAGCGAATGCACGCGGAAATGAGTGGTCAGGAAGCTGCGCGCCACGGCGGGCAGGAAGGTGTAGGCATCGTAGTACTGGGTGACGGGCAGGTGCAGCGGCTCAAAGAGCTCGCGCTGCTCGTCGCTGATGAGCAGCTCGCTGGGGTGGAGCCGCCCCAGCTCGTCGGCCATGGCGGTAGCATCCTCGTAATCCGCTACGCTGAACTCGCCCGTGGTGTGGTCGGCGCAGGCCAGCCCCCAGCGGTTCTTGTGCTTGTAGCAGGCGGCGATGTAGTTGTGCACATGCTCATCCAGCAGCGAGAGATCGGCCAGCGTGCCCGCCGAGACGATGCGGGTGATTTCGCGCTCCACCAGCTTGCCCGGCACGGGCACCGTCATCTGGTCGGCAATGGCGACGCGCTTGCCGAGCTTGACAATCTGGCCGATGTAGCCCTCCGCCGCGTGGAAAGGCACCCCGCACATGGGGATGCTCTGGCGCTTGGTGAGCGTGAGCCCCAGCGCGGCGGAGCACTCCACCGCATCCTCGAAAAACATCTCGTAAAAATCGCCGATGCGGAAGAAGAGCCACACATCCCCCGGCAGTGTCTGCTTCATGCGCAGATACTGATCCATCATGGGGCTGATGCGGGCGGAATCGGCCATCGCGGTTGAGGAATTGTAGCGCCCTGCGCGCGCGCGTTCAAGCCTTTTTCGCGCGCGTTCAGGGCGCGGGGGCGGGCTTCGGTTGCCCGGCGGCGGGGGCGGTGGCCTGCGCCTTGAGCTCGCCGAAGAACTGGCGGCGGGCGCCTTGGCGCGTGAGGTTCACCTGCTCCTCGGTGGCGCCGTGCACGCGCAGCACGCGCGACAGCATGGCAAAGGCCACCTCGGCTTCGCCGGAGTACACCTCCTGCACCCCCGAGCGCCGCAGCTCCACGGCGTTGCGGATGTAGGTGGTGTGCGCCATCACATAGATATCCGGGTTGAGCGCCTTGGCCGCCTCGGAGATTTGCAGGGCGGGCGCCGCCGGCGCGGTGATGATGATGCCCACGGCTTTTTCCACGCCCGCTGCGCTCAGGATGGCGCGGCGGCGGGCATCGCCGAGCAGGGCGTGGATGCCCGCCTTGTCCAGGCGGTTCACGGTGTCGATGTTCATCTCGATGACCACCACATCGATGTTGAAGCGGCGCAGGTGGGTGCCGAGCAGCTCGCCCGTGGGGCCGTAGCCCACGAGAATGATACGGTCGCGCAGCTCGTCGGGTGTCGGCACGCTGCCCTCCACCGGGCGCTGGCCGATGCCGTGCTCCTCCAGCCGGTTGATGATACCCGGCACAAAGCGGTAGAGCGCGGCGTTGAGCACGATGGTGCAGATGGCGACCCCCGTGATGACATTGGCCGCCTCGGCGGGCAGCATCTTGTAGGTGCCGGCGATGAGGGTCGCCAGGATGAAGGAAAATTCACCGATCTGCGAGAGCGAGCCGCCCACCATAGCGGCGAGACGCAGGGGTTTGCCCTGCAGGTGCATGACGAAGCAGGCGCCCAGCGGCTTCATGCTGAAGCAGATGAAGAAGGTTGCCAGCGCGAGCGGCCAGTGCTCCAGCATGCCGGCGGGCTTGAAGCCCAGCCCCACGGAGACGAAGAAGAGCACGGCGAAGGCGTCGCGCATGGGCAGTGCATCGCTCGCGGCGCGGCTGGCAAAGCGGCTCTGCCCCACAATCATGCCCGAGAGGAAGGCGCCGAACTCCATGCTGGCGTTGAACACGGCGGAGGAAACGACGGCGATGCCGAGCGCACAGACCAGCACCGCGAGGGTGAAGAGCTCGCCGCTGCCGCTGCGCGAGATGGCGGTGAGCGTCTTGGTAATCAGCGTGCGTCCCGGCAGCGACATCAGCGCAATGAGCAGCGCCAGCTTGAGCGCCATCATGCCCAGCGCGGGCGCGAGCGCCTGACCGCTGAACACCGCCGGCAGCAGCACGAGCAGCACAATCGTGAAAATATCCTCGCAGACCAACCAGCCCAGCGCCGTGTGTCCCGCCGGGGTGTGGAACACCTTGTTGTCCGTCAGCACGCGCGTGAGCACCACGGTGGAGCTCACGCAGATGCACAGGCCGTACATCAGCCCGTTGAGCCAGCCGTGCTCGCCCATGCCCAACAGGTGAAAGGCCAGCATGCCCAGCGTGGTGATGAGCGTCATGCAGAACAGCGAGCCCGGCACCGCCACCTTCTGCACCGCCAGCAAATCCTTGAAGTGGAACTGCAGGCCCACGCCGAAGAGCAGGAGGATGACGCCGATGTGCGAGAATTCCGCCACCATGTGTTCGTCGATGGAGGTGCTGCTCCACGGCTGCGCTGCCAGCATGCCGGCGACCAAATAGCCGACCAGCGGGGAAAGTTTCAGCCGCTGCGCGAGCATGCCCAGCAGCAGCGCGAGCGTCAGGGCAATGGCAAGGGTGGCAATCATCGCGGTGTGTGGGGGGGGGGCGGTTGTTTGCGGGAAACTCAGGCTAGCACGCGCGCCCACAGCACCTTGAGGTAGCGCCCCTCGGGGTAGGTGGACAGGAAGGGGTGATCCCAGCCCGGACCGCTCATGGCGAGGATTTGCAGGCGGCGCCCCAGCCGCTGAGCCGCCTTGATGACCACCTTCTCGAACTCCGCGGGCGCGAGCAGTCCGCTGCAGGAGCAGGTGACGAAGAGCCCGCCGCGCCGCACGCACTGCAAGCCCAGCAGGTTGAGGTCGTGGTACTTCTTGAGCCCCTCCTCCTTCTCCTCATCGCGCCCGAGCACGAACTTGGGCGGGTCGAGCAGCACCACATCGAACTGCCGCCCGTTGCGCACCATCTGGCGCGCGTACACAAAAGCATCGGCATGCACGAAATCGATGCGGCGCGCGCCCTGCAAGCCGTTGATGTTCGCATTGCGCTTGGCCGTTTCGATGGCCTTCTCGTCCAAATCCACCGCCGTCACCTCGCCCGCCTGCCCCTTGAGCTTGGCATAAATCGAAAAGCCGCCCGAGTAGCAGCAGAGATCCAGCAGCGACTTGCCCGCCACCAGCTGAGCCAGCCGCTCGCGGTTGTCGCGCTGGTCGCAGAAAAAGCCCGTCTTGTGCCCCTTGTCGAAATCCACCTCGAACTGCACCCCGTTCTCGGCAATGCGCACTCGGTGCACGGGGGCACTCTCGGGGCACTGCGCGGGGTCGATGCCCTCCATGCGCGCCACCCCCTCATCCACGCTGACGTGGTGGCGCGTGGTGCCGCAGAGCTCGTGGAGCAGCGGCAGCCACTCCGGCAGGCGCAGCCACACCCCCAAGCAACTCACCTCCAGACTCAGCACATCGCCGTAGCGGTCGCAAATCAGCCCGCCCAGCCCGTCAGAATCGCCGTGCACCACGCGGTAGGCCGAGGTGGCGGCATCGAGCGCGCAATCCTCGCGCCGCCAAGCGACGGCGCGGCGCAGTGCCTCGCGCAGGTCCTCCTCCGTCAGCGGCTCGCTGCCGTGGCGCAGCATGCGCAGCGGCGTGCGGCTGCACGGGTTCCAAAAACCGCCGCCGAAGAGCTCGCCGTTCTTGTCGTACACATGAATCAGCCCGCCTGCAACGGCATCGGGGCTCACCGCCCCCAGCATGCGCGGAAACACCGCCGGGTTGTAGGTAAAATACTTCAACTGCACCCAAGGGCGCAGCCAATGCTCGCTCCCCTCGGGCGCCGCGCCCCCCTGATAGCCGCGCGGGGCAGGGGACGGGGGGCGTTTGCCCGCCGGACGACGGGCTGCATTTCCCCGCCGGGGAGCGTGCGGGCGCGGAGAATCCTGGTGATCGGGGGAACTCACGCGCCCATTGTAAGCCGCAGCCCGCCGCTTGTCAAACATCCTTTGGAACAATGTTGCGCCGCTCTGTGCCGCTCGACCGCGCGGTGCGGGTCATAACAGCCCCGCTTTTTGGGACAGCACGCATTTTGGGCTCGCTTTTTGGGGGAGAACATGGCAGACTGAGCCGGAACAGCAGAGCAGTTTTCGGATATGAGCAGCGACACCAAGCCGGTTTACACGCGTATCTTGTTGAAATTGAGCGGGGAGGCTCTTCGCGCTCCCGGCAGTCGCGACAACATCTCGCCCGAGATTGTGGCGCGCATCGCCAACGAGATTGCCGAGGCGACGCGCCGGGCGCCGCTGCAAATCGCCATCGTGGTGGGCGGCGGCAACATCTGGCGCGGGGCCAAGGCCAGCGTGCGCGGCATGGATCGCCCCACGGCGGACTACGTGGGCATGCTCGCCACGGTGATGAACGCGCTCTCCATCTGCTCGGCGGTGCAGGAGGCGGGGGTGCCCGCCCATGTGCTCAGCGCCATTGAGATGAAGAATGTCGCTGAGCCCTACGTGCGCAACACGGCGCGTGCCTACCTGCGCGCGGGGCATGTGGTCGTCTTCGCTGCCGGCACGGGCAATCCCTTCTTCAGCACCGACACGGGTGCGGCACTGCGCGCCTGCGAAATCAACGCCGAAGTGGTGATGAAAGCCACCAGCGTGGACGGCGTGTACACCGCCGACCCCAAGGTCGACCCCGCCGCCACCCGCTTCGACACCATCTCCTACGAGGAGTGCATCGCCCGCAACCTCAAGGTGATGGATCAGACCGCCTTCACGCTGTGCAAGGACAACCGCAAGCCCATCATGGTGTTCGACATGCACCGCAGCGGCAACATCACCCGCGCCCTGCTGGGCGAAACCATCGGCACCATCATCAGCTGACCCGTTTTTCTAACACATCACACAACAATGGACGCAGAAGAACTCTTGCTCGAGGTCGAATCCGCCATGGACGAGGCTTTGGAGCACCTCGACACCGACCTCGCCGGCGTGCGCACGGGGAAAGCCTCCCCCTCGCTCGTGGACAACATGGACATCTATGTGGCCTCCTACGGCACGAACATGAAGCTCAAGAGCCTCGCCGTGGTCTCCACGCCCGATGCCCGCTCCATCCTCATCCAACCCTTTGACCCCGGCACCCTGAACGACATTAAGAAAGCCATTGCCGAGAGCAAGCTCAACCTCAACCCCATCATCGACGCGCGCTCCGTGCGCCTGCCGATTCCCGAGCTCTCGGGCGAGCGCCGCAAGGAGCTCTGCAAGTATGTCAAGAGCCAGGGCGAGGACACGAAGGTGCGCGTGCGCGCCGCCCGCAAGCACGGCATGGACGGCGTGAAGAAGCTCAAGGCCGACAACATCATCACCGAGGATGACGTGCGCCGCCTGGAGGAGAAGGTGCAGAAACTGACGGACAAGTACGTCAAAACGGTGGACGAGAAGCTCGCCGCCAAGGAAAAGGAAATCATGACGGTGTGAGCCGCGCGTCATCTTAAGCAATTGTCTTGTTATGAGTACTCCCAGCACGAATGTCTTGGCATCGGGAATCGAAATCATCGGTTCCATCCGCTTCCAGAACGACATGCACATCGACGGCAAAATCGAGGGCGAAATCCTGTCGGATTCCGGCAAGGTGACCATCGGTGAAATGGCCAACATCAAGGGCGATATCCACGCGGGCGAGGTGCACATCTACGGCCATGTGGACGGCAATGTCCGCAGCGAGCGCTGCCACCTCAAGGGGCGCGCCGCCGTCGCCGGCGACATCACCACCGGCGTCCTTTCCATGGAGGAAGGGGTGCGCCTGTCCGGCCGCGCCGAAATCGGTTAAGCCCCGTCGCTACGCTGTTTGGTAAGCCACCATGCGCGGTCGCATCGGCCGTGCATGGTGGCTTTGCGCCTGGGTGCTGCCGCGGGCGCTCGCGGCGGGGGCAGGGCAGTGCCTCGGGATTCTGCGCGGGCGGGGCAATGCACGCTTGCATGCGCGGGCGGCATTTGCTAATATCGCCTCAGCACGCCATGGTCACCACCGAGTATCCCTACGGGGAGGATTTCCCCATCATCCGCATTGAAACGAAGCTGTGCAGCGCCGAAGTCTCGCTCTACGGGGCGCAGGTGCTGCGCTGGGCACCCGCCGGGCAGCGCCCCGTGCTCTACATGAGCCCCAATGCCGTTTTCCGCAAGGGCAAGGCGTTGCGCGGGGGGATTCCCCTCTGCTGGCCCTGGTTCGGCAAGAACAGCGAAGACCCCTCGCTGCCCTCGCACGGCATCGCGCGCACGAGCCTGTGGCAGGTGGGCAGTTGCGAGGAGGGTGAGGACGGACGGGTGCGCCTGCTGCTGGCGCTGCCCCCGGAGCAGGAGCTCATGCCGAGCGGCGCGGTGGCCATGGAAATCGGCGAGGAGCTCACGCTGAGCCTCATCACCCTCGATGTGCCGCGCAGCATGCCCTTCTCTGCCGCCATGCACAGCTACTTTGCCGTGAGCGACTACGAACAGGTGGCGCTCACGGGCTTGGAGGAATGCGCCTTCACCGAGTACGCGACGGATGCCTTGCCCCACGCCGAGGATCCTCTGATTCCCGCCGGGCACATCGACCGCATCTACCACCCCGTGCCCGAGAACGCCGAGCTGATTTTGCACGACCCCGCCTGGGGGCGCAGCATCCGCATCTGCCGCGCCGGCAGCGGCTCCGCCGTGGTGTGGAACCCCGGTGAGCCGCTGGGAGCCTCCATGGGCGATTTGGGCGCCGGGCAGGCGCGCGGCTTCCTCGCGGTGGAGACCACGGCGGTGCCGGCCGAGAACTTGTTGCTGCGCTGCGGCGAGCGGCATGAGCTGACGACGCGCATCCAAGTGATTCCCGTATCCTGATGCCCGAGCGCGTTTCTCATCGGCATCCGCTGTGGCGTTGGCTGTGGCGCCTGAGTGTCGCGGCGGTGGTGGCGGTGCTGGTTCTCGTGGCTGCGGCTGACCTGTGGACGGAGCTGCAGGCAGCGCCCCACTGCCGCAGCCGCGCGGAGGACTGCCGCAGCGGCGGGGTGGGGGTGGTGCTCGGGTGCAGCCGCTACCTGAGCCGTGGGGTGCGCAGCCCTTTCTTCGAGGGGCGCATGGAGGCCGCCGCCGCGCTCTGGCATTCCGGGCGGGTGCGCTGCCTCATCGTCTCCGGCGACAACAGCGACCGCTACTACAACGAGCCGCGCGAGATGCGCACCGCCCTCGTGGCGCGCGGCGTGCCTGCGGAGCGCATTGTCTGCGACTACGCCGGCTTGCGTACCTATGACAGCGTGCTGCGCGCGCGCCGCATCTTCGGCGCCGAACAGGTGGTGCTGGTGAGCCAAAAAGCCCATGTGCACCGCGCCGTGCTGCTGGCGCGCCACTTCGGCCTGGCCGCCGAGGGGCTGGAAGCCCCGCTGGTGGGGCTGTCGCGCAGCTCGCACCTGCGCCAGATGCTGCGGGAGCGTGCCGCGCGCGTCCTGATGCTGCTGGAGCTCTTCCTGCCGCATGCCCCCCGCTTTCTGGGCGAGCAGGTGGAGCTGCCCCTGTCCGTTTTACCCCCTCTCCCCCCGACCCGATGCACACATTGATTACCTGTACCGCCATGGCCGGCACGGCCGAATGGGTATGCTGCCCCGGCGCTGCCACGGCGCCGCTTTGCCGCAGCCTGAGCTTTTGCCCCGTGGTGCACCGCTGGGCGGTGAGCGATGCCGCGACCGCCGCCTTCTTTGCTCTCGGGCGCGTGCAAGCCACGGCGCGCCCCGTGGCCGTGGCCGCCGGCAGCGTGAGCGATGCTGCTGCCATGCTCCCCGCCGTTACTGAGGCCTACTACCAGCGACGCCCCCTGCTGGTGCTGAGCTTCGGCGATGCGGCAGACAGCGGCGGCACCGGAACGCCCGGAGCCGAGGAAGCCGAGGGGCTCTTCGGGGTCTTTGCGCCCACCACCGTTCTGCAGCTGCCCTGCGCTGTCAGCGATTTGCCGCCCCTGAGTGAGATGCTGGCTGACGGCTTCCCCCTGCATCTGCATGTGCGCACGGCGGGGGAGAGCGATGCGCGCGGCGAGCTCAGCCTGCTGGAGGTGGCGGAGGCACCCGCGCCGCCGCCCTTCCGCGGGTCGCTGGTGGCGCTGTCGCAGATGCTGCGCTTCCGCGCGGCAGAGGGGCTGGTGCTCATGCTGGGCGCGCTGGAGCCCGGCGAGCAGGAGGCAGCCCTGTGGCTGGCGCAAACCCTGCGCGTGCCCGTGATGGCGGATGCCACCAGCGGCCTGCGCGAGGAACTCGCCCCCTACCTCCTGCACGGCGGCGATAAGCTGCTGCGCCGCTGCCCGCCCCGCTATGTGCTGCGGCTGGGCGAGGTGCCCGCGCATCCCTTCTGGCGCGCGCTGGAGCAGCTGCCGCAAACGGAAGTATTCTCCGTCACCCGCACGGGCTTTGCCGGGCTCAAGCGCCGGAGCACCGTCATCGAAGGCGACCCGGAGCAAGTGATGAAAGCCCTGGGCGATGTGCCCCATGTGGGCGACACCGATCGGCTGCTGCCCGCCGCCCGTCGCGAAGCGGCGCGCGTGGAGGAAGCCCTGCTGGCCGAGCCCGAATCGGCGGCGGCGCTCGTGCGCGCCTTCTCCGGCTACGCCGCCGGGGCGGATGTCATCTGCCTCGGCAGCCCCACCGTGCGCGACCTGTGGAACAACTGCGCGCAGCTGCGCGTGCCCACTCTCTACGTGCGCGACGTGGCCGAGCGCGGGAGCGAGGGCGCGCTTGCCGCCTTTTTGGGCAATGCGGCTGATGCCGGCTTTGCCTGCTGCCTCATCGGCGATTTGGCGCTGCTGCGGAGCGCACTGGGGCTCAGCGAGCTGCTGCGCGAGCTGCCCGCCGGGCGGCGCATCATCGCCGTGCTCAACAACGGCGGTGCCGGCGCGGCGCAGGACTGCTGCGAACCCGGCAGCGAATGCGAGCGACTCCTCGTGCAGCCCCCGCGCCTGCAGCCCGCCGACGTGGCGAGGCTCTGGGGTGCGGAATACGTGCTTGTGCAGAGCGAGGGAGACCTCGACCTGCTCGACGGCATGGGGCAGGCGCCGCTCGTGCTTGTAGAGCTCCGCCCCCTGTCCTGAGCCGGGAGCGGCAAGAGCCCGCCTGAGCACACAAAAACCCCGCTCGGGAATACCGAACGGGGGTAAAAAAATGTCGGCGAGCTCAGGACTTCTGCTTGGCGGGCTCCTTCTCCAGCTCGCCCCACTTGCCCTGCTCAATCGAGCGCATGTGCGCCGTCACCGAGCGCGTCCAGGGAGCAGGACCGGTGCAGTACACACGCCCGATCTGAGCCACCGTCACGCGGCCCTTCGCCTTGTACTCCCCGAGAATACGCGCCAAATCGCGCACACACTCCTCCTTGGACGCATAGCGGCGCTGACCGTTGCGCCCCATAATCCCCGCCAGATTATTCTTCTTCTGCGCCGCGTGCGACGTCGCATGAGCCGACTCATAGCGGATAATCGCCTCCACCAACACGGGATCCACCCCGTGCTCCGCCGCCGCCGCTTGAATCACGGGGCGCAAATCCGTCACCGTATCGGCAAGAGAAAAGCACGACAGGCACAAACAAAACAGAATGGTCAGGAACTCTCTCATGTCGCAGACATGATAGCAGGCAGCGAACAGCTTGTCAAGCATATAGTGCGTACGGGGTCGGATGACGAGGGTGTTTACAAGCTGTAGTGTGCCCTTTCAATATACAAAGATTGAAGCATTCAACTTTATCCCAAAACATTTAAGAAAACTCAATAATTGCCGATTTCATGCGGGCTGCGGGGGGATGGAACGAAGCGCGCGGGGCACCGCAACAACACCCCGCCCACGGTGGGCGGGGTGCTGCAAAAAAAAATCAAAAAAAAATCGCGAGGGGGTCAGAACAAGGGCTCAATGCACCCATTTACCCGCCCCGACGGGCAGTTTGCCGTCGCCGACCGGCTGGTAGCGGGTCGACTCCGTGTTGCCCCACAGGGGCACCCCCGTCGCCTTCTTCCAGAACGCGCTCATACTCTGCCCCGTGTAGCAGCCGTAGCTGCGGCAATCCGCCTGAGGATGAAACATCTCCGGCGTCAGGTGCTTGTCCAAATCCTTCTCGTGCATCCACTGCGTGCTGGCGGCAATGATGCGGTTGCTGTAATCCAGCATGAACGCATGCGCGTTGGAATGGCCGAAATAATAAAACGCATTGATCGGCTCGCGGCGCCCCTCGCGCGCAATCGCGGCGAACGCCTGCTCCGCCGTATCAATCCACAGCAGCTTCACCCCCAGCTTGCGCCCCGTATCCGACACGCGCGACACATAATCAATGCCGTTCTCGCGCCCGCGCGAGATGTAGGACGGGCGGAAAATAATCCACGTGATGCGCGCCTTGGGATTCTGCGCGCGCAGCAGCCCGATCTCCACCGTCGATGCCCGCACAAAATTCGCCCACCAGTTGTCATGCGCCGCCGGACCGCGATTATTCTCCCACGAGCGCAGCGCCACCCCCCCGGTGAGGATAACCGTAGCAGCCTCGGCAAGAGGGCAGAGCAGGGCAGCGGCAAGGGCGGCAAACAGGCGCATCTTCATCGTGCGCCCAGCATACCCCGAGCCGGAAGGGCTGTCAAGCCTGCGGCTCGGCTTACAGCGCGCGAAAACGCGCGCCGGGCAGCGGCTGCACCCGGTGTTGAATCTGCAACTTCAGCAGCAGCGGCGTCAGCGTCGCCGCCCCCATCCCCAGCGCCGAGCACAGCAGATCCACCGTGTCATGACCCGCCTCCAGCGCACGCAGCACCAGCGCCTCCTGCGAATCCGGCTGCAACGGCGCAGGACGCAGAACCTCCGCAGGCGGACGCGCGGCGGCGGTGGTAGCAGCAGAAGCAGAAGAAGTTGCGGCAGGAGAAGTCCCCACCCAAAAATCCTTCGCAAACAAATCCCCCTGCTGCGGCACGCCCGACCAGCCCAAATCCCCCAGCAACTCCTGCGGCGAGCTGCACAGCACCGCCCCATCGCGAATCAGCGCGTGACAACCCGCCGAGCAGCGACTCTCCGCCGCCCCCGGCAGCGCAAACACCGGGCGACCGTAGCGCTCCGCCGCCAGCCCCGCCGTCAGCAGAGCCCCACTGTGCAGCGGCGCCTCCACCACCATCGTCGCCCGCGCCCAAGCCGCCACCAAGCGATTGCGCTGCGGAAAGGTTCCGCGATCCGGGCGGCGGTAGAGCGGGAACTCACTCACCAACGCCCCATGCCCCGCCGCAATCACCTCCGCCAGCGCCGCATTCTCCGAGCGGCCGAGCTGCCCCAAGCCGAAACCCAGCACCGCAATCGTGCGTCCCCCCGCATCCAGCGCCCCACTGTGCGCCGCGTAATCAATCCCCCGCGCCAGCCCCGAGATGATGGTACAACCCGCATCCGCCAGCTCGCGCCCGAAACGCCGCGCCTGCACCAGCCCGTAGGGCGTCGCCTGCCGCGTCCCCACCAGCGCCACCCCTCGCTCCCCATCACGCGGCGCGAAGTCGCCCCGCATCGTCAGCACCATCGGCGGGTCACTCATGCAGCGCAG
The DNA here is from genome assembly GCA_051884295.1 of Akkermansia sp. GTDB lineage: Bacteria > Verrucomicrobiota > Verrucomicrobiia > Verrucomicrobiales > Akkermansiaceae > Akkermansia. The sequence goes on from JBJEVK010000078.1 coordinate 45,797, forward strand.
CGCCGCGGGATACTCATCATCCGTCAGCACCACCAGACGCGCTCCCAGCGCCTCCGCCGCCCGCAGCTCCGCCCCCGCATCCGTGCAGTTGCGCCAATCCGCGATCGCCGCCGCCAGCGCCGCGCCGATGCGCGGCACCTGCGCCAGCATCCGCACCGGGGCGGAAAGCACCAACTCCGCCGAGCCGAAACACTCCAGCAGCGATTGGATGCGCACCGAGCCCAAGCCCGGAATCAGGTTGAGCGTAATCAGCGCTTCGCGAGGGCTCAGCATGGGCGTGCGCTCAGGGCTGCACCGTAAAATCCAACCCCAAATCCAGCGAGGGAACCGAGTGCGTCAGGCAGCCGAAACTCATAAAATCCACCCCCGTCTCCGCCGCAGCGGGCGCCGTCTCCAGCGTCAGCCCGCCGCTTGCCTCCAGGTAAGGCTTCGCGGCAGTGCCGCGCAACTCCACCGCGCGGCGCATCTCCTCGCAGCTCATGTTGTCCAGCAGAATGTAATCCACCCCCTCCAGCTTGAGGAAAGCCTGCACCTGTTCGAGCGTATCCGCCTCCAGCTCCACCTCCACCCCCGGGCGCTCGCTCTTCAGCTTGGTGATGCACGCCTGCAAGTGCGCCGTGTTGCCATCCGTCATCAGGTGATTATCCTTGACCATCGCGCGGTCATAGAGCCCCAGGCGGTGGTTATTGCCGCCGCCGTGGCGCACCGCCGCCTTCTCCAGCAAGCGATAGCCCGGCGTCGTCTTGCGCGTATCGAGCAGCTTGCAGGACGTGTGTGCAATCGCCTGCACATAGCGGCGGGTCATCGTCGCCACGCCCGACAAGCGCTGAATAAAATTGAGCGCCGTGCGCTCCGCCCCCAAAATCGAACGCGCCGAGCCCTCGATACTCATCACCATCGCGCCGGGAGCCACCTGCTCCCCATCGTGCAGGTGAATCTCCACCTTCAGGGAGGGATCCACCGTGCGGAACACCAGCGCCGCCACCTCCGTGCCGGAAATCACCCCCGCCGAGCGCGTGCGCATCAGCGCCCGCGCCTGCAAACCCTCCGGCACAAAGTAAAGCGAGGTCACATCCCCGCTGCCGAAATCCTCATCGAGCGCCAAACGCACCAGCGCCTCCGCATTGTCAGAAACAGAACTCATGCGCCCATCATAGCCCCCGCGCCCCGCCATGTAAAGCCCGAAACACGCGGGCGGCTCATCCCTGCTGCGCCAGCACCTCGCGCGGGCGGCTGGGGCCCAGCGAGGGGCCGATGATGCCGTGCGCCTCCATGAGATCCATCATCGCCGAGGCGCGACCGTAGCCGATGCGCAGTCGGCGCTGCAGCAGCGATGTGCTCGCCTTGTTCTCCGCAATCACCACACTCACGCAGCGGTTGTAAAGCTCATTGTCCTCCTCGCTCAGCCCCTTGGACGTCATGCGGTCATTGTCCGGCGCGGGCGCGCCGTCTGCATTGTTCATCTCGGCGGTGACACTCTGCTCGAAATGCTGCTTGGCGTGCGAGGCGCAGAAGGCGATAATCTGCTGAATCTCCGCATCGGACACAAACGCCCCCTGCACGCGCGTCAGCTGCGAAATCCCCCCCGGCGGCAGGAAGAGCAGGTCGCCGTTGCCCAGCAGATTCTCCGCCCCCTTGGTCTCCAGAATGATGCGGCTGTCCAGCGGGCTTGCCACCTTCAGCGCGATGCGGCTGGGGATGTTCGCCTTGATAGTGCCCGTCACCACGTTGGAGCGCGGCGTCTGCGTGGCGGCGACGAGGTGAATGCCCGCCGCGCGCGCCTTCTGCGTCAGGCGGCTGATGTAGTTCTCCAAATCCTCCTTCACCTGCTGCATGAGGTCGGCCAGCTCGTCGATGATGATGACCACATAGGGCAGGCGGCGCGGCAGCGGCTCGCCCGCATCGAAATCGAACTCGCCCTGCGTCTCCTCCTCCTCGTCGGGCAGGTCGCGCCCGTCGTTCGAGTCCTCAATCTCGCGCACGATGTCGCTCGCCACATCGCTCGTGGCGTAGTAATCCTCGTCGACCTCCTCCTCCGGCACCCCGGGGTTGGGATCCAGCATGGGGTCGCGGGCGTTGAAGTCCACAAAATTGCGCACCCCCACACGGCTGAAGTAGGCGTAGCGCTTCTCCATCTCGTTGACCGCCCAGCGCAGCGCGCCGATGACGCGCGCGGGATTGGTGACCACGGGGCAGGCCAAGTGCGGCAGCTTGCGGTAGGGCTGCATCTCCACCACCTTGGGGTCGACCAGGATGAGTCGCAGCTCATCGGGGCGGAACTTGTAGAGCATGGAGAGAATCATGCTGTTGATGCAGACCGACTTGCCCGAGCCCGTGGTGCCCGCCACGAGGGTGTGGGGCATGCGCGCCAAATCGCCGATGACGGCGTTGCCGTACACGTCCTTGCCCAGCGCCACGGGGATGTGCAGCTTGGGGTTGCGGAAGGCGGGCGATTGCAGCAGTTCGCGCAGGTAGACGGGGGTCTTGCGCGCGTTGGCCAGCTCGATCGCCACCGTGTCCTTGCCCGGCACGGGTGCCAAAATGTTGATGGAGGACGAGCGCGTGGACTGCATGAGGTTTTTGTCCAAGCTCTCGAACTTGCTCATCAGCAGCCCCGAGGGCGGGAAAAATTCGTAGCGGGTGATGGAGGGGCCGCGCGTGATGTCGCCCGGCGTCACCTCGATGCGGAAGCTGGCGAGCGTATCGATGATGCGCTGCTGCATCTCCGCCATCTCCGCCCGCACCGCCTCGTTCATCTCCTCCGAGATGGGCTCGTACTTCAGCAGCTCATAGGGCGGCAGGGGATAGTCGGGCTCTTGCGGGCGGTCGTCTGCGGCAGCGGCGGGCAGGGGGCGGGGCGGGGCGCTCGGCTCGGTGCGGCGACGGGCGGGGCGGGGCTCCTCCTCAGCAGGGGTGCGGCGCGGGGCGGGGCGCGGTGCCTCGCGGCGGCGCGGGGCGGGCTCGGCAAAGGGGTCGCAGTCGTGGTCGGCGGTGAGGGCGATTTCCTCCTCCACCTGCTCCATGAGTGTGAGCAGGTTGGGACGGTCGGCGCGGATGGTGCGCCCCCCGCGCCGCGGCTGCGGGGAGGGGGCAGCGGTCGGGCGGCTCGGTTCGGGGCTCGGTTCGGGGCTCGGTTCGGGGCTCGGTTCGGGGGCAGGCGCGGTACTCCGCGACTCAGCCGACAGCGCGTCATCAAAGGAAGGGACGGGGTCGGCAAGGGGCTCGATATCGGGCTGCGGTGCAGGCTCCGGCTCGGCGGGAAGGGCATGCCGCCTTTCCCACAGGCTGCCCCGGCTGCGCGGCGGCAGGGTCGGGCGGGGCTCGGGAGCCACCTCGGGCTCGGGGGCCACGGGTGTCGGGGCGGCGGCTGCAGCGGGTGCGCTTTGCTGCCAGGCGAGCTGCTCGGCCTGGCGGCGCTCGGCGCGTTGCTCGCAGCGGGTGCGGCGCCACGTGGCGAAGCGGCGGGCATCATCGGCCACCCCCTGCGCAAAGCTGCGGAAATTCAGGCGGGCAAAGTAGAGCAGGGCGCACCAATGCGCCGCCACCAGCAAGCAGAGTGCCCCGGTCTGCCCCAGCAGCGGTTCCAAGAGACAGTTGCCGTCCAGATAGCCCAGATAGCCCCCGCTACCGACGAGACCGCGCGCCTGCGCCCACCCGCGCAGCCCATAGGGCTGCACCGCCAGGGCAGCGCAGGCGCAGAGCACCAGCCCCAGCAGCGCCGGGAGCTGCCCGCCCCGTGCCGCCCGCGGATTCAGGAGCAGGTCGAAGCCCAGCAGCAGCCCCAGCAGCGCGGTGTAGAGCGCCCCGGCACCCAGCAGCCAATAGAACATGCCTGCCGCATAAAGCCCCACGAGCCCCAGCATGTTGCTGCAGGGCTCGGCGGGATGCGCCGTGGGGTGCAACCATGCCCAGCTGACTTCCTCGGCGCGGTAGCTGATGAGCGCACCCAACAGCAGGACACTCAGCAGTACTAAAGCAAAGCCCCGCAAACGCACGGGCCACGCAGGGGGCTCGGGCAGAAACTCGGGGCTGTCGGGCATCAACTCCATCAAATCGCTGCCCGATTGTAGGCGAGTGCTTCCCGCGCGGCAAGCGCAAAGTGCGTCCTATCTCCCCCCCCCCTGCTGCGAACAGGCGACGAAACAGGGTTCCCTGATGCAGAGGCATGGAAACGCCCCCGCTGCAGGGAGCAGCGGAGGCGTGGGAGGGGGTGGGAGCCTGCGGTGTCGTTAGGCTTGCGCGTTGTACATCTTGGTGTAGTACTCGTCGGCCATGCGGTCGGAATCGAAGTAGGGGCAGATGTCGCCCAGTGCGCGGAAGACGAGGTCGAGCCAGGCTTCGCGGTTGTCGTAGTAGAGCGGCAGTACCTTGGACTCCAGCACATTGTAAAAATTGTCGCGGTCGGAGCGGTCGCGCGCTTCGGGTGCCAGGCCGGGGTGTGCTTCGGGGATGATGAAGCAGTTCTCACCGTCTTTGGCAAACTCGCGCACCCAGCCATCGTTGGTGGAGATGGAGATGGAGCCGTTCATGGTGGCGCTCATGCCGCTGGTGCCGCTGGCTTCGCGCGTGACGACGGGGTTGTTGAGCCAGAGGTCGGAGCCGTCCTTGAGCAGGCGGCTGAGTCCCAGTTCGTAGCCCGTGAGCACGGCGCAGCGCGGATACTTGTCGCTCAGTCGGTTGAGACGGTTGAAGATATCGACCGCCGCAAAGTCCGTCGGGAAGGGTTTGCCCGCCCAAATCATCTGCACGGGGCGGTTGGTGCGCTGCAACATGCGCTCGAACATAACGGGGTTCTCCGTGATGAGCCCCGGGCGTTTGTAGGCGGCGAAACGGCGCGCCCAGACAATGGTGAGCGTGTCCTGGTCAAAGAGGTGTCCGATTTGCTCGCCCACGGTGCGGAAGAGCTCTTTCTTGAGGGCGCGCTTGCGGTTGAGGAAGGCCTTGCGGTCGCCGGCGGCATAGGCCTCGGCCAGCTCAGGATCCTGCCAGTATTCGCGGTTCTGCGCGTTGGTGACGTGGGTGATGGGGCAGATATCGCTGTAGTCCTTCCACATCTGGCGCGAGACTTCACCGTGCAGGGCGGAGACGCCGTTGGCGATGTGCGAGAGCCGCAGCGCCGCCAAGCTGTAGTTGAAGCTCTGCTCGTTGGGGTCGAGCTTGAGCATGCGGCGCACTTGGTCGAGGGTCAGCCCGTCGAAGAAGGAGAAGTTGGCCATGAGGTTGATGTCCATCTTCTCGTTGCCCGCTTCCTCCGGCGTGTGGGTGGTAAAGACGAAGCGCTTGCGCACGGCCTCCACATCGCCGCCGTTGCGCGCCAGCATGTTGAAGGCAGCGCCGATGGCGTGCGCCTCGTTCATGTGGTAGATTTCCGGCTCCACTCCCAGCTCCTCAAAGAGGCGGGCACCGCCGCGCCCCAGCACGATGTACTGCGAGATGCGCGTCATGGGGTTGGAGTCGTACAGGCGCTGGGTGATGCTGCGCGAGAGATCATCGTTCTCGGGCAGGTCGGTGGAGAGGAAGAACATCGGCGCGGTGCCGAAGGTTTCGGGGCGCAGGAAGTAGGCCTTGACCCACACGGGGGCGCCGCAGATGCGGATGAGGAACTTGATATTGTGGTCCTCCAGGAAGCTGTATTCCTTGCGGCGGTACTGCACGGCCATGGAGCCGTCCTCCGCGCGGATTTGGTTGTAGTAGCCGTAGGACCACAGAATACCTACGCCGACAAGGTTTTGGCGCAGTGCACCCGCCGAACGCATGTGCGACCCGGCCAGGTAGCCCAGACCGCCCGAGTAGATCTTGAACACGTTGTCGATGGCGTACTCCATGCAGAAGTAGGCGACGGACTTGCTGTAGCGGGGATCAATGTCGTAAGGATGGGCGTACTGAGCCGGCAGAAAGGATGAACTCATAGTCGTGTATGGTGAAAAGAGAGATGCGCGTGCCGCAGACCGAGACGGGGAGAGAGCCCTCATCGGAGGCAACGCTCCCGCTTATACATCAAAATGCGCCGATAGAAAAGTAAAAAATCGTACCGATTGCGCCATGTGGGGTCTGTTTCAAATCCGCTGGTGGGAGGAATGGGGCTCAGAGAGCCAAATC